>DASWIN010000378.1:0-2533 GCA_036397655.1 Nitrospiraceae bacterium | reverse complement strand
AGCCGGATTGCCAGTCGCCGCATCTCGACGGCTTCCTTCGGGCCTTCCCCGGACAGCGAGGGGGATCCACCCGTCAAGACCAGCCTGGGAGCGCGGCCCTCGGCATACAGGTCTACGCCGCAGAGTGTGCGTTGCATGCTGAGTCCGGTCAACTGATCGGCCGGGCGGAGGCTGCCCTTGCCCACGATGCCTGCGCCGAGCACGACGACCGCATCGAATCGCGCGGTGGTCGCACGGTCAAAGGGCTCGTACCGGCTTTCCAGGAGGCCCGCCGCAATGGTTGCCGTGAGCGGCGAACCGAGCAGCCACAAGACGGCCACGGCCGTAACGGCCAGGGCACGGATCCATTTTCGCCTGGCCGGCGAAGAGGGCAGGAATGTCAGCACGGCGAGGGCGCCGGTTACGAGGCAGAGCCAGGTGTAGGGATACACGGCGAACTTGACGAGTTTATACAGACCGAACAAGAATGGGGACAGTTCCATGGCATGCTCCATACCAAGCTTCGCTTGAGCCGGCGCCTATTCAGGCGAAGCCTCTCCCAATTGTTGGCGCCGGAGAAAACCCTCCAGTGTTTTGTAGCTTTCCGATACTGGTTGTAGCAGAACTGTTCATGACTAATCTCGATCAGGGAGATCACCGATGCGCTACTGGCTGATGAAGTCTGAACCAAGCGCCTTTTCCATTCAAGACCTCCGGAAGGTTCGCAACCGGACGACCTGCTGGGATGGCGTGCGTAATTTTCAGGCGCGCAATTTCATGCGGGCCATGAACAAAGGCGATCAGGTGTTGTTCTACCATAGCAGCGCCGATCCGCCGGCCGTCGTGGGCATTGCCGAAGTCGTGACGGAAGCCTATCCGGATGACACCGCCTTCGATCCCAAGGACATCCATTACGATCCCAAGAGCACACCGGGCAGGCCTCTGTGGGACATGGTGGATATCAAGCTGGTCCGCATCTTTCCACGTCCCGTCGGATTGGATCAACTGCGACGGGAGCCGGGTCTGAAACGGATGGAGGTGTTGCGCAAGGGATCGCGCCTGTCCGTCCAGCCGGTTCGGTCCGAGGAATGGCGGATCGTCCTCAAGCTGGCAGAATCCTGACCGCCTAGCGCCGGCGGAGAACGTTTCCGATCAACCCGACGGAAATCTTCATGACCAGCTTCTTGATCGCCGCCGGACGTTGATCCATCAACTGGGTCATGTGGGCATCCTGCGGGAAAAAGACGGCGAAGAATCCGGGCGAGAGGTCCAGCCTGAGTCCCCCTTCTGCCGGCGGATCGTAGAACATCACGTCCTGCTTGTCGTCGTACGGCGCACGGATGGTCAGCCGGTCCGTCGGCCAGACTGCGATCGTTTCCCGTCCTTCCAGCACCACGTGCACATCCACATAGGCTCGATGGGACTCAAGGGCCGATTCGCTCGCCGGGCGTGTAGGCCCTGTATGAACGCGGGCCACGATTGTCTCTCCGCGCACCGGGTACACTCCGTCCGGCAGTGACGGGGTTGCGGAGCGGATATAGGCGAGGGTCTCGTCCCACCAGTCAGAGATGAAGTAGGACCCGGCGTGGTGGAGAGAGTCGAGGATCACGTTTCGGACTTCCTGGAAAGCCGCGGGCGCAAATCTAGCACAAGGGAGTGAAGCGAGCCAATCGCATAATCCAAGTTGCGCGAAACGCAAAGAAATGATAAAAAAGATCGCGCAATTTGTTCCAACTGTACTTTGACAATTGAGCGTTGATGTTCTCCGCTTGGACCAACGGTCATCATGACACTGCCCAGCATCACTGGGCGACGTCGTGATGTCCTCTCTCCTTCTCGCTCTGCTGGCATGTTACATGGGGGGCAGCCTCCTGCCCTTGTGCCTGCCCGGACGTCCGAGGCTTCAGAATCTCCTGGCTCATGGTCTTGCCTGTTCGGCTGGTCTGCTCGGCATTGTGCTCGGCGTGGCCGGGCTCGTGGCGCCCAAGCCCCTGACTGCCTCGGTCTCCTCCACGATCCCCTATCTGAGCTTTGCGATCCGCCTCGATCCGCTGGCGGCGTTTTTCGTGCTGACCATCTCGCTGGTCGGTCTGGCCGCGTCGATCTACGCGCTCGGCTACGTGAAGGAATTCTACGGGCGGTGCTCTCTTGGCGCGCTCGGCTCCCTCTTCAACGGCTTTCTGCTGTCCATGACGCTCGTCGTCATCGCCGACAACGGATTCTTCTTTCTGATCGCGTGGGAACTCATGTCCTTGCTCTCGTATTTCCTGGTGGTGACGGAGCACGAGAAGGCCGAGGTTCGGTATGCGGGATTCTTCTACCTCGTTATGACCCACATCGGAACGGCTTTCATCATCCTGACGTTCCTGATCCTGTTTCAGGGAGCCGGTTCCTTCTCCTTCGATGCCTTCCGCCATCCGGAAACCCCCTTGCCACAGGGCCTGCTGACCTTCGCATTCTTCGCGGCCTTGATCGGGTTCGGCACCAAGGCCGGCATTGTCCCGCTGCACGTGTGGTTGCCGTACGCGCATCCGGCCGCGCCGTCGCATATTTC
>DASWIN010000377.1:0-3075 GCA_036397655.1 Nitrospiraceae bacterium | reverse complement strand
CTGCTGTTCGAGGAATTGGGATTCCAGTATGTCGGTCCGATCGATGGCCACAATTTTGAGCACCTGCTGCCGATTCTGGAGCATGTGGTGAAGCTCAAGGGCCCCGTGTTGCTGCACGTGATCACCAAGAAGGGCCTCGGCTACGAGCCGGCCGAGAAGAACCCGGTCTGGTTTCATGCCTGCCCGGCGTTCGTGCGCGAGACCGGCGCGCCGGCCAAAAAGCCCTCGCGGCCCAGCTACACGGCGCATGCCGTCGACGCCTTGACGAAGATGGCCCGCCAGGACAAGAAGGTCGTGGCGATTACCGCGGCCATGTGCGAAGGCACCGGCCTGACGAACTTCGAAAAGGAATTTCCGGACCGGCTCTACGACGTCGGCATCGCCGAGCAGCATGCGGTGACGTTTGCCGCGGGTCTGGCGACGCAGGGTCTGAAGCCGGCCGTTTGCATGTACGCCACGTTCCTGCAGCGTGCCTACGACCAGGTGGTGCACGATGTGGCGACGCAGAACCTGCCCGTGGCGTTCCTGATCGATCGCGGCGGCCTTGTGGCGGAGGACGGCACCACGCACCACGGCGCGTTCGATTACGCGTTCCTGCGCCATGTGCCGAACATGGTGGTCATGGCGCCGAAGGACGAAAACGAGTTGCAGCACATGGTGAAGACCTCCCTGACCCACGACGGGCCGGTCTCCGTGCGGTATCCGCGCGGCACCTGCCTCGGCGTGCCGATGGATCAGGAGATGAAGACGCTTCCAATCGGCAAGGGCGAGCTGCTGAAGGATGGGACCGATATCGCGATCGTGGCGATCGGCGTCACCGTGTGGCACGCGGTGCACGCGGCCGAGCGGCTGGAGCAGGAAGGCATTTCCGCGGCGGTGATCAATGCGCGGTTTGTCAAGCCGCTGGACCATGCTTTGATCGGCCAGGTGGCCCGGCATGTCCGATGCGTCCTGACGGTGGAAGAAGGCGCCAAGATGGGCGGCTTCGGCTCGGCGGTGCTCGAATCCCTGTCGGAGCAGGGCATCGCGAACGTGCCGGCGCGGCTCATGGGGTTGCCGGACTGGTACATCGAACAGGGGCCGCAGGATTTGCTCCGTGAAAAGTACGGATTGACCGCCGACGGCATCTATCAGGAAGCCAAGACGCTCTGGACGCAGGTGTCGGCCGGGCTCAGCACCGCCCAGCCGGTGTCCGGCGAGAGCCGCCCGCGCACAAAACAGGGAAAGCGGGCGGCGTTTCCGGGCTTGAAAGGCGCGGACGGGGACGAGCAGGGAAGCTGAGAGAAACGGTTAGCCTGTTTAGCCGGTTGCGCCAGTTTCGCCGGTCCGATTAACGGGCCTAACCGGCATAACCGACAAAACGGACGTCACGATTTCCATGCACATCACGCGACGCAAAACCAGGCAGATCAAAGTCGGCAAGATCAAGATCGGCGGAGACGCGCCGATTGCCGTCCAGTCCATGTGTTCGACCGACACGCGCGACGTCAAGGCGACGGTCGAGCAAATCAAGCAGCTCGAAGTGGCCGGCTGCGAAGTGATCCGCGTGGCGGTACCAGACATGGATGCAGCCGCGGCGCTTCCCAAGATCAAGGCACAGATGACCGTGCCGCTGATCGCCGACATCCACTTCGATCATCGCCTCGCTCTTGAAGCCGCCAAGGTCGTGGACTGCGTCCGCATCAACCCCGGCAACATCGGCGCCTGGTGGAAGGTGCAGGAGGTCATCAAAGCCGTCAACGAGCGGGGCGTTCCGCTGCGGATCGGCGTCAACGGCGGTTCTCTGGAGCGGCCGTTGCTGGACAAGTACGGCTGGCCGAGCCCGGAGGCGTTGGCGGAATCCGCGTTGAACGCCGTGCACGCGCTCGAAGACGAGGGCTTCACCAACATGAAGGTCTCGCTCAAGGCCTCGGACGTGAAACATGCCGTCGACGCCTATTGGATGTTCGCCATGCAGTCCGATTACCCGTTGCATATCGGCATTACCGAGGCGGGGACGGCGATGACCGGCGCGGTCAAATCCGCGATCGGCCTGGGCTGGCTCCTCTCGCAGGGCATCGGCGATACGCTGCGGGTATCGCTGGCGGCCGATCCGGTCGAGGAAGTGAAGGTCGGATTCGAGATTCTGAAATCGCTGGAACTGCGCCACCGCGGCATCAACGTGATTGCCTGCCCGACCTGCGGGCGCGTGGAGATCGACGTCATCCGCATGGCGAACGAGCTGGAGAAAAAGCTCAGCCATATCAAAGCCCCGCTCAACGTGTCCGTGCTCGGCTGCGTGGTCAACGGGATCGGCGAGGGCAAGGAAGCGGACATCGGCATCGCCGGTGGCGAGGGTGTCGGCATTCTGTTCAAGAAGGGCAAGCTTGTGCGCAAGGTCCCGATGGATCAGTTGATGGATGTCCTGATCCCCGAAGTCGAACTGATGGCCAAGGAAAAAGAAGCCGAAGAGGCGAACGGCGGATCAGCGCCTGCCCCAAGCCATGATGACAACGGGCTGTCCGAATGGATGCAGTCGCAGCAGGCTTCGGATCGTCCCTCCACGCTCGGCCGCGAGATTCCGGTTCTTCCAAATAAGCGGTAAGACAGCTCCACCTTTCTGATTTTCTCCTCGACGCGCAAGTTGTGTTGGTGAAACCTGGCCGTTATAATGCCTGCCGTGGCGCCGTACCCAAGTGGCTAAGGGAGCAGTCTGCAAAACTGCGATGCGGCGGTTCGAACCCGCCCGGCGCCTCCATACCAACCTTCGGTTGAACCGGCGGCTCACCGGGCGGAGCCCCTCCCGATTGACGCCGCCGGAGAAACCCCTCCGGCGGGGTCTATCGTATCTGCAGAGTAAGCAGGCCGGGCAAATTGCCGGACCGTCATTGACGATTCGAACGAACGAGTGGTACTATTCCGCTCGTATACCCTTCAAGGTTGGAGGCCGATGGCTGTTCCCGTCTCCCAGATGTTCACGGTGGCGAAGTACGTGCTCACGCAGCAAATCAAGCGGGTGAAACGCTACCCCCTTGTGCTCATGCTCGAGCCGCTGTTTCGATGCAACCTGGCCTGTGCGGGCTGCGGCAAGATCCA
>DASWIN010000376.1:0-5388 GCA_036397655.1 Nitrospiraceae bacterium | reverse complement strand
TTTGGTTGATTAAATCCTGCTCGCCAAGAACGCCATGCAACCACGTATCGAAGTCCGTAACGACGTCCACTTTGGTCACCCCTGTGTTGCCGGGACACGGATTCCGGTACATGCCGTCTTGGAGCTGATCCGCGACGATATCCCGTTTGCCGAGATCATCCGCGATTACTACCCAGACCTCTCTCTGGAGGACATCCGGGCCTGCCTGCAGTTCGCCATCGACGTGGTGAACGCCGAAGAGCTCCACGTGACTCCGGCCCCGTGAAATTCCTGCTCGATCAGGACGTCTACCGGCTCAGCCGCTTCTACGGTGAGTACGCCATCATCCACGCCCGCATCGCCGCTAAAACAAACTTGCAAATATGCAGGATTGACCCCGTTTCTGACCCCGTTTTTTAGGAGACAAGACATGAACTTCAATATTGAGTGCGAACGTGAGACTGACGGTCGGTGGCTGGCAGAAGTGCCTGGACTGCCTGGCGTTCTCGCTTACGGAGCCTCCGCTGAAGAGGCCATGGCCAAGGCGGAGGTGCTGGCCTTGCGCGTGCTGGCCGAGCGCCTTGAGCACCAAGAGACCCGCGCTCTCAACATCAGTATCTCCATTCCGCAAGCGGCATGACGCCTTGGCCATCGGCCAAGGCCAAGCGGGTCTTGGCTGCCTTGCTCAGCATCGGTTGGTCGGTCAAACGCCAATCTGGATCTCATCGCACACTGAGCCGAGAGGGCTGGCCGGATTTTGTATTCGCCTTTCACGACGGTGAGGAGATTGGGCCACGCATGCTTGCGCGCATCGCAAAGCACTCAGGCCTGTCCCCACAAGACCTGTAGCCGTGTGCGCAGCTACTTGTCTCCCCCATCCCGACGGCCGCGGGAGCTAAGGCGCGCTTCGCGCACGATTTCGAGGTGAGGGCCGAGAATGGACGCGAATGGCCCGCAGAATGAACGCGAATCCACCGGACCATCCCCTCCCGCCCCGCCGACCTCGACGACGAAGCCGATAATGCAACAACGCAAGCCTGAGCCGCTCACATGACCTGACCCGCTCATGACCCGCTCAATCGCTCATGTGACCCGCTCACGTACCCATGGGAAGGAACGAGGGACCGGCTGGGGAGACCGTGGTTCGCCGCCGTGCCCGCCGCCCGTCGCCAGCCCAAGCGCCTCGATCAACTCGACGCCCCACGCCGCCCTCACCCAGAAACGCCACCCTGCCTCCCGACCCACCTCCCAGACGGACCTCCCCAAACCCAACCCCCTGGCGCCAATCCCCGCCAGCCCCAGTCCCACAGGCTGCGAGATCAAGAACAACTGATGTTTCAAGACCTGACCCCGAGGTTTTTGACCCCGAGGTTTTTAAGCTCCCCGAGATAGAGTTCGCCCGCGACAACATAACGCTCCGCACCACCCTTGCCCGTGCCCAGCGCAAGCCCCTCGCCAGCCTGCCAGGCCGCAGGGCACCACGCTCGAAAGAGACCTTCACCACGAAGAACCGTCGGACCGCAAAGGGACGCGAATCGGCCGCGGCGTGGAAAAAACTACGGTCCCAGAACTGCCACGTGAAGTTGTCCGCTCTCAGGACTGACCCCCGCACTGCCCCCGCATTCGCCTTGTGCGTGTCGCGAGAGGTAGGAAACGAACTCGTCGTTCGGCACGGGCCGGCTGAAATAATATCCTTGAAAATGATGGCAACCCTTCGCCTTGAGGAATTGCAATTGCTGCTCGGTCTCCACCCCTTCGGCGACGGTCTTGAGGCCCAGATGACGCGCCATGGCGATGATGGTCTCGACGATGGCGGCGTCTCCCGGATCGGTGCCGATCCCTCTCACGAATGACTGATCGATCTTGAGCACATCGAGAGGCAGCCGTTTGAGATAGGTGAGAGACGAGTAACCCACCCCGAAGTCATCGATCGAAAACGTGATCCCCAACGATTTAAGGGTCTGCATCTTTTCGATGGTGCGCTCCACGTCCTGGATCACCACCCCTTCGGTGACCTCCAGGACCAGGTTGCTAGGATCGACGCCGCTGCTTGCCAGGATTTCTTTCACATCGGACACGAAATCGGGCTGGTAGAACTGCCTAGGGCTGAGGTTCACCGCCAGGTGGGGGAGGAGACCGTCAATGCCTCCCTCCCGCCACTCCCTGAGCTGACGGCAGGCCTCGCGCAGCACCCATGTGCCAATCGGCAGGATTAGGCCCGTGTCCTCAGCCACGGGGATGAACTCGCCCGGCGATACCATCCCGCGCTCCGGGTGCCGCCACCGCAACAGTGCCTCCGCCCCTACGGGCCGGCCTGCTTCGTCCACTTGTGGCTGGTAGTGCAGGGACAATTCTCCCCGTGCGATCGCGAGACGCAGATCCTTTTCCAGCCGGAACTGGCTGTCCACGGCAGCCTGCATGTCCGGACGATAGAACTGCAGGGAATCCCGGCCGTTGGCCTTCGCCCGAAACATCGCCGTCTCGGCATGCTTGAGCACGTCCTCGCCGGTTCCTTCCTCGTGCGAGAACGGCACGACGCCAATACTTACGGTGAGGTGGTACTCATGGTCTTGCAGGTGATAACGCCCGGAGACCGCGGCACGCAGCTTTTCGGCCACCGCCCGTGCGGCACTCCCCACGGTTTGCGATTCGCCGCCCAGCGCAGGGAGCAGCACCGCAAACTCGTCGCCCCCGATGCGCGCCACCGTGTCACTGGATCGCACTTGTTGCACGAGTCGCGCGGCAAACTGTCTGAGGAGGTCATCCCCCAACGAAGGGCCCAGAGAATCATTGAGCGGCTTGAAGCCGTCCAGATCGATGTAGAGCAGCGCCCCCTGGCTCTTGCGCCGTGCGGCCAGGCCCAGGCTCTGGCGGAGCAGGCTCAACAGGAGACGCCGGTTGGCCAGACCCGTGAGGCCATCGTGGTAGGCCTGATAGTCAATCTGCGTCTCCATATACCGCCGGGAGATCCCCATGCTCAGGACATCCGCCACGCGAACCAGGAAGGCGGTTTCATGTTCCGTAGGGGGGTGGCCATTGGGCAGATACAGGACGATGACGCCGTAGACGCCGTCCCGCGCAGGGATCGGGACGCTGTAATGGCCATGGGGCTCCATTCCCTCGTAACGAATCGCATGGCGATCGTCCACGGAGCCGGCGAAGGCGATCGCGCCCTCGTCGGCCGCACGGCCACACAGGCATTTCCCGAAGGGCACACGGGCGCAGGTGCGCTCCAGCACACCGAGGTGTCGGGAGGCAACAAGCTCCAGCGTGTTACCCCGCCCTTCGTCCTCGGTCAGGAAGACGCCGCCCTTGGGCAGGAAACTGAGCCACGGGATCGACTCCAGCAACGTGTCCAGTGCCTGCTGTAAAAAAGCGGCCATGTCCAACGGGGCAAGGGCACACCGCAGGAGTAAGCCCAGGGTATGCTCTTCCGCCGCGGTCTGCTCGATCCGCTGTTGCTGTTGTTTAATCTGTGCGATGTCGTTGAAGGCCGCCACGTAGTGGGTGACCTTCCCCTCCTCGTTGCGCACCGCCGAGATGCTCAGCAACCCCGGGATGGACTCGCCATCCTTGCGGCGGATCCAGATCTCGCCCTGCCAATGACCCGTCTCTTTCACGGCATCCCCGAGCGCGCCGTAAAAGGCATCGTCGTGACTCTCCGACTGGAAGATGCTCGCACGTCTCCCGAGGATCTCCTCTGGGTCGTAACCCGTCATCCGCGTAAACGCCGAGTTCACGCGCAGGATATGGGCGTCCTGGTCGGTGATGGCGATGGCCTCCTGGGCCTCAAAGGCGGTGGCGGCGAGACGCAACTCATCCTCGGCCAATTTGCGCCCCGTGATGTCCTCTATGACCTCGATAAAGCCGTTGGGCGTGCCATCCTCTTCGAAGAGGGGAAAGGCCCGCACCCGAACGGCGATGCGCGAGCCATCCTCCCGCACGCCCTCGGTCTCCACCGCCTCGGGCCGCCCGCTGTCCATGGCTCGGACCCCTGGACAATGGCCGCAAACCTCAGGGCGCCTCTCGAACTCCGCGTAACAGAACTTGCCGAGAAAGTCGTGCGCCGGTCTATCAAACCACTGGCTGACCTGGGCGTTGGTCATCAGGATCCGATGATCGCGGGAGATCAAGGTGATGCCGAGATCGATGTTCTCCACCAGGGACCGATAACGATCGCAGGCTGCCTGGAGGTCTTCCTCGATCCGCTTCCGGTCGACGACCTCCTGGAGCGCCGAGATGTTCGCTTCGTCCCGATCACAATCACACCCGGACACCAGGGATTCCAGCAGAGAATGGCGCGCGGTGAGATCCCTCCCGTCGACCTTTCGCTTACACACGATATCGAGCATCGCTGCGACATACCTCGGCATACCCTGGTCATCGCAGACCAAAAAGAGATGATCGAGGGTCCGGAGTAGGTCGCCGTGTTTCGGTTGGAGCGCGAACTCACCCGTCCAGTGTCCCCTCTCGATGACCGCGGGGAGAACCACCTCGGTAAACCGCCGTCCGAGCCCTTGCGGGTGATAGGAAAGAATAGACTGACCGCGAAGCGTTTCGGGCGTCTCCTCGCCTACCATTTGGCAAAACGTTCCATTCACATGGAGAATCGTCCCGTTTAACTCCGTAAGGTAAAGGCCCTTCCCCAAGGCATCCGCGAGACGGCAAAGGCCCTTGGTTTCCCCTTGGGCGACTCCTTCCTCCTTCTCCAGAGAAAGTCCTGGCGCAGTTCGGCTGAGTTTTTCAAGGGGGTCTGGAGCACCTTTTGTGGTGCCCGAATGGCGTGCTTTCATCGTCGAGTCTTTTCCAAAAAAAGCGAAATCGATGGCCTTTGACTATGTGATCGACCGGATGGGTATTTTGCGGACGGGGCGTTCCACACGTGGGGGGGGCAATGCTGCCAACGTGAATGATGGTTCCGGCAGCGCGGTTCCATCATGGCCAGCGCCTCGCACTGTCCCCGGGGATCTATTAGTCATGTGCGGAGGCATTCCACGCATTGCCGCGACGCCAGTACTGTATCGGCTACCACGCCGTGGTGCTGTACGGGCGCTCCCATACCCCTAGAGGGGAGCCGTTTCACCCACCACCCACCCTGGGTGCGTGCCTTGTGGAGCGCGGGAAGTCGGGAGACCAGGAAAGGCGGCTTTGGACGAGTCGTGCCCCTGGTTTCCTGGGTTCCCGCGGCCGATCGACCGCAAGTGGCGGGGTCGTGGCGGGGTCGTGGCGGGGTCGGTCCTGCAAACTTGCAAGACGCTAACCAATCGACTCGGGCGAATCCCTACATCGCCCTTGCGTGACCAGCCCGAAGGGCTGGGGCATTCCTGTGAGGAACGCTCCACGAATGCCCGTGGCGCCAGGACCGTGACCGTGGCAGACGACGCTGCCAGCAGGGGGCGATCCCCGGTG
>DASWIN010000375.1:0-8900 GCA_036397655.1 Nitrospiraceae bacterium | reverse complement strand
ATCGTGTAGGCCGAGACGAACTTATCGATCGGCACGTCGGAAAGCTGGAAGGCGTTCTCCGCTTCCTTGTAGGCCTGGACAATGCCGGTATCACTGAACGTCCGGTTCCACGCCACCTTCGCAATCCTCGACCAGGCCAGTTCGTTCAGCACGCGGGCCTTCACATTGGCCCGGTGCGGGGGCACCTCCTTCAGCAGGGCCTCGTGGGTGGCGATCGCAATCAGCTGATCGACGTTCCAGCGGTACGCGTTGCCGAGCCGCAGCCGGTTTTCGAGGTCCTGCGGGCGGACCTTTTCCAGCTGCTGCATCGCCGGGATCATGCGGTAGAGAAAATCGGCCGCCGAGGGCTGCGAGAGCCCGCCCATGTCCATGCCGAGCGACAAGTCCCATCGCGTCGTCTGGGCGTAGGTGTTCCAGTAGAACTCGTTGAAGACCATCGAGAGCGTCGCATCGCCCACCGGCTGGTTGTGCGTGGCGGAGGCGATGCGCAGGAATACCTCGTAGAGGTCGCGGCTCAGGAGGGTGAGCGCCTCGACCTGCGACGGGTCGATGATCAGCACGCGGTTGAGCATCGCCAGACGGTCGCGGACCTCCGGGAACTGCGCAGCCCGTCCGACGGCCGCGATCAGCACGCCGGGCGCATCGTCCGGCTGCCACCAGCGGGCGGAGTCCGGCTCGTAGCCCCCGCCCTCGGCCGTGAACGGCACGGCCTGGGCCGTGGCCGAGGCTTCCCGGACCGGGAGATTCAGCACCGCTTGGTCGGCCGGGAATCCCAGCCGCTTCAAATCGGACAGCACGATCCATTTGAGCGTGACGCGCTTGAGCGCCAGACGCGGCAGCAGACGCTTGGCGGCCTTCGCCGATTTTTCGAAACCCGGCGCGTACGAGACGGGCGACAACAGCGGGTCCTTATAGCCGACCGACAGCCGTACCATGGTGGCCGGCGCCGCCACGACCGGGCCGTTCTCCTTGAGACGAAACGTTGCGGGCACCATCTTCCTGCCGTCCAGCACCTCGATGAGGAGGCCGCCTGCCGGCGGAGAGGCGCCGAGCGCCTCCATGACGAAGAGCGACGGCGGGTGGCGCGTGAAGTCCTCGCTGAAAAACACCAGCGACCCCTTGCCCGGCCAGAGCGTGTTGACGCCCTGGCCCGTAGCCAGGATGACCGAGTCGTGGGCCTTCCCGATCGGCTCCCAGCAGGCGGCGTACAGCGGATCCGCATCCGCAGGAAAGGCCTGCGCCGGCGCAGAGCTTGCGGCGGCCAGACGGTAGGCACAGGCGAAATCGAGTTTCCCGACGGCCGGTTTGTCGCCGGCTGCCAGCGCGGCCACGTACCGCTGCACCGCCTCCACCGTCGGAGAGGGCTTGGGCGCGCTTTTCTTCCTGGCGGAACCTGCATCGGGCGGGACGAGCCACAGTCCCAGTATGGCAAGGAAGCATCCGATCAGACCGAGTTCGCGCCGCATTGAAAATATCCGCTCCCGGTTGGGTGAAAGACCCGGCACTGTAGCACGCCGGCCGGGAACGGTGAAAGAGTCTGAAAGTCGAAAGTCATAAAGTCAAAAGTCTTTGTGTCCGATGGACTTTGAGACTTGATGACTTGATGGACGTTAAGACGTGGAGTTGCTCATTCGACGACGATCGTCCCTCGCATCTCGTGGCCCGGCATGTCGCACAGGTAGGGATAGCGGCCCGGTTCCCGGAGGACGAACCGAAGCTCGGCCACGCCTTCGCCAGGGATGATCACCTTCCGAAGGCCCTGATCGCCGAATTCAGGCGCCCCGTTGCCGCCGACGTTCAGGCTGACACCGCTGAACAGGTCGCCCGGCACGAACGCGTGCAACTCGACGTCCTGGTTCTGCAGGACCAGTTTGGTTTTTCGACCCGCGTGCACCCGCACCGTCGGGGGCAGGAATTTGCGTCCCTTCATGCGCACGATGACTTCCTCCTCGGAGCCCGCATCGTTCGGCGACAAGATGGACGGGGATTCGGCCCGGAGGGACGGTTCCGCCGTAAGGGGCGGTGCCCACGCGAGACCGGCACAGAGCAGGAATCCGATGATCACCAACGCTTGTCGCATCATGGCTTTTTTGTATGTTACCGCACGAAAGAAGCGCTTACCACTGGGCGGGATCGGCTAGAGCCGGGACACGGCCGACAGGATTTCCTTTCGGAGCCGCGTTTTGTCGGAGGCCGTCAGGCGCGCGACGTCGGCTTTCCGGCACAGGTTGATGGTGCGCTTGAGCGAGCGCACCACCCGCTCGCACTTCGCGCAGGCGCCAAGGTGCTTGCGAATCACCGCGCAGGCGGATTTGGGAAGGTCGTTGTCGAGATATTCGGAGATCGTGCGCAGGATCTTCCGGCAGTGGACCGTGGAACGCCTGCGCGGCGTGCGGGGGGTGCGGCGTGTTGTCTTCATGGGACGTCGTGCTTTCATTCAACCACCTGCGAGGCGTGAATTCAATCCCCGGCGAGGACCGCCGCTGCGGTCTTGCCGGTTGCCTGGGGGCCGCCCAACTCTTGCCGGACGAACAGCCGGGCCCGGTGCAGCCTGGATTTGACCGCCCGTTCGGTCAGACCCATCACGGCGCCGACCTCCCGGGCCGAGAGTCCTTCCATGTCCCGCAGCACCAGGACCATCCGGTACTTTTTCGGCAGCTTGTGCACGGCGGCGAGGAGGCTGCGGCGGAGTTCCTTATATTCCAACCGTTCCTCGGGCGACAAGTCTTCGCCGGCAACCTGAATCGACATCTCGCCGTCCGACGTCGGGATCAGCGCATCGAGCGAGAGCTTGTAGTCCGGCTCGCCCTTCCGCTTGCGGCGCATGCGCTGGCAGGCGTGGGCGGCGATGGTGTAGAGCCAGGTCGAGACGCTGGACTCGCCGCGGAAATGCTTCAGGCTCCGGTAGGCGCTGAGGAAGGTTTCCTGGACGAGGTCTTTGGCGTCGTCGGGGGAGCCGCAGAGCCGCTGGGCGAACCGGTACATCCGGTCCACGTGCTCGCGGTACAGCCGGTCGAACGCGGCGACCGACTTGCCGTCGGTCGCCGCGCCGTCTCGTGCGGGTTTCTTCACGGCAGCTTGGGCATCACGAACTTCGGTTGTTCACCGCTCAGCGCCTTGAGGAACTCGACCAGATCGGCCTTCTCCTCCTTGCTCAGACCCAGCTTCCTGACCAGCGGGCTGAGGTTGGCGTTGGCGCCGCCGCCATCATCCAGGAAATCCACGACTTCTTCGAGTGTCTTGAACACCCCATCGTGCATGTAGGGCGCGGTCTCGGCAATACTGCGCAGCGTCGGCGTCTTGAAGGCGCCCTTGTCGTGCTCGTCGCGCGTGACGTAGTAGCGGCCGAAATCCTCCTTCATCGGTCCCACCTGCGGCACGCCGAGGTTGTGGAACCGGTTATCGGTGAAATTGGGGCCGTTGTGGCAGAGGATGCAGCGGGCCTTGCCTTTGAACAGGCCCATGCCACGGATGGCCGACTCGGTCATCGCCCGCTGGTCGCCCATGACGTAGTCGTCGAAGTCGGAGTCGGTTGAAATGACGGTCCGCTCGTAGGCCGCGATCGCCTCGGCCATGCCTTGCAAATTGACATCGGTCCCGAAGACGGCCTGGAATTGCTTCTGGTAGCCCTTGATCCTGCCCAGCTTGGCGACGACGTTCTCGTGCGTTTCGCCCATCTCGATCGGGTTGTGAATCGGCCCGATCGCCTGCTCTTCCAGCGAGCCGGCGCGCCCGTCCCAGAATTGGAGATGGTTGAAGGCGGTGTTCAGCACGGTCGGCGCCTGCCGGCCGCCAACGCCCCCGCCGATGCCGATGGAGGTCTGCCGCGGATCGGCGAATCCCGTGAACGGATTGTGGCAGAACGCACAGGAGATCGCGCCGTTCTTCGAAAGCCGCCCGTCGAAGAAGAGCTGCTTCCCCAGTTTGACCTTCGCCTTGTAGTTCAGATTCGTGGAGGGGATCGGCACGCTCGTCGGCAGGGGACCGATTTCGGGAATCGCGAGGCCCTCCACCGTGACCAGATCGGCGGCATCGGCCGCATCGGCCGAATCAGATGGGAGCATCGCTCCCCATCCAAGCCCCGCGATCGCGCCTGCGAACAGGACCGCAAAAACCCTCGTTCCTCTCATGACACGTCTCCTTCTCCGGCCATGCCTACCGGGTGAGTCGCCCGTTTGGGGATCGGTTTCATGGATACAAGAATAATTCTTCAATTAGAATTTATCAATTATACAGGAAAAGCATGCGTAACTGCCGCTCGAGCCGGCCGGCTACTTCTTACGAACCAGGATTCGGAGGGAGGTCCCGGGAAATTCGAAACTCTCGCGGAGACGATTTTCCAGCAGCCTCTGATAGTTGGCCGTGACGTTTTCCGGGTGGCCGACAAAGAGGGCGAAGGCCGGCGGTTTGGTGGAGACCTGCGTGATGTAGGCGGACAGGGTCGCTTTGCTGGGGCGGCCCTTGCGGACCGGCAACGGATGGATTACCAGCAGCTCCTGCAGAAATTTGTTCAGCTTGCCGGTCGGGATGCGCCCCGTGAACGCGGCGGCGACGCGGTCCAGCAGGGGGAAAATCTGTGCGACGGAATCCGGCTTCATCGCGGAGCCGAAATGGACCGGCGCCCAGGGCACGAAGGGCAGCCGCCGCCGGAGTTCCTGCGTATAACGGTCGCGGGCGCCGGCTTCTCCGGCGCGGAGATCCCATTTGTTGACGAGCAGGATACAGCCCCGGCCCTGCTTGAGCACAAGGCCGATGATTTTCGTATCCTGCTCCGTGATGCCTTCGACGCCGTCGAGGACCAGCACCGCGACATCCGAGCGGCCCATCGCGCGCATGGCCCGGGCGACGCTGTAGCCCTCGATCCCGCGCTCGACCCGGCCGCGCCGGCGGATGCCCGCCGTGTCCGTAAACAGGTAGCGGCGGCCCTGATAGGTCACCAGCGTGTCGATGGCGTCGCGCGTGGTACCCGGCACGTCGCTGACGACCATGCGCTCCTGCCCGAGCAGGGTATTGACGAGCGTGGATTTGCCGACGTTGGGCCGGCCGACGACGGCGATGCGCGGAACATCCGATCCGGCGGTTTCCTCCTCCGGTTCCGGCAAAAGCGGCATGATGGCTTCGAGCAGGTCGTCCACGCCCAGCCCATGCTCGGCCGACACGGAGTGCAACTGGTCGAATCCCAATCGGTAGAAATCCGCCAGCAGCGATTCCGTTTTCGGCGTATCAATCTTATTGATCGCGACGAAGACCGGCTTCTTGGCGCCGCGCAACAAACCGACGATCTCTTGATCCGCCGGAGTCAGGCCGGCGCGCCCATCCATGAGCAGGACCAGGATGTCCGCCTCGGCGATGGCGAGCTGCGACTGGTGCTTGATGAGCGCGATCATGCCGGCGGTCGCGGAGGGCTCGAGGCCGCCCGTGTCCACCAGCCGGAACGGCCGTCCGCAATAGGCCCCGTCCGCATAGTGGCGATCGCGCGTGACGCCCGGCACGTCGTCCACGATGGCGGCCTTCGTGCCGAGGATGCGGTTGAACAACGTGGACTTGCCGACGTTGGGACGACCGATAATCGCGATCAGCGGGCTCGTCGCAGACATGCGCGGACCGTAACACAGCGTTGAAGTGAAGACAAGAAAGCGGAAACGAGGTTGTGTATAATACGCCTCCTTCGGATGGCTGAACCTGGACGCCCATGAAAAACACGTTCGACTGGACCGGCGTGGACGACGTCCTGCTGGATATGGACGGCACGTTGCTGGACCGGGATTTCGACAATTTCTTTTTCGAGGACGAGCTGCCGCGGCGGTATGCGGCGCTGCACCGCATGACGGAGCAGGCCGCGCGCGAGCAGCTCTTCGCCCTCTATCGTGCCGTGGAAGGCGAGCTGGCCTGGACGGACCTGCACTATTGGACGAACCGGCTCGGGATCGACGTGGTCGCACTGACGCAGGAGTTGTCGAACCGGATCGGCTATCTGCCGGGGGTGGAAGGGTTCCTGGGGGCGGTGCGCGCCAAACGCAAACGCATGACCGTCCTCACCAACGCCCATGCGGAGGGCGTGGCGATCAAGTGAAAAAAAAACCGGCGTCGACAAGCAGGTGGACCGGATCGTGACCGCGTTCGAGGTCGGCTGCCTGAAAATGCGTCCCGACTATTGGCCGGCCTGCCGGACGCTGGTGGGGTTCGATCCTGGCCGTTCCCTCTATATCGACGATGACGAAGCCTGCCTGGCCGCGGCCGAGGCGTTCGGCATCCGGCACATTTTTCACAGCTCCCGATCCAGCACGAAACTCCCGCCGCAACCCTCCGGCCGTTATACGCCGCTCGAAAACCTGCAGGACCTGATGTTGTGAATCTGCGTGATCGAATCAGAATCTCCGGGCTCAACGGGGCGGGGCTCCTGTTGTCGGCATTCCTATTGGGGAACCCGGGGTCCGTATCGGCGGCGGATCTCACGCCGGCCGCGTCCGCTTCGCAGAGCGGAAGATCCGGCATCATCGGCAAGGACGGCGCGCCCATGGTGCTGGTCATCGGCGGCGAATTTACGATGGGCGATCGCGTGTTCGGCCCGGTCCACAAGGTCTACCTGGACGGCTTCTACATGGATCAGTATGAAGTCCGCACGTCACTCTACGATGCGTTCTTGAAAGCGAACAAGCGGGAGAAGCCCTACAATTGGCAGTTCGTGGATATGCGGGCGGACGGCGACCGGCCGGTCATTGGCGTGGACTGGTACGACGCGGAAGCCTACTGCCGCTGGGCCGGCAAGCGGCTGCCGACGGAGGCCGAGTGGGAAAAGGCCGCCCGCTGGACCGACGGGCGCACCTATCCCTGGGGCAACGGCCGGCTCGATAAGACGAAAGCCAGCTACAACTGGGACGGCAAGCGCCGATGGGACGGCTACCTGACCCTGTCGATGGTCGGCAGCTATGAGAAGGGCAAGAGTCCCTACGGGATTTACGACCTGGCCGGCAATGTCTGGGAATGGGTGTCCGACTGGTATGACCGGGATGCCTACAAGAACAGTCCCACGCGAAACCCGCAGGGTCCGCCCGCCGGCGAGTTCAAAGTCTTCCGCGGCGGCTCGGCGCTGAGCCACCCCGCGGACATCACGGCCGCGCTCAGGAATCGGGGTTCTCCCACGGGGCGGGCGATCACGATCGGGTTTCGCTGCGTGCAGAGCGTGCCTAAACAGTCCCCCCTCCCGGTGCGCCCGGCGCAATAGGCCGGTAGCGGCCCGACGACTGCGACTCCGCGAGGATCGGCCGGAGCGGGGTGGCAATGCCCCGATACATCGCGCCGGCGATGCGCGGAACGCCGTCCATCTGGAACCGCTCCATCTGCGTGATCGTCAGCCCGGCCTGCCTGACCAGCCCATCGATGGGGCGATTGAGATTGCACCCGCAGGCCACCACGCGCTGCAGCGGGTTGAGACGGTTCTGCCATTTGAGGAGATTCTGATCGTCACTGCGTCCGTGTTCCAGAAAAATGAACTGGCCGCCGGGCTTGAGCACGCGCCGCACCTCGCGCAGGGCGGTGACGGGGTCGCGGATGGTGCAGAGCGTCCAGGTGCTGACCACCGTATCGAATTGTCCCGATTCGAACGGCAGCGTTTCCGCGCTGATCCGGACCAGCTTGACGGGAATGGACCCGGCGGTGGTCTGCTTCTCCACGAGCGCGTTCGGAAAATTCGCGGGGTCCACGGCGGTCAGCCACGTCACGCTCTTCGGATAGTGCGGCAGGTTCAGCCCGGTTCCGAAGCCGATCTCCAGGGTGTGGCCGCGCGCCGACGCCAGGACCAGCTTGCGCAAGTCCTGAAACCGGGGCGCGCGCATGATCCAGTCCATGAGGCGCGGGAACACCTGGTCGGCATACATGCCCATGCTCCCCAGTGTGAAGGAAAACGCGCGCAGGACAAAGGAAAAACTTTCATGCGTCGTGCCCGCCTCGCGGCTTTTTACTTGCTCTGCGGCCTGTGTTAGATTGGGCCGCGGCGACAGTCTGAAAGTCACAAAGTCATCACGTCATAAAGTCTGGTCCGGACTTGAAGACTTTCGGACGTGATGACCTGAAAGACATTTTTCCATGAGCCGACCCTACGATCATCAGGCCGTCGAAACCAGGTGGCAGGCCTACTGGGAACGGGACCGGACGTTTCGCGCGACCGAGGATCCGGCCAAGCCGAAATTTTATTGTCTCGACATGTTTCCCTATCCCTCCGGGTCCGGGCTGCACGTCGGCCATCTCGAGGGGTACACCGCCACCGACATCGTGTCCCGCTACAAGCGCATGCGGGGCTTCAACGTGCTGCACCCGATGGGCTGGGACGCGTTCGGCCTGCCGGCCGAGCAGTATGCCGTCAAAACCGGCGTGCATCCGGCGATCACGACCGCCGAGAACATCGCCACGTTCAAGCGCCAGATGAAACGCGCCGGGCTCTCCTACGACTGGGAGCGCGAGCTGAGCACGACCGACCCGGGCTATTACCGCTGGACGCAATGGATATTCTTGAAATTGTTCGAGCGCGGCCTGGCCTATGTGGCCGAGGTGCCGGTGAACTGGTGCCCGGCGCTGGGCACCGTGCTCGCCAACGAGGAAATTGTGGACGGGAAGAGCGAGGTCGGCGGGTTCGACGTCGTCCGCAAGCCGATGCGCCAGTGGGTGTTGAAAATCACGGCCTACGCGGACCGGCTGCTGGAGGACCTCGCGCTCGTGGACTGGCCGGCGAGCACGCTGGAGATGCAAAAGAACTGGATCGGCCGCTCGATCGGCGCCGAGGTGGATTTCGCGCTGGCCGATGCGCGCGGCAGCCTCCGCGTCTTCACCACGCGGCCCGACACGCTCTTCGGCGCGACGTACATGGTCCTGGCGCCCGAGCACCCGCTGGTGGATGCGGTGAC
>DASWIN010000374.1:0-8743 GCA_036397655.1 Nitrospiraceae bacterium | reverse complement strand
CGGGAACTGAAGCATTGGGCTGGAGTTCGTCACCTTAATTTACTAGAGGCGAACCACTACGGCTGCGATAACTAGAACTGTGAGTGTCACAAGGATCGTCAAGTAGACCGTCACGCTGCGGTCGCCCAGCCAGTCGGTCTGCCAGTGCTCAGGGTACAAAGACCTGCCTTCCAGATAAAACCCTTCGTCGTACAAACCAAGCAATCGCTCGATTTCGATCAGGGATTCCTTGGCCATGCGGTGGCGGTTGCGCTGCTGGAGAATCAGGTAGGCGAACAGGGCCGCAAACAGCGCCACGCCGGTGACGGCGAAGAGAGCCGTGGTGAGATCAGGGTGGGGCGGGGCGGACGCGGTCAGCATGGTGACGAGCAACAGGACCAGGAATGAGCAGGCGAAGGCGGTCAGCTTCATCATCTGCTCGCGCCGCCGATAGACCTCCTCCTTATACGACGGATAGAGGGCCTTCAGGATCTCGATCTGCTGATCTCGCAAACTATGGGGCATGGATCCTCGTTATGTCCGTTACGTCCGTTGAGCCAGTTAGGCCGGTTGAGTCGGTTAGGCCCGTTGAGCCGGTTACGCCTGTTTATTCCGGTAACGGACAGAACGGGCCAAACAGTCTAAACAGGCTCAACCGGCTAAACATTCTTCAGTTCAGGTGTTTCACCATCCAATCGATCAGCAGGGTCGTCATATTCTTGAAGTCCTCGCCCTTGGTGAAGCCATGGTCGGCGCCGCGGAGGATTTCCAACTGCCGTTTGCCTTGCAGGACCTCCATGAGGCGGCTGCTTTGGTGGAGCGGGACCAGTTCGTCTTTTTCACCCTGCACGATCAGGGTCGGGATTTTGATCTCAGCCGCTGCCTTGTAGCCGTCATATTCCAGGCAGCTTTCGTAGAGCCGATAGCGCAAGGGGACCGGCTTGGGGCCGCCGGTCACGTCCGGGATTTCGTGGTGGGTCTTCCAATGCGCCATGCCGGCCTCGCCGAGCTCCAGGCGCAGGGTTTCGGCAAAGTCCGCCACAGGACACTTAAGGCCCAGGCAGGCTAGTTCTGGTCTTTTAGAGGCAGTCAGGATTGCGACCAGCCCGCCGAAGCTGGAGCCCACCAGGCCGATCCTCTTGTAGCCCCTGGCCGCGAGCAGGTCCATTGCCGTCAGGGCCTGTCCGAGGGCAATGGTGACGGTGATGGCCTCAAAGGGGCCTTCGCTTTCGCCCTGGCCGAAAAAATCGAACCGGAACGTGGCGATGCCCTGTTCGGTCAGCGCGCGGGTCAGGGTCTTGTTCGTCGTGCTGTTCTTGTTGGAAAGAAAGCCGTGGCAGAGGAGCGCGACGCGGTCGGTCTTGGCCTTGGGTGCAGTGAGGACGGCGGCCACGCGATGGCCGTGCTGGTCTTTGAAGGTCAGCGCCTCTTCCATGCCCGGCATTGTAGCAGAGCCGGACGGGGCAGGTTAAGGTTTAGGTTGAGGCTAAGAAAAGCAAACTCGGAATTCGCTCAGCCTTAACCTCAACCTTTCTGTACGTCAGACCCTATTGGCGCGCACGCGGAAATCGACGTTATCCTCAACCCACTTCCAGAGCTTGTCCTGCTTCGAAAGATCCACTTCGGCCTGCATCTGGCCTTGCCAACCCTTCATGACTTCGGCGTCCACGGTCCAGAGTCGCACGCGCTGGCGGGGCACGTGTGTCCGCCACTGTTCGCCGACTTTCGGGCTCACGTAGGCGAGCCGGACCGTCACGTTCCGGGCCAGGTATTCGAGCGGCTTGAGATTGATCCGCTCATAGAGCGCCTGCGTCCCTGCCTTCCCGCCCGACGCGGCGGCGTCGGGGATGCCGTCCGTCACGACCATCAGGGTGATCGGCGCCAGCACCAGATTCCGTTCCTTCGTGATGCGGGCGACCTCCTGGAAGAAGGGATTGAAGTCCGTCACCTTGTCGGACGGCGGAAACCACTTCCGCAGATCCGACTCGATCTGCGCGACCTCCTTGCCCTCGAAATCGTGAATCGGATGAAACGTCTTCGGCTCGTTGACGTTCTGTCCGCCCACGCTGGCCACGAACAGGACCTTTGGTTTTTCCAGCCCGCCGAGTTCGTGGAGGTGGCCGTAGATATAATGGGCCAGGAACGTCAGCGCATTGTCGTAATAGCCCGAATGCTTGAACGAGCCGCTGGCATCCACGCCGATGAACAGCGTCGTGTGCGGTTTGCGTTGCTCGTTGGCCTGCACGGTGCAGCCGAAGAGGACGGCGGCGAGGGCCAGGCCGGTCACGCACGAGCTCACGAGCTTTGCGCCCGGCGCGTTCATGACGCCACCTTCTTCGGCTGCCAGCGCATGGTGGGCAATAACTCCCTGGCCTCGAGAACTTCTTTCAGGCTCTTGAACGGGATGCTGAAAACCGGGCGGGCCGCCACCAGGATCATGGCAAAGTTCAGCGCGGCGGCCGCCACGTGGAGCACCGGCAGCATGAGATATTCCATCAGCTCATCGCCCCTTTCGTGCAGCCAGCCGACCTCGCGCTTGAAGTCCTCGACCGGCGCCTGCCACCAGGCCGGTTTTTCCGTGGCCGGCGCCAGCACGGCGCCCTCCGCCTCCGGTTTGAGCAACGGTTGCCGCGAGATGAACGCGAGTAGGGGCGGCGTGCCGTACTGGCCGAACAGGAACCACGTCATGCCGCGGACGCCCACCCAGCCGAAGGTGGCCAGCGTCAGCGTGAAGCCGAGGCCCGGCCTGAACTGCTCGTTGGTTTGCTGGGCGATCCACGGCGTGATCGCATCCACCAGCTCGCGGTAGAGGAACATCACCTCGAACGTCATCACGAACACCTCGATGACGATCATCTGCACGAGGAACTTGTATTCGCGGTGCGTGATGGCATCGGCAAAGGTCTGGAGGCAGGCAAAGCTGCCCATGATGAGCAGGGTGAGGAAGATGAATAGCCCGGTTGCCGTGTACGGCGAGGCCTCGGCCCCCACGATGCCAGCCAGGACCTCCGTCACCGTCGGCAGCAGCGTGTAGGTGAAGATCGTCGCTTCCAGCAGGCACCAGAAGACCAGCAGGAGGAAGGCGATCCAGGGCACGCCGGGCTGGAAATAGCTCTGGGTCATCCGCCCCGTCACCGTGAAGGGGAGCATGACGACCTGGCGCACGGTCTCGGCCACGAGCCTGAGGGCAAGGCGGGCCAGCGTGAAGACCCAGCCGACGATGACCGCGGTGAAGCGGCCCAGGCCGACCCAGTACATCCAGACCGCCAGCGCGGCGTCCCACCAGGCGAGGAGGACCAGTTTGACCAGGTCCACGCGCCCCGAGCGGAACGGCAGCGTGTAGAGCGACAGTTGGGTGCACCAGATCGCGCTGATCCAGAGGAGCACGGGGAAGAGCAGGAAGAGAAAATAGGCCGCCGCCGTCCACCCCGACGCTGAGACGAGCACGAAGGACAGGAGCGACTGCTGCATGTCGGGAATCCATGACAGGGGGATGAGCAGCAATTCGAGAAGACTCTGCCACGGTTCTGGAATCAGGTTCGTCATGAAGCACCTCGCGTTAAAAAACTCATGGGCCCGACTACGACAGGAGGGAAGTATAGCAAACGGGTATCAACAGCCTTGGGCATGGAATATTGCGTGGTTGCGCGGCGGCGGCAGTGAGTCAAAAAAGAGAAAAATGGAATGACACGGACAGATTGGGGACACAAAGGAACGCGCAGGCAGATCGCGTCACGCTGAACCGCGCGGCGGCGCTCTCATGAAAGACGTGTAGGGGTTGCTACGGGGGAAAATAAACCCACAATATTCATGACGGTTCGTGACGAAACCGCCCACTTGTTGAGCCGGTTGAGCCCGTTCGGCCCGTTTCACCGTTAACGGCATTAACGGGCATAACCGGCTTAACACTCTGCCGTGAGGCGTATCGGCGGTTGCAGTAGAACCGCTCATGGATAATGTGGGTTAGGGTTGAGAGGCGCGTTCGGGATCTTCGATCAGGACCTGCACGAATTTCACCGTGAACAGCGCCAGGCCCGTGAACAGCATGAACGAGCCGGCCCAGGCCGCGGCCTTCACCGGCCAGGCATTCAAGGGATATTGCCAGACCAGCGCGGCCACGAGCGCCATGCTCATCGTGCCGACGCTGAGCATCCAGAGCTGGAGCCGACTCCAGCGCCCGATGATCCCGCTCAGTGCGGCTTCGTAGGGGCCGCGCTTCTTGTTGCTCCTTGCCCGTTCCTCGGCCACCAGCGAGGGGAGCAGATCAGTCATCGCGCCCAGCAGGGACAGCACCATGAAGCCGATAAATGCCAGATGCGTGTAAGCGGCCAGGTGCAGCGAGCCGAAGGGCACGAACGGCGGATTCTCCATGGCGTTGACCGAAACCAGGATGCCGCAGGTGATCGCGACGACGAGATAGAAGGTGGCGATCAGGCACAGGTCGGAAGCCGGCGTGCGCGGCCGGCCGGCTGTCATCCAGGTCCGCACGATGTTGTAGCTGTAGAGGATGGCACCGGCCAGCATGAGCGCGCCGCCAGGAATCTGGATCCACAGTTTGGCCGTGAGAAAACCGGCAAACAATACGACGAAGCCGAGCGGCAGAAGCGCAAAGGTGAGCTTCCCCAGCGCCAGGCTGTGCAGCCGCGCGTTGAGAAACGCCGGAAACTGGGCGTGCATGGCCCCGACGATCATCAGCAGGACGAAGCCCTGGGTGAGCAGATGGATATGTGCCAGGCGGCCCTGCCCGATGTAGCCATAGGGCATCAGCTTGAGCGGCACGGCGGCTCCGGCCAGCAGGCCGCCGGCGAGCGAGGCCAGCGCGATGCCGTAGAACCAGTAGCTCATGGGCCCGCCCACGGCGCTGTGGCGGATCTGCCGGACGAGGTCGCCCCGCAGGGGGATGAACGAGCTGATCAGGACGATGGCCGCCAGGCTCATCAGGGGGAAATGGCCGTGCGCCTGCGCGATCAACAGGCCCAGCGTGCCGAGGTTCAGGCCGATGAAGATCACGGGCTCCGACGCGCGCTGCTCGCGGCCGGCCAGCAGCAGGCCCGCGATGATCTGCATCACGCCGCCGACCAGCGCCCCGTGGACGTGGAGCGAGCGGATGACCTGGCCGTGGGGATGCCCCATCGTCATGCCCAGGAAGAGCGACAGGCCGACCAGGCTGGCCAGCAGCACCCACACGAACCCCATGACGAGAAACGAGAGCGGGCGGTACGACAGCGTCATGCGTGTCCCCTCCGGCGGTTCACGGTTGCGTCAAAAAATAAAAATGATTGGTCGGTCCCTTGCCGTGGCCGATGGCCAGACCGTGCCGGATGGCTTCCGTCACGTAGGTCTTGGCCGCCCGCACCGCATCCGGCAGGGCCTGCCCGCGCGCGACCTGGGCTGCGATGGCCGAGGCGAAAGTGCAGCCGGTTCCGTGGGTGTGAGGCGTGTCTATGTAATCACCTTTGTAGACGTTGAAGAACCGTCCATCGTATAGCAGGTCCGTCCCCCGCTCGGCAAGCAGATGGCCGCCTTTGATCAGCACGTTCCGGCACCCCAGCTTGTGCAGCGACTTGGCCGCCTGGCGCGCGTCGGCCAGGGTCTTGATCTCCATCCCTGAGAGCTGCTGGGCTTCGTGGATGTTCGGGGTGATCACCAGCGCCAGCGGAATCAACTCGGCGCGCAGCGCGTCCACCGCGTCCGGTTTCAGGAGCGCGTGGCCGCTCTTCGACAGCATGACCGGGTCCACGACGAGCTGTTGCACTTTCTGCGGCGCGAGCATCTTGGCCACGACACGGACGATCTCGACGGAGGAGAGCATGCCGGTCTTGACCGCCGCCACGTCGAAATCGTCGAAGACGGCGTCGATCTGCGCGGCGATGATGGACGCCGGCAGCTCGAAGACGTCCGTGACCTCCTCCGTGTTCTGCGCCGTGACCGCTGTGATGACGGACATGGCGAAGACGCCGTTGGCCGACATCGCCTTGATGTCCGCCTGGATGCCGGCGCCGCCGCCGGAGTCCGATCCGGCGATCGTCAGGACCTGTTTGATCTGCGTCATACGGGGTCAGGCGGCGGGACAGGTTTTTTAAATAGCAGCAGGCCTGCCGCCCTGCCCACAGCATAGCCCAGCGGGATCAAGCCCAGCAAATAGATCGGGAGAAAGAAATAGACCAGCGCCCCCTGGGCGTCCGGATGAAGGACCGTGGCGAGATGGGCCCAGGTGCTGAGTCCCACCGCGGCCGCCACCGCGCCGGCCACGCCGGCCAGGCGGCGCGACACGATCACCGGCTCCGTTGTCGCGGCCGTGCCGAGGTGGAAGAGTATGAAGACCGCCAACACGATGAAAGGGAGCACGTTGAGGACGCTGATCAGGAAGAAGTTGTACCCCGGCGCGAAAAGATGCAGGCTGAAGTCCTTCCAGGCCTCGGCCCATGCGCCGTGGCGGCGAAAGGTGTCGTGCGCGATCATGACGATCCCGGGCAGTGCGAGGCCAAAGAGGATGCAGCTCCAGTAGAGCGTCACGGTGAGCCAGGTCAGTTTCTTACCGGTGTTCATCGTCGTCATTTTGGCGCCGTGGCATCGGGAGGTGTGTTCGCGGCCCCGATTGCCCGCAGTGCCTCGGCCGCACTCTCGCGGACGATCGCGTCCTGATCCTGCAAGGCGGCCGTCAGCGCCGGCACGGCATCCCTGGCGCCGGGGCCGATCGCGCTCAGCACCTCGGCGGCCAGGTACCGGTACAGGGGGCGGCTGTGCTTCAGGATGGGGATCACCGCCGGCACCGTGCCGGCTGCCTCGGGACCGAGTTGCGCCAGCTGGCGCAGCGCGTAGTCGTTGGCGTTGCCCATCTGCAGCATGGTGGTGTACACGGAGGACTGGTTCTTGGCGTGGCGATGCGGGCTGTTCAGCACGGATTGAGCCAGCGTCGCGATGCCCCGGTCCCTGTCCTCCGTCAATTCCTTGAGGTCCGGCATGACCGACTCGGTCGGCGGGATCGAAAATGCAAATTGCGTCAGCGCCCGATGACGGACCTGGTTCGTCTTATCGTGCAGCGCCCTGGTCAGCGCGGGAATCACCAGCGCAGCCGGAATGCCGATCTCGCCGAGTGCGCCGACGGCGTGCATGCGGACGGTTTCGTGCGCATCGTCCAGCGCCGCGCTGAGGGCCGGTACGGCCGGCTTGGCGACGGGGCCGAGACTTCCAATCATCGCGCAGGCCTCCCTCCGCCTTGGCGCGTCGGGATCCTGCAGCGCCGGCAGATAGCCCGTCATCACCTGCCGTGCGGCGCTCAGATCGATCTTGGCCAGCGCGCCGGCAGCGGTCGTGCCCGCGTAGAGGACAGGGTCGTGGAGTGCCTGGTTCAGGAGATTCGGCACGGCTGGTTTCGCGCCGGGGCCGATCTCAGCCAGCGCCTGCGCGGCGGCGATCCGGACTGCCGCGTCCGTATCCGTGAGCGCCTGGGTCAGGGCCGGCACCGCCCGTTCGCCGGTGGACTGCCAGTAATACAGGCCGAGCAGGCCGATCAGCGCGATCAACCCGCCGAGGTTCAGCCAGATGTGTTTCCGTGTCATGGGTCAGGCCGGGGTATCGAAGGAATAGGTCCCGGAGGTGAACCCGATAAACCAGATGTACGGGAAGGGGAGAAAGTGAAAGGCCCGGTAGCCGTTCCATTCCGTGCGTGTTTCCCTCCCGTTGGCATAGGTGACGCCGACGCGCCAGTGATAACGCGTGTCCGGCAGCAGCGGCTGGTCCAGCCTGTGCGACGTGGCCGTGAGATCCCGCCTGGAATACACCATCACTTCATGCGCGGGGAATCCCTCCAGCCGGTACACGACCAGGTGGTAGCGCGCGTCCGGCTTCTCCTCGGGGTCCGCCGCCTCCCAGGTCAACGTCGGTTGAAGCGACTCGATGGTCGGCGAGGGGAAGATTTTCCGGCCCACCGGCTCGATCGGGTCGACCCCGTGCCCCCAGGCCACGCAGCCAGAGAGAGCCAGGGCGATCGTCAGGCAGAGCGCCGGTCCCATGCGTCGTGTCATGGACGCAATGATAGCAGAAATACAGAGGCAGGCAGATTGATTTTTCCGCCTGTTCGGCGTACGTCTAGCCAGGGGCGCCACGGAATGTTTGAACAATTGCGAGCCATAGGCAAGACGGTCAAGGCCGAGCTCACGATGTATCGGCTTGTGCTCGAAGATCGCCGGACTCCATTAGTGGCCAAGATCATCCTCTCGCTGGCTGTCGGGTATCTCCTTCTTCCCTTTGACCTCATTCCCGATTTTATCCCCATCTTCGGACATCTTGACGACGCGGTGATCGTGCCCGCTCTCGTCGTCATCGCGGTGAAGATGATCCCCCTGGAAGTGCTCGATGAGGCGCGGCTCAAGGCCGGCGCCGGACAAGCCTAGTTCGTGCCGGACAGCGAAAGGACATGGCCATGAAACCATTCACCACTGCCGCCGTCGTGGTCTTCACGCTCGTGGCCGCCCTGCATCTTGCGCGCATTGCGTTGGGATGGCATGTAATCATCGGGGACTCGGTGGTGGCCGTCGGAGGCACCTCGATCCCGATGTGGGTGAGCTACCTGGGCGCGGTGATCCCCGCCGTCCTGGCCGTCATGGTGTGGCGCGAGTCGCGGTAGGGCAAGAGGCGTCGGTTCCTTGTCAGTCCGGAAGAAAACCATTACACTAATTCATGCTTTATGAAGCGCTCTTTCGCGGCTTGCATATCGCCCGCGTCCGGTATCTGCTCGTTGGGGCGGTGGCCATTAATCTTC
>DASWIN010000373.1:0-3139 GCA_036397655.1 Nitrospiraceae bacterium | reverse complement strand
GCATGGCATCTTGGGGCGCCTGTCTCTTTAATCGTCAACCCTGTTACGGCACGGGCGCACGATCTGTTCGCGCGAGACATCGATGTGCCGTGTGCCGCGGTGTCTGGGGTCCGCCGAGGACATGCGGCGCAATACGCTTCGCTATTGCGCCCTACGCGTAATCGAAAAAACTCTCCAGCCCCGGCAGGACCTTTATTCGAAACCACTCATGATTTGATCCCCTCGCTCAGTCCCTTGCGGAATTGATCCATGAGCGCATAAGCCCGTTCCTCCCCGCCACCAGGGAGCGAATCCGACAGCTCGCGCACGAGACGGGAAGCGGTTCCTGCTTCGAGCTCATTGTCCAGCAGCGCGAATACCTGCTGATACGTCTCTTCTGAAGCCAGCTCGCGTGTCCGGCGCCCGAGCACCCTCGCAGCGGCAAGATCAACATCGTAATCGGCCGCCTCCACGGCATCATAGTGGTCGTCAAACAACGTCTTTTCGGTCTCGATCGTGCAGAAGTGTCGCAGAACGTGAGCAATGTCGCTCGCATCCCGCCGGGGATGGGTCTCATGCCGGTCACGCCATGCGACCAGCTTCAATAGCACGAGGCCCACAGGGCTGACCACTCGAACGGCGAGCATGTTGTTCAAGATGACTCGAACGGCGTCGGCGCAGGCTTCGCGGAAGCCCAAGACGCTCATGACGAAGTCCTGCTCGGGGGGAGGCCATCGTACGACATGCCCGGCGGTTTCGATTCCACCGAAGGGCACCAGGTCGAGATACGTGCCTTTCGAGTATTGAAGGCGCTGCCGTTGCCTGGCATCACGACGAAATTGTGGATCTCGGCAGATCCTGTCCGCCAACGCCTGGTACTCGTCCCAGGTCTCGACCATGACGGCAAAATCGATGTCCTCGGTGGCCCTGCTCCGGGGAAGGCCATAGACGCTTTCCAGCAGAATTACGCGACTGGCCGCTCCCGTCACCACCAACTCGATGTCGAGGTCATTGGCCGCCGCCGCGACGGCGGCGTACAAGCCATAGGTGGCGGCATCTACGCGAACGTCATGTTTGATCAAGATATCGCTCCCTGATGATTTCCGCGGTCTGCAGATTGCGCGCATCGGCCGTGGCAACCAGATCGGCGTAGATCAACAGGGGCGGCACCAGCCGGTAACCTCGAACGAGCTCCACGGGCTCGAAGCGAAAGAAAGCCTGGAGCACCTCGAGATTCCCGCGGTCCTGCTTGACGGGCTGGATCTTGCGGGCCAGCGCCGCGAAGCGGTCATCTCCGTAGAGGGTTACGAGCTCGGGACGCAGATACCTGGTCAGTACCGCCGCGCCTGCCTCGCCGCCGAGCCAAGTCCCGAACGGCTCGAGGTTTTGCTGCTTCCACCAATCCGGATTCTTGACCTGGTAGCGCCGCGGCGCAAGGCGGGGTCGGAGCTCTCTCGGGTAAGCATCGACCCAGGCATCGACGAGCCGACCGCGCTGTTCCAGCACGCGCCCCGTACGCAGCTCGCGCAGCCATTCCATCCGTTTGAGATCCGCCATCGTTTGCGCCACCGTGCCGAGCGCTACGCCGGCCATATCCGCCAGCTTTCGATAGGGGGCGTCGACGGCGTCCTGCCGGCAGAGCAGCGGGAAAATGACCCGCAACCCGGCGGCGCGAAACGCCTTTATCGTCCGCTCCGCCGGGGCCGGCGCCCGGGGTTTTCGCCCCCGGATGTCGATGTGATAGCGCGGTTTGTTGCGGTGCAGGTAGGCGTTCCCCGCCGTATCCAGGAACTCGACGCCCTCGGCGCGTAGCCGTTCGGCCAGAGGCGGGGTGACGTGGCGGGTGACGAGCAGGCGCGGGCGGGGCAGCCTGCGAAGCTGGGCCAGCACCGGACCGAGCCTGGCCGGGGTCAGGTCGCCTCTGATCTCGGCCAGGTAGGCGGGCAGCGGCGCCTCGAACGTGATCCGGGCATCCGTTCGCCGGCCGTTCGGCAGGCGTGGCTCACGGGCCAGCGCCTTCGCCCGGATATCGGTTGCTTCATGGAAAGCCTCGAGGGCCGCCTCGAGGAGCAGCCGTTCGCGGGCCGTTCCCGCCCGATGGGGGTTTTGGGTTGGAGGCATTTTCGTTCACTATTTAGCAACGTTCACATTCTGTGAACATAGCTTTTTTATGAACAAAACGCCAGTGCAATCGGGGCCCGACCAAGGCATCGGACAATCAGTTATAGAGGCCAACGCGAGGAAAAATTCGGCTCGAGGCAGTGAGGATGGCTTGGCGTTGGCCAGTGCCCAGCGCCAATAGATGGCGAGCTTTGGTACGCGCCCGCCGCCACGGTTTCCAGTAACCCATGCGGATGCGCCTTTGCAGGCACTGGCGAGACCGGGCGCGGTGCTCGGGGTCAGCGCTCTGGAAGGTTCGCGGCCAAGGCCGCTCCTACAGTGGGATGGGGCGACATCGTTTGGCGCATTTCCGCATTTCCGCATTTCCCAGTCGTCGACCAAGGTCAACATCGGCTGGACCTCCACCAGGCCGTCATCCTGCCCGCGCAAATGCGCAGCGGCGCTCGACCACGGCCACGCCTGCGGTGTCCGGCACAGTCTCGCCGCCACCGGATTGCGCTCCACGTAGCGGACCGCCGCCAGCAAACGTAGGGCGCAATAGCGAAGCGTATTGCGCCGAATTCATAAGAAGGAGCGCCGAATTCGTGAGAAGGCGCTCAACCCATGCCGGATGACAGGCGCGCATGGCATCGTGGAAGCAGTGATTCGTGATTCGTGATTCGTGATTCGTGGCGGCGGGGACGCGTGACGCGTGATGCGAAGAGCAAACGTATGGTTCGGTGCGCGGGGTCCGTGGAGATCATCCATCATCCGATGAAACACGGCCTTGCCAGTCGGGTGGTGGATTCGCCCTATTCCACCTTCCACCGGTTGGTCGCCGAAGGCGTTTATCCCGAAGGCCGGGCGGGAAGACATGCTGACATGCGGCGCAATACGCTTCGCTATTGCGCCCTACGTGCTGAAGCGGCACCGCTGCGGCAAAGCCCGTTTGCTCTCAGATATGGCTGCTAGCGGGGGAAAAGGTGCCGGGGCCGTTATCTTTGGAGCCGCAACACAAACCTTTCGGCCCCGGCACCTTTTTGGTCCCAACCTTTCGGCC
>DASWIN010000372.1:0-3956 GCA_036397655.1 Nitrospiraceae bacterium | reverse complement strand
ATGGCCCGGTCGTGTGTTTCGCTCTCGTCCACGAGGTAGGCGTCCTTCTCCTTTTCCTGCCGGATGATGACCGTGTTCTCCGGCGTGACCTCGATCATCATGAACCACTCCTTGTCGCCTTTCCTGATCACGACCTCCTTGCCGAGGTCCTTTTTCGTCACCTCAACCTGGTAGTCTCCTCCGGGCGGATCGGCCGGACGGGCGGGGGCGGCCCAGGCGAACGTGAGCATCAGAACGGCGATGGGGAGCGTCAGAACGCGGCGTGTGGCATGGTTCATGGCGGGCCTCCGAACACAGTTGTGGGATGAATTATAGCGCAGCCCGGCCTCCGCGTGAAGCTCTATAACTCCGCCATGGGGTTCGTACGCTACTAGCGGAACCCGCCGAAGCAACTGCGGCTGCGAAGGCCGGGAGCGTATCCGCCTTCGCTGAAGCTTCGGCGGATGCCCGCTGTGCATAACCCGTAGTAGTGCGGAGGCGGGCAAATGAACGGTTTCGGGGTCTTTGCCTTTTCCCCTGTGCCTTGCTACGATGCCGCGCGATGGACGCTCTGCTCGCTCAGGCCGAGGCACTGCTGACAAGAAATGTGCTCATCGCCCTGACCGTCACGTCGGTCGGTTTCTTCGTCGGCACGCTCATCGCCATCCCCTTCATTCTCGTCCGCCTGCCGCCGGATTATTTCGACGATCGGCATCCCCGTGCGTGGATGCCGGCCTACCACCCGGCGTTGCGGCTGGCGGGCCTCATCGCCAAGAACGCCATCGGGGCTGTGTTCTTGGTGGTCGGCATCGCGCTATTGTTCCTCCCCGGGCAGGGGATCCTGACGATCCTGATCGGCGTTTCGCTGCTGGATTTCCCCGGGAAGCGCTACATCGAGCGCAGAATCATCGGGCATGCGACCGTGCTCAAGGCCGTCAATGCGCTTCGGGAGAAATACGGCAAGCCGTCACTGACCGGCGTCGGCGATCCGTAGAATAGCCATGGCTGCATCGAGCCGCACCTGCTACCTGATCGACGGCAGCGCCTACATCTACCGGGCCTTCTTTGCGCTCCCCGCGCTCGCCAACTCCAAGGGACTTCAGACCAACGCCGTCTACGGCTTTACGACGATGCTCATGAAAATCCTGCGCGAGCGCAAGCCGGACTGCCTCGCCATCACGTTCGACGAGAAGGGACCGACGCACCGCCACGAGGAGTTCAAAGAGTACAAGGCCCACCGGCCGCCCATGCCCGACGGCATGTCGGCACAAATCCCGTACATCCACCAGGTCGTGGAGGCGTTCGGCATTCCGGTCGTCCGGAAGCAGGGGCTTGAAGCGGACGACCTGATCGGCACGCTCGCGCGGAAGGCGGCAGCCGCCGGCTTCGAGGTCGTCATCGTCACCGGCGACAAGGACATGCTGCAGCTTGTCACGCCGGCCGTCCGTATCTACGACCCGGTCAAGGACAAGTGGCTCGGCGAAGCGGAATGCCGTGAGAAATTCGGCGTGGAGCCGGCGCGGGTCGTCGAGATCATGGGCCTGATGGGCGACGCCACCGACAACATTCCGGGCGTGAAGGGCATCGGCGAGAAGACCGCGGCCAAGCTGATCGCCGAGTTCGGCACGATCGACAATCTCTTGAAGCACGTGGATGAGATGAAGCCATCCCGGACGCAGACGCTGCTCAAGGAACAGGCTGAGAACGCGCGCCTGAGCCGGAAGCTCGCGACCATCCAGACCGACTGCCCGGTTGAATTTGACGCGAAGGCATTCACCACGCATCCGCCGGACCCGGAACGGCTCGCGCCTGTCCTGCGCGAACTGGAGTTCTCGACGCTGCTCAAGAACATTCAGACCGCGTCCGGCTCGGCGCCGGTGGGCGAGGCGCTGGGTGGCGGGGCGGACACCATCACGGACGAGAAGGCTGCGAAGCGCTTTGCGGACCATGCGGCCAGGGAACGGCTCGTCGGGTTGCATGTTGTGCTGGAAGGATCGGGCGTCACTGCCGAAGTCCGCGGCCTTTCGTTTGGCACGCCGGACGGCACGACCGTCGTTGCCTCACGACTGTTCGGCCCTTTGAAGGACATATTGGCTGACCGCAACATTACCAAGGCCGTGCACGATCTCAAGCCGGCGCTGCTCGCGCTGCACCGGGCCGGGGTCGAAGAGGTCAAGCCGGCGTTCGACACGATGATCGCGGCCTACCTGCTCAATCCCAACCGGCGCGGCCATGCCCTGGACTCGGTGGCCTTGGAAGTCCTCGGCTATCAGTTGGGCACGGGCCAGGCTGAGCAGCCGAAGGAAGAACCGGCCGACCTGTTCGGCTCATCTGACACGGCGGCGGCCATCGTGCCTGCGGCTGCCGAAGCGGCCGCCGCAACAGTGAGGCTCGTGCCGATCCTCACGGACCGGCTGGAGGAGCAGGGAAGCCTGCATCTGTTCAACGACATCGAAATGCCGCTCGTGCCGGTGCTGGCTGAGATTGAACGCAACGGCTTCGGGCTCGACGTCACGGTACTCCACGAGCAGAGCAAGGAGCTGGAACGTGAGCTGGACAATATCATGGGCAACATTACCAGGCTGGCCGGGCAGGAGTTCAACGTCAACTCGCCCAAGCAGCTCGCCGCCGTGCTCTTCGACAAGCTCGGTCTGAAGCCTGGCCGCAAGACCAAGACCGGTTATTCGACGGACGAAGACACGCTCACGCAACTGGCGCTGCAGCACGAACTTCCTGTGCAGATTCTGAATTACCGCTCCCTGAGCAAGCTCAAGTCCACCTACGTGGATGCCTTTCCCGCGCTCGTGAACCCTGAAACGGGTCGGTTGCACACGTCGCTCAACCAGACTGTTGCGGCAACCGGACGGCTCTCTTCCACCGAGCCGAACCTCCAGAACATTCCGGTCAAGGGCGACCACGGCTTCCGCATCCGCGAGGCCTTCGTCGCCTCGAAGGGGCATACGCTGCTCTGCGCCGACTACAGCCAGATCGAGCCGCGCATCCTAGCGCATCTCTCCGATGATCCGAAACTCAAGCTGGTCTTCGAGCGCGGGGAGGATATCCACACGGCGACGGCGGTCGAGATCTTCAAGCTCCTGCCCGAGAACATCACCAAGGAAATGCGCCGCGTGGCCAAGACCGTGGTGTTCGGCATCGTCTACGGCATCAGCCCCTTCGGGCTGGCGCAGAACATCGGCGTTTCGCAGGCGGACGCGAAGAAGTACATCGATACCTATTTCGAGCGCTACGCGGGCGTGAAATCGTTCATCGACCGGACGATCGAGGAGGCCAAGGAGAAGGGCTACACCACGACCATCACCGGCCGTCGGAGGCCGATTCCCGAGCTGCAGAGCTCCGACCCGGCGCAACGCGGTTATGGCGAGCGGCAGGCCGTCAACAGTCCCATTCAGGGCTCGGCGGCCGATGCGATCAAGATCGCGATGATCGCGGTGCTCAACAAACTTCACGCCGAATTGCCGAACACCAAGATGATCCTGCAAGTCCACGACGAACTGATCTTCGAAGTGCCGGAGACGGATCTGAACAAGGCCAGGCATCTGGTAAAGGACGAAATGGAAGGCGTCGGACCGCGGTTAAGTTTATCCGTGCCGCTGAAGGTGGATCTGGGCGTTGGAAAGAATTGGAGAGAGGCACATCCCTAGTCTAGGATCGTGAATGACGTACGGGCGCAACAATGTAGTCGGAGGTGATGTGATGAACGAAAGACGTCTGCGCGCAATGTGGTCGGTGATAGGGGCCATGCTCCTTGTACTCAATCTGTTTCTGTTTGTACACGGGCCAATCCTTTCCGTCTCTGCTGAAGAACCCAAACGATTTCAATACAAGGTTATCGAGGTACCGCCTGACACGCAGCAAATGGAGATGGTGTTGAACCGGTATGGACAGGATGGATGGGAACTGGCTGCGGCGGCCATTGGGGATCTGACGATGCCCCGATTCGTGCTCAAGAGATGAGG
>DASWIN010000371.1:0-8657 GCA_036397655.1 Nitrospiraceae bacterium | reverse complement strand
GGGGAAGGAATACAGATATCCCGATGCCGATCCCGGGTCCGGGGAACGCATGGAGAAGATTCAGAAAGAAATCATGGAGATATGGAACTCGCGGCAGCGTTAGCCGAGTAGAGAGTCCCCTATGCGGTACCGGACGCCGTTTGCCGGACGGCGTCCGGCCCCCGTTCCCGGTACCATTACAAGGGGCCCCGGATGAACGCGGACCACGCGATCACGGCTGGCGTCTCAAGAGCCCGACTGCCGCGAGCACGGGCGTGGCGGCCGGGGACGGGGCATTTCGTCATTGTGGTGATGCTCCTGGCTTTGGGCTTCTTTCTCATCTGGCCCATCGTCCTTCTTCTCATCAACAGCTTCAACACAGCGGAGGATTGGCTGGTCGAGCCAAGGCGCTGGGGATTCGACCACTGGGTAACGGCGTTTCAGAGCCCAGGCACATTCAGGTCCCTCTACAATACCCTTCTGATTTGGGGCCTGACGATGGCCATAAGCTTCCCCATCGGGACGGCCATCGCCTGGGCTCTCGGCCGCATGAAAATTCCGTGCAGCCGCTGGTTGGAATTCGCCTTCTGGGTCGCCTATATGGTGCCCGCGATCCCGACGACGATCGCGTGGATCACGCTGCTGGACCCGGATATCGGGCTCATCAATCTCGCGCTTACCGAACTGCCTTTCTTCGATCAGGGCCCGCTCAACATCTTCAGTGTCGGCGGCATCGTATGGGCCAATCTGATGGGCCACGGCATTGCCATCAAGGTGATGCTGCTCACACCGGCGTTCCGCAACATGGACGCTTCCCTGGAGGAGGCCGCGCGCGTCGGCGGGGCGAGCAATCTGAGAACGATGGTCCGGGTGACCATTCCCTTGATGGTCTCGCCGATGGTCCTGGTCTTCGCGCTGCAGACTCTTCGCGTGTTCAGTTCGTTCGAGACCGAATACCTGCTTGGCCTGCCTTTCGGATTCTATGTCTATTCCACGAAGATCTTCACGCTGGTGCAGGGTGAAATCCCGAATTACGGCCAGGCGACCGTGCTGGCGAGCGTGACCCTGCTTCTGATCGCGGTGATCATTCCCCTGCAACGCTGGGTTCTCGAGCGGCGCCAATACACCACCGTCACGGGGAGTTTCCGGCCCGGTCTGGTTGATCTCGGTCGTTGGAATTACGTGGTTTTCGGCGCAATCGTTCTGCTCGTATTCTTCCTGACCGTGGGACCGCTCTGCGTACTTCTGCTGGGAAGTTTCATGGCCCGGATCGGGTATTTCACTCTGGGATTTACGCTGGAGCACTGGATCTTCGTGCTCAACGATCCGACGTTTTTGAGTTCCCTGGAGACAACCCTCGTCATTGCTTCCGCCGCCGCGTTCGGCAGCCCGCTTTTGTTCTCGGTGGTGGCCTATATCCTGGTGCGCACGCGACTGCCGGGCCGCGGCTTGCTCGACTTCATCATATGGGGATCCGGGGCCATTCCCGGCATTCTCTCGGGCCTGGGCCTGTTGTGGATCTTCCTCGGTACGCCGATGCTGAGCGCCCTTTTCGGCACCATCTGGGCGCTCATCATCGTCGTGATTCTCCAGGGCAACACCACGGGCGTGAACATGATGAAAGCCGCTTTCGTCCAGATCGGCTCGGACATGGAGGAAGCCGCGCGCGCGGCGGGGGCGGGATGGTTCAGAACCTATTTCCGCGTCTGGCTGCCATTGCTGATGCCGACCTTGGTCCTCCTGGCCGTCTTCAATTTCGTGCTTGCGGCGGGCGCAACCGCAAACATCATTCTTCTCGCCTCGCGCGACACCCTGACCCTTTCCTTGATGGCTCTGGAGCTGTCGCTGGGGGAGGTGAACAACCGGGAAGCCGCCAGTATCGTCAGCATCTTCATCCTGTTGCTGACCGTCGTCGTGGCGGTCATCGTCAGGGCGGTGGGTCTGCGCCTGAGCGTCCGCCACGATATGGGGATCAAACGGGACAAGGCCGTGGTGGGGCCGCAGTTGCCCATAGGGGGCGCGTACCGTTGAGGCGGCTCCGCCGCTCAGGCAGGGGCTTTCCCGTCGGCTGCGCGCAGGGACGCGGGTCACCGATGAATGAGGGCCCGATCCGAGGTCCTCATGCTGCGCAGGGTCTGGATAAAGTTTTCGGCACTGGCCGAGAGAGGCTTATTGCGCGCATACATGATAAAGGACTGACGCGTTATTTCCTCTAGTTCGGGCACGTTGATCGCCCGAAGTTCGCCCTTTGCAATCTCGCCCGCGACGCGCCCGCTGAAGAGAAGCCCCACGCCCAACCCGCTCTGGACGGCGATCTTGACCGCCTCGGCCGATTCGCATTGGAGCACGATCTTCAGTTCATAGCCGCGCCGCACTATTTCCACGATGGACGTACTCTCTTTCTTCACGACGAGCGGATGCGTGGCGAGTTCCTGAAGCTCCAGGGTGCAACCGGCCAGGGGGTGCTCCGGGGGAACGAAAGCCACGGCCCGGTGCATCTCGTAGGCCTCGTAAACGTTCGTCGGCGCGTAACTCGGGCCCGTGATCAAGGCGACTTCGACCTTGCCATCCCGAAGATAGTCTTCGACGGTTCGATTTCCGGCGGTTTCGACCAGCAGGTCGACATCCGGGTACCGTTCCCGGAACGCCATGAAGACCTTGGGAAAGACGGTGGCGCAGATCGTGTTGTTTCCACCGATGCTAAGCACGTTCGTTTTTTGTTTCTTCTTCCGTTCCCTGAACTTCACCTCTATCCTGTCCAGTTGCGCCAGAACCGGCCGGATGGCCTGGAGGAAGGACTTTCCCTGGGGGGTCAGCTCGACACCATGGTTCGTCCTTAAATAGAATTTCGACCCGTATTCCTGTTCAAGGCATTTCAATTGCAGCGAAACGGCTGGCTGACTCAGGCGAAGTTCCTTCGCGGCGTTCGTGACGTTGTGGTGGCGTGCGACCGCCTCGAAGATTCTCAGTTGATTGAGCTTCATGGTCGCGGCTCCCCGAACCGCAGCTTCCCCAAGCGGGACCCCATGTTGGGCCTCACATATAAGAAAAGTCAATGACGACATTTGCAAAATGTATTTTGTGTTAGTTTCGTGGGGGGGATACGAAGGAGTCCTGGGAGACAATGGAAATGACCGGGAGGATGGGTGCGATGGAGCCTGCGGCAGCGGAGACCGAGGAGGCGAGGATCGAGGCGCTGCATCGGCGGATGTCGGAGCATTCGCTGGGCGGGCATTGGCAGGACCGTGAGCAGAATCCGGCGCTCGTGCCCCATCTGTGGCCGTGGGAGGCGATCCATTCCTGCCTCATGGAGTCGGGCGAGGTCATCAAGCTCGGCCATGTCGACGAGGCGGCCAAGCGACGCACGGTCAATCTCGTCAACCCCGCGATCAAGGCCCGGAAGGCCACCAGCCGGACCCTCCAGATGTCGGTGCAGCTGGTCAATCCGGGCGAACGCGCCGAGTGCCACCGCCACACGGCCGCCGCCCTGCGCTTCGTCGTCGAGGGCGACGGCAGCGGCTACACCAATGTCGAGGGCGAGAAGATGCTGATGGAGCCCGGCGACCTGGTGCTGACCCCCAACTGGACCTGGCACGATCACCACAACCCGGGAGACAGGCCTCTCATCTGGCTCGACGTGCTCGACACGCACCTGACCAATTTCCTGGACGCGGCATACCGGGAGAACTACTCGGACGTGCCCGTGGATCAGGGCAATTATTTCGAAGGGGCCGCGCAACCGATCGTGCACGAGGATGGATATTGCCGGCGGCGTCTCGGCGTGGTCCGGCCGCGGACGGCGTCCTCCAACGGTGCCGCGCTACCCTATGCCTACAAGTGGCGCGATACCTTGAAGCTTCTCGAGGAGATGGCGGCGGTCGGTGTGACCGATCCGTTCGACGGCGTGCTGCTCGAGTACACCAATCCGCTCACGGGCGGCCCGACGATGCCGACCATCAGCTGCCGCGCGCAGCTGCTGGCCCCGGGCGAGGCCACGCGGAGCCATCGCCACTCCAGCAGCACCATCTACCACGTGGTGCAGGGGGAAGGGGTTACGACGGTTGGTGCCGGGAAGGGCGGCGGCGAGGACCTCGTCTGGGGCCCGCGCGACTGCTTCTTCGTTCCGTCGAAGAACTGGCACCGGCATCGGAACAGGTCGAAGACGGAGCCGGCGATCCTTTTCTCGGTCACGGACCGGCCGGTGCTGGAGAGCCTCGGCCTGTACCGCGAGGAACAGGAGTGAGCCCTTCCCGACGGCGATGGCGGTCGGGGCCCGGACGGTTTTCTTGATCGGTGGTTCATACACGAAAGGACGAGAACAATGGCTGAGAAGAACGGTGGGAGCATGAGCACGCGCGCGAAGGGACTGGTGGCGCCGATTCCCGGCGTATTCGACGGCAAGGGCGAGCCGGACCTCGCGATGATGGAGCGGCTGACGGACTGGTACCTGGGCGCCGGGGTGCACGGGTTCTTCGTGCTGGGATCTCAGGGGCAGGGCGCGGCTTGCCGCATCGACCAGCGCAAGGCGATCGCCGAGACGGTCGTACGTCGGGTCGCCGGCCGCGTTCCGGTGATCGTCCAGGTCGGCGCGGTGGATCCCTATTCCAGCATCGAGCTCGGCGCGCACGCGAAGGAGATCGGCGCCGATGCCATCGGCATCGTCGGGCCCTATTACTACAGCGACCGCAGCGAGTGGGAGCTGATCGAGCAGCACAAGGAGGTCGACGCGGCGACGGGCCTGCCGATCCTGCTCTACAACAACCCGCAGTATTCGGGCTATCCGACCCCGCCCGCGATGATGAAGAAGCTCCGGGACGAGATTCCCAACGTGTTCGGCTCGAAGCTCGCCAACGGGAACCTCGGGCAGGCGAAGCAGTACCTGCGGACGCTTGGCGACGGCTTCGTGATCTTCGTGCCGATCACCAACATGGTGCCGGGGATGCTGATCGGGGTGGCCGGCTCGATCGCCGCGGGCGCGCCGGTGACCGTCCCCGAGGCGGGCGTTCAGCTGATCGAGGCGATCTGGGCCGGGGACTACCAGCGGGCGCTGAAGATCCAGGTGCTGTTGATCGAGCATGCCGACCGCGTGGCGCCGTTGCGCCAGTACGGGCGGCGCACGACGCTGGAGGGCCTCCGGATCCGTGGGCTGGACGTGAAGGAATATCCGCGCTGGACCACCAAGCCCATGACTCCCGAGCATCTCAAGCTTTACGAGGGCTGCATCAAGCGGCTGCTGGACGAGCTGGCCCAGCTGTCCCCGACCGCGGTCGCCGCGGAGTAGCGCGCATACGAAGAGCTCCCGGCCCGGCGCCGTTACGGATACGGTGCCGGGCGCGCCGGCCGGGGAGCGCTCGCATGCTCGATTGGTGGCGCCGGAGGGAGTCCGGCGGCGCCCGCCTGCACGGTGCAACCAGGCCTCGGCGTCCTCGAGGGATAAGGGACCCCTGAATGCCCATCCTCGATGCCTACGTGCAAGCGGCGTCGCTCCTGTTCCAACCGCTGCCGATGCTCGCCTTGTTCGTTGGCGTGATCTTGGCGCTGATCGGTGGCGCCATTCCAGGGGGATCGCTGCCCACTCTCATCATCCTGCTGGGTTTCGCCTATTACATCGACCCCGTCATCGCCATCGCCATCGTGGTTGGCGGCGCGGTCAACAACACCGCGGATACCGTTCCCGCCGTTCTTCTGGGCGTGCCCGGAGGGGCCACCGGCCAGGCGACGATCCTGGACGGGCATCCCCTGGCAAGGAAGGGAGAAGCGAGCCGCGCGCTGGCCGTCTCCTACATTTCGTCCCTGACCGGGGGGCTGATCGGCGCGGCCGGGTTCTTCGTCGCGATCATCCTGGCCCGGGAGATCATACGGTTATTCGGGTCCCCCGAATTCTTCCTCCTGGCGGTTCTCGGCATCACCATGGTCGCGATCGTCAGCAGCGGGGCGTTCCTGAAGGGCATGGTCAGCGCTTCCGTCGCCCTGGCGCTCACCACCATCGGATTCGACAACATTACGGGCATCCCGCGCTTCACGTTCGGAGCGGAGTACCTTTGGGACGGCATCCCCCTGGTCCCGGTCCTGGTCGGTTTGTTCGCGCTGCCGGAAATGCTCAACCTGATGCTCTCCGGAAAGTCCATCTCCGAGCAGGTGAACGCGGGAGCGAGGCATACGGAGATAAAGTTCAAGCGGTGGGATGCCGTCAAGGAGGTGTACCAACATAAATGGCTCGTATTTCGTTCGTCGATGATTGGGCTGTTCGTCGGTTTGATGCCGGGCGTGGGAACGACGGCCGCCCATTGGCTTGCCTATGCCCACGCGTACCAGTCCGAAAAGGGCGCGAAGCAGACCTTCGGCACGGGCGACATTCGGGGGGTGATCGCGCCCGATGCCGCCAATAACGCCATAGACGGTGGCCAGATCGTACCGACGTTGGCGGTGGGAATCCCGGGAAGCTCCCACCAGGCCATTCTTCTGGCCCTGCTCGTTCTGATCGGATTCGTGCCGGGACCCCAGATGCTGGGCCCCAATCTGCATATCACCTTCCTGTTCGGTTTGGGCATCGTCGTCGCGAACGTCATCGGCACGGCTCTCGCTTTCTACTTCACGCCGTGGCTTGCCAAGGTTGCGTATATCCGTCCCGGCGTTCTGGTCCCATTTGTGATCGTCATCGTCACGCTGTCGGCATTCCAGGCCAATATGTCCGTATGGGACCTGATGATCATGGCCATTTTCGGGGCGCTGGGCGTTTTCATGAAGATCTACGGATGGCCGCGTCCGCCGCTCATCATCGCACTCGTGCTGGGTGAGCAGCTCAACCAGTATTTCTGGCTTTCGGTCAATTCGTTCGGGTGGTCCATGTTCGCAAGGCCCCAACTTCTGGCCATTCTCGCGATTACCGTGACCGTGGTGTGGGTGGCGATCCGGGCGCAGATGGCGACCAGCAAGGTCGCCGCCGAGACATTGGAGCTTAGATGAGACGCCCTCCGCGGGAGGCAGGGTCAGCGCCGGTGACGCCCGGCCGGACGGCCACCCCGATGACCGAATGACGGGCGGATTTGTGTGAAGGGAAGGAACAATGCAATTGCGCAGGACGTACACCCGGATTTCAGCGGATTCCCATATCGAAGTGCCGCCCAATATCTGGTCGCGGAACGTGCCGGAGCCGTTCAAGGACATGGCGCCCAAGCACATAAAATTGCCCAACGGCGGAGACGGGTTCCTTGTCGAGGGCGGAATCTACCAGGGCGGCAGCAATCTCTACGCGGGCAAGACGCCGCAGGAATATCGTCCCATCGGCCTCAAGTGGATCGACATGGCGGGCACGGGGGACGGTCATCAGCGTCTCAGGGAAATGGACATGGACGGCGTCGACGCCGAGGTGCTGTACCCGGGTGTCGGCGGGGTGCGGAACATCACCCGACGCATCAAGGACGACGAGGCCTACCATGCCCTCGTGAAGACCTACCACCGGTGGCTGGTGGAGGAGTATTGCGCGCTGGACCCGGATCGGCTCATCGGCGTGGGTTGCATTCCGGAACGTGGCCTCCCGCAGGCCATGGAGGAACTGGAGTACGCCGCCAAGGCAGGCATGAAGGTCGTCGAACTGGCGAAATTCCCGAGCGGAAAGGATTATCCCACCCCCGAGGACGACCGCTTCTGGTCCGCCGTCCTCGACCTCGACATGCCGGTGACGGTCCATGTGAGCTTCCCGCGGCCGCGGGGCCCGGCCTTCAAGTACCCGGTGGAGCCGCCGGACCATCTGCGGCCGCCGGACTACGTGACGCGACTCGCCCGCTATGGCATCCGCGGGGCCCTCACCGTCACCCAAATGGTGATGAGCGGTCTGTTCGAGAGGTATCCCAAACTGGAGATCTACTTCGCCGAGAATCAGATCGGCTGGGTGCCGATCTATCTCGAGCAGATGGACCACAACTATGAGCGCCACCGGTACTGGGCGGAGGATATCTACCAGCTCAAGCCTTTGAAGCGGCGCCCCAGCGAATACGTCAAGGAGCATATCTATTGGGGATTCTTCGATGATCCCATCGGCGTGAAGCTCCGTCACGAGGTCGGCTTGGATCGGATCCTCTGGGGCGGTGATTTCCCCCACGTGGAATCGGACTGGCCCCATTCGGGCGAGCTCCTCGAAAGGCTCCTGCGGGATGTGCCCCACGACGAGCGCTCGCAGATCGTCGCCGGCAATGCCATCAGGTTCCTGCGGTTGGGGGGCAACCGGTCGGGCGCGACCTGACGGTGCCGAAGACGGTTTTCCCGGTTGACGGGTTCGAGAGGATAGGCGAGAGGATCGGAGGCCGTGGCGCAGGTGGCAGATCGAGAGTCGCCTCGGAAATCGAGCGCCGACTTCGCGTTTTTCGGTGAAATGGTGATCGGTTCCGTGCTGATCGCCGTATTCGGATACATGTTCTACCACTCACTCCGGTGGGAAGAAGAAGCCGCCCTGTTCCCGCGGCTGATCGCCCTCGTCGGGATCGTGTTTACGACCGCGTATCTCGTGCAGCAAGCGTGGCGACGTCAAAGGGGCGAAGGCGGGAAAACGGGTCGGATCCTGGATATCGGCTGGACCAAGGTGGGAGCCGGGTCCAGCGATATCAAGCAGATCGCCGTGGGCTCCGTCGCTTCGGCGGGGGCATTCTGGATCGGGATCGTTCTTGTCGGCTTCCACGTGG
>DASWIN010000370.1:0-10068 GCA_036397655.1 Nitrospiraceae bacterium | reverse complement strand
CGGCAGTTGCTTGGCCTGGGCCTTCAATCAATCGGATTCTTTGGGATCAATGCACCTTTCTCTTTTCAACGGCAGGGCGGATTTCTGGCCGCCCTGCGCGAGTCGGGAAAACAACCATCCGTCTTTGTCGATCCCCGCCTGGGCTGGGAGCATTATATGGAGATCATTGAAGGCACGGACGAGGGCTTGATCGAGTGGGTCCGCAGCCTGTCCGCCCCGGCGGGGATTTTTGCGGCCCACGATCCCCTGGGCTGGCATCTGACCGAGGTCTGCCGGCAGGCGGGAATTGCGGTCCCGGAGGAGGTGGCGGTGATCGGTGCGAACAACGATGTCCTCGTGTGCAGCCTCTCGAGTCCTCCCCTCACGAGCGTGGCGATTCCCTGGAAGCGCATCGGGGCTGAGCTTGCGATCGAGTTGGATCGCATGCTGGAAGGAGCGAAAACCGGCGACAGTACAGCCTCGCGGGGGCAGTTGCTCAAGATAGCTCCCGAGGGGGTGGTCATACGCCAGTCGACCGACATCCTTGCCGTGGACCGTCCGTTGCTGCGGCGCGCGCTCGCTTTCATCCGGGAACATGCCGGCGAACCCATCACCGTCTCTGACATCCTCAACCACGTGCCGATGTCCCGGCGCAAGCTGGAGCTCGACTTTGTCCAGCACCTGAAAAGGACCCCGAAGGAGGAGATAACCCGCGTGCGGATTGAGCGGGCCAAGGTCATCCTGGCGGAAACGGATCTGCCGATTCCGATGGTGGCGGAACGCTGTGGCTTCAATTACGCCGAACGCTTCACGGTGGCATTTCGCCGCAGCGAGGGAACCACGCCCCAGGTGTTTCGCAAAAGCATGCAACCACGCACGGTTCAGGACATCGAATGAACGCAGGCGGGCACCGCTGGGAATGAGCGCAAAAACGTATCCACAGGATACCCACATTCTGCTTTTCCGCACGCGTTGTGAGGTGAAGGACGGAGGGTGAAACGCCTGCGCGACCGGCGTGAAAATCGATCCGCCCGATGGCCGTTCGCGCGGGTGGGCGCGCCGGCCGGTAAGGCGACGGTCCCATAATAAGAATCAAGCGTTCAGTCGCGGGGCTGGACGTCAAAGGCTTCCCAAAAGCGGCAAGCCGGTCTCATCAATGCGGAAAACTCATGGCCTGGATGGCGGACTCGACATCCGGAACGGTTGCGTTTCCTTGGACTGGCTCGCCCGGGCCCGTGTCCCCAACAAGAATGGATGAATGTGCTTCCTGAGGTCGCGGACCGGATCGGCGCTGGCGAATGATTGCGAACGTCTGCGAAGCTCCTGGCGATCGCGCGGCTGTCGGCAAGCGATAGTCCCGGCAGGGGAGAGCAAACCGGAACAGCCTTCGGCGGGCGACAAGAGAAGCAGAACGGCTGTCGGCAAGCGACAGTCCCTACAGAAGAAGCCGGAATGGCTGTCGGCGGACGAGCGCCCCCAAGTCGGGAAACGTTTCAGCGATAGGGCTGGCCTTCACGGCCATGCCGGGGCGGCTGTCGGCAAGCGACAGTCCCAAGAGCGTTAACAAGCATAGAGAGGGAATGCGAATGAAGCGCCTCACTGGCCCGCTAAACTTTGCGTCTTCGCGCCTTCGCGTGAGTCCTCAGGCAGCAAGCAGCGCGTTCGGTACAAAACAATGGCCGGGCGGCAACTTATGCCCACCCGGCCATGATCAGAAATGATCTGGTCTGATTCGATTCGCCCCGGACGAGGGGAGACGGTCACACGGCGATCGCGGGAGCCTTGCGCGACCGCTTCAGGCCGCTCTTGCGGATGTAGCCCATGGCCTCATAGAGCTGACCGTTGTCGCCTTCGTCCGGGTCGCCCTTCACGCCATTGACGAAGCGCAGGACGGCAGCGGAGCTGGCCGCGTCGGCATTCGCACGGGCATTGAGCGCTGCCGTGAGCTGGTTGCGCAACTGGGTGTTCTGAGCCCGGGCAGCGATGCTTGGCGCGGTCGCCGCCTTGAACTGCTCGACGGTCATTCCGCCGAAAGACTTCTTCGGCTGCAGGGTCTGCCAGGCGTTGATGACGGCTTCGACGCGAACGGCCCGGCCATGGGGTCATGCCTCATAAATCATCTTGACAGGGCGGGGGGAGTCATTACGAGGATTCGCCGTGGCAAGAAGGCTGCGGTTAGTCTATCCGGGAGCGACCTGCCACGTGATCAATCGTGGCTACCGAGTCGTTGCTCGTTGAGCCCGGCGAGTCGCTCTGGCGGCTGGTCAATTACATCCACCTCAACCCGGTGCGAGCGGGGATGGTTCCGGCGGAGGAACTGGCTCGTTACCGCTGGAGCAGCCTGCACTGGTTTCTCGGCCACAAGAAGCGTCCTGCCGGTTTGGAGGCGGTGAGCTAGCTTGCGGTGTCCGGCCGGGCGGATGATCCCGGCGATTGGCGGTCGTATCGGCAATGGTTGACGGTGACCGGCGCAAATGAGCAATCCCAGCGCCGGGAGTGGGCTGGTAGGGCTCAGGGCCGGATGGGCGATCGGCAGGCAAGGATGGCGCCAGGCGATGGCCGAAGATCATGCGCAACTGGCGCTGAGTAATGATGACTGGCAGCAGACATTCGACACGAATTTGTTTGCGGCGGTCCGTTTGGATCGAGCATTTCTACCCAAGATGCTGGAGCAGCGTTCGAGAGTCATCATCCACATTTCGTCCATCCAGCGCGCCCTTCCGCTTTATGATGCGACCTTGACATACGCAGCAGCAAAAGCCGCTCTGAGCAATTATAGCAAAGGACTTTCCAACGAAGTCGCACCCAAGGGAGTGCGGGTCATTGCGGTGGCTCCCGGATTTATCCAGACGACAGCGGCTACGCGACTCATCGAGACATTAGCCAAGAATGCCGGAACAGACTTTGATACGGCTCGGCAAGGGCTGATAGATTCACTCGGAGACATTCCTATCGGCCGCACCGGTCGCCCCGAAGAAGTTGCCGAGCTTGTTGCTTTCTTGGTATCCGACCGCGCTCCCTACATCAACGGCACCGAAATTGTCATCGACGGCGGAACCATCCCGACAGTCTAACGCACCAAAGCGATCAAACGAACACCATGAATATAGAACTACCGCCGACCGTCGCCGCGTTTTTCCACGCGCACAATTCCGGCCAGGCAGACGGCTTCAATGAACTTTTCACTGACGACGCGCTCGTGAATGATGAGGAGCAAGACTATCGCGGCGCAGCCATCAAAGGATGGATTGATGGAGCGATCGCGAAATACAAACCGATTGCGGAACCAACTGACATCGCCCAGGTAGGCGACGGAACAATCGTGACCGCGCAAGTCAGTGGCAACTTTCCCGGAAGTCCGGCTCAACTCCGTTACAACTTTACCCTCAGGAACGGCAAGATTGCCGCATTAGTTATCAAAGCCTGAGCCGAATGACCGCAACGCCTAACCATGCGCTGTAGCGAACCGCTCCGCACGTCACGGCACCTGCTTCCACCGCCGCCGTGCCGGGCCACACCCTCACGGGCTCCGCACGGCGGCCATGAATAAGTCGGATTTCCTATATTGGGGTCGTTGGGCGTTTCTGCGCGCTCCTTGACTCGAAAGGCCCGAAAACCTACCCTTTCGCTATGAACTACCGCGAGCGCATCACCATTGACCCACGCATCCGCAGCGGCAAACCCTGCATCCGCGGCACGCGCATTACCGTGGCCGACTTTTTTATTATCTCGGTGGTGGCATGACCATTCCCGAGGTGCTGGACGACTTTCCCGACCTTACCGCCAACGACATTCAGGCGTCCTTTGCGTTCGCCGCAGACCGTGACCGTCGCCCGAACGTCGTCCCGCATAAAGTTGCTCGTTGATGAGAACCTCTCGCCAAAGCTGCCCCGCTTGCTGGCGACGCTTTTTCCCGACAGCGCGCACGTCCGCGAGTGCGGGCTTCTTGGACTTTCCGACGAGGACGTTTGGGAGTATGCCCGCGCCAACGGCTTCATCATCGTTTCGAAGGAGCCTGACTTTCAGCAGCGTAGTTTGCTTTACGGCCATCCACCAAGATTCGCCTGGCTCCGCATCGGCAACTGCACCCGACAGCAACTTGTTCAACTTATCACGATTCACGAACAGGACATCCACGCGCTCGACGCAGACCCATTCGAGACGGTTCTTGTCGTCTCGTAACAACGAAGCGCCTAACTTGCGCTGCAGCGAACCGGCTCGGCTGTCACGACCGCTGCTGAAGCTTACGTTCTCCAAAGGCCGCAGTATCGCGCCTTCCGCCGACATTGAGCGGGGCGCCGACGACTGCAGCGAAGTGCGCCTCCGATCGTGACGCCGTATGAGCCTGAATGTTGAATGATGTGCTTCTCCGGGGATGAAGCGTAGAAGGGCTAATAAATATGACGCCCGCAAGCCTCATTTCTCTTCCGAGACGCACGAATCGGAATGGAAGGGTGCTCAGTGCCTGGGAGGGGCGGATGACTCCCCACGGAAAAGCAAGGCTGGCAAAACAAGGTCGGTGAACCCCTCGATGTCCGACCTGCTGCTCTCGAGAAGCAGCCGGGCCGCTGTTTCTCCCATCTTTTCCGGCAGGGCGCTGGCGCCCGTGATGGTCGGATTTTCCTCGGTGATGGCGCGCGTGCGGTCGATGGCCACGACCGAGATATCTTCAGGCACGCGGAGCCCCTCCTTGTGCAAGGCGTTGACGGCACCCCGGGCCATCATGCCGTTGAAGCAGACGATTGCGGTGGGCAGTTTCGATCTGCCGGCCGAATCGAGCAGGCGCCGCACACAACGGGCGCCATCCATGCGATCTGCGTCCTCCTGATCAATCCAGCAGGACTCGGGGATCTCGATGCCTTGCGTGCTCAGCGCGTTTTTCATGGCGGCTTTGCGCTGCGTGTGGCGTCCGAGGCCGACATTACCTCCAAACCAGCACATGCGTCTGTGCCCGAGCTCGACCAGGTGGGAAACCAGCAGCTCGACGGCCTGTTGCTCGTTGGACGTCACCGAATTGCAGTAGCCTGGGAAACTTGCGGACACCGCGACGATCCGCTCGTTTTTCTTGCGAACGCGCTCGAGGAACGAGAGCTTGACCTCGCCGAGCAGGACAATCCCGAGCAATCCGTCCCCCGGATGCATGAGGCGGTCGAGCTTTTCCTGAACCAATTCGTCCTCGGTGCCGAGGAAGGCCGCGGTGCAACCGGCGACCTCGAGCGCGGTGTGCAGGCCATGTTGGATGTGACTGAAGAAGTTGCTCTGCGTGTAGAGCCGAAGCGGCGAACGAAGGATGTAACCGACCTGCCGCGTCCGCCTCGCGGCGATGGCCGTGTCGAGTTGCATCCCTTTTGGGGAGTAGCCGAGCTCGACGGCGCGGTCCCAAATCCGCTGGTAGGTTTCGGGATTGATCCCGTTTTTCCTCCCGTTGAGAGCGAGTGACACGAGTGCCTGCGATATGCCGAGGTCACGCGCAATCTGGGTTTGGGAGACTTTTCGCTGGGTCTGCATGCCGAGTTGCCTAATAGTAATTAAAGAGGTGCTTGTTGAAAGACAAGCCTGCGATGCAGGCACTTGTCCAGAAGCGCACACGCCGGGCGGATCGCTCGTGCGCGGATGATCTCGAAGCATGTCTGATGATTCCGCCGTGGGCATCATCGCGGCGCTTGGCAAGGGATGGTCCGTCCGGGTAGGGCCCGATTTTCGCAGTCCTTTCATACGCGACCGGAACAAGTCGCGGTTCAGTTGGCTCCGTCGGTTCCCGATGAACCCTGCTGATGCAGACATACCTTGCCGACCTGATCCAACTGGTGGCGACCCAAACCGCGCTGATCGTCCTGCTGATGGCGCCGGTGATCGTGGTCGTGCGCAACCTGTATCGATGCAAGCGACGTCAGATGCGAAAGACCCACGTGCCGTTCTTGCGAACAGCCCTTCGTCCGCCCGGCGAGTCTCTTCGTGTGCGCCTTGAGGCCATCCACGAGAAACGTGAGGAAGAGGTTGGAAACACCCTCGTCTATCCCCTGTTGATTGCTGCCGCAGTGGGCTCAAATCCAGCGATGCACACCCGGCTGATCGTCGCGCTCGGTCTTGCGGTTTCCGTCGGCCTCGCCTGGTATCGGGGACGAATCCTTTGGAAAATGATGGATGAGGAACACCGTGTCCGCCTCGACTTTGAAGGCCAGCGCGCCGTTGGTGAGGTGCTCAATCAGTTAATGCGTGTCGGCTACGAAGTTTTTCACGACCTGCCTTTCGACGGTTTTAATGTCGATCACGTGATCGTGGGACGCGCCGGAGTTTTCGCAATAGCGACGAGGACGCGCCGCAAGTCGGTCGATGAGGTGAATGGCCGGCAGCATCGTGTGCGCTACGATGGCACGTCGCTCCAGTGGCCCGGTGGAGTCTTCGACACCGACACGATCAGTCTGGCGAGGCGGAATTCGGCGACCGTGTGCCGCTGGCTGACTTCCGCGACCGGAACTCGCACCCCGGTTCAGGCGGTCATTGCCGTTCCCGGCTGGTGGGTGGACGTGTCGTGCCGCGGTGAAGAGATCGTGCTGAACGAATCCATGGTTTGGAGGGAGTTCTCCCATCTCGAGAACCTGCGCCTCTCCGAGGAGCAGGCGCGGTTGGTCACCCAACAATTGAGAGAGCGTTGCCGACTTCGCCCTTCGCAGGAGAGCCCGGTGCCTGGATCGCGGAACAGCAAGCCCCATGGTGTTCGTGGGCGGCGCAGTGTTGAGAGCGTGAGGTGACTGGAAATTCTCGGTTTGCCGGGTTAGGATATTCCAGTTTTCCCATCCTACATTTGATTATGCTTCGTCGCTTCAAAATGATCGTCGTCACGGCTGGTGCCGTGACCCTCATGTTCGCACTCGCTGGCTGCAACACGGTCCAAGGTTTCGGCAAGGACCTCCAGAAACTCGGTGGCAAGCTCGAGAATGCTGCCGACCGGAGCTAGCTGGAGGGTGTCGTCAGGCCACTCGCGACTCCTGCACCGCTTCGGAGGCTGACACCAGCAGGGTGGTCGCGGGCAGCCCGCCCGCCGAAGCCTCCGGCGAAGGCCGGGCCCCGACCGCGCTCTTGAACGAGTTTAAGACAAACGCCGTCCGGGGGCCGGCATCCAACTTTCCCCGGTGCCTATCTCGTCCTCCTGGGGTTTCAGGAATGGCTTGAGCGCCGCCGCCGGAGCACGTTGACAGCGGCGAGCGCGAGCATCCACGAGGTGATGACGAGCAGGCCGAACATCTCGCGCGTTTCAAGGACCTGCTGATTCTTCATTTCCCATTCGGCGAACATCTCGCCGAAGGGCACCGTCCAGGCTCCGCGCAGGGCGTAGACCATCGCCCAGCTGAAGCTGACCGCTCCAACGATGGCAGGAATCAGCCAGCGTGGACGTTGCGTCCATTCGAGCCAGCAGGGGAGCGCCGCCGCCATATAGATCGCGAACCAGCGAAGTGGATCGGCGTCGTTCAACTGCAATGAGGCCGCGAAGATGAACAGCGCTCCCATGAATGCGTTCGCGGTCTTCCAGACTGGATTTCCGGGGTGCATGCGTGGCGGCGCGCATCATGCAGCGGTCCACAGGCCCGTCAATCGTCTCCAGATTGGGCTGTCCGTGCTTCGGCGCCGGCTGATTGACGTGTGGATGCGGTTGCGACCGTTCGGCCTGCATCTCCATTCCAGGTGCGAATGCGTGGCGGGAGCGGGGCCGCGATTACCGCAGGGAGAACCGCGCGCGGTAGCCGCCGCGAATCAGGGACCCGAAGGAAGCGTCGAGGCGTCCGGCGTGCGCCTGCCCCGTGAGAACGTAGAGCCATCCGTTGTGCAGCGTAAAAACACCACGTTGATGGAGTGGTCGCCCGCGTCCATGTCCGCCAGTGAGAACGGGCGAAAATCGGTGATCGCGGCGATTTCGGACGGCGTCCGGATGAACGTGTCCGCCTCGTAGCCGAGCGATCGTCGGAGCTGCCCTTCGATCCTCGTCTCGAGCCCCAAAGCCTCGCGTTCCACCGCATCAAAAATTACATTACCGCTCGCGATGAAGGTCTCGATCTTTGCGAACTTCAAGACCGTGAAGATCCGGCGCAGGTCATCCATCTTCAAGCGATGTCCGCCTACATTGATTCCACGCAAGAGGGCGATGTATCGGGGCATGTTGTTAACCTATGGCATGTCCCATCGCGCGATCGAGGCCGAACGGTGGTGCCGCGGGACTCATGGAGGGACGACCTCCCCCGACGGCATCGGGGCAGGCGTGTCGACCGCGTCCGGAGCCGGGATTAGAGGAAGGACGACCGCTGTGTCGTCCGCGCGGACCGGACGGAGCCGGTCCCTCTCAAGTGTGCGGATCGACGGCCTCTGGGACTTGTTGACGGCGGGCAATCCAGCTTGTGTGCAGGAACCATGCGCGGGAATGCCCCGGAGTTGATCATCGTGTATGGCGGCGGGACGGCAGCCGCCTATCTGGTCGTCCGAATGCTTCCTTGGGCGGTCCTACCGGTTATTCTCGGGATCGGCGCAGCCTCGGCAGTGGCGATGATGCGTCGCGGGTGGTCGGTGCGGACAGCGTTGCGATGGCCGCCCCATCCAGTCCCGGAAGTTCTCCGGCTGCTTGCGATCTGGCTGGTCGCGGCCCTTGCGGTGGGATTCATCACCTGGTGGCTGCTGCCGGAAAGGCGGTTGTGGCTGCCTCGCAGTGAACCACTGAAATGGTCAGTGCTGATGGTGTTGTATCCATTTTTGAGCGCGCTTCCGCAGGAGGTCATGTTCCGGACGTGGTATTTCAACCGTTACGAGCACCTCTTCGGGCGTGTGCAGTCCGCCGTCATCGTCAACGGCCTAGTCTTCGGCGGGGCCCATGTGGTGATGGACAACTGGGTGGCGGTGGCAGCCACCGTGCCATTGGGTTGGCTGCTGGGTTGGACCTATGCGCGCACGCGCTCCCTCTCCCTCGTGTGGATCGAGCACACGCTCTACGGCGTCCTCATCTTCACGGTGGGTCCCGGACTGTTCTTCATGCCGGTAGCATAGGTGCGGTCCCTGCTCGAGTTTGTCGTGGAATAACCCCTGTGCCAGGTGGAGGGATGTCGCCGCCTGCGGGCATCTCCGGGCGCGCCCTGTTGACGCTGTTTCATGTGCACGCCGGCCACGATCCCGTTTCATGGCCCGTTGATTCCGCTGAACGTGAAATGTGTATCTGACTGCCTGGTGTCGGACGCGCCTATTTAGCGAGTGACTTGAGTCGGCGCGTGCGGTAACTCCAATCCGATCGTCATGGAAATCCCTTCTTCAAACCAATTGACACCCTCACATGACGAGATCGCCGCGCGGGCGTATCTGGTCTGGGAGCGGAACGGCCGGTGCCACGGTTTTGCGCTCGATCATTGGTTGGAGGCCGAGACTCAGTTGATGAAAGAGCTGGCGGAGAATGTGAGCGAAGTCCTCGTCCCCGAGGTTGCGGCGCCGCCCTGCCGTGCGCGTTTGGCGGGCAGTCGATACGGCCTCGTTCTGAATCCGAACATTCAGGGGTCGCTGGTAACAGCCTGAGTCAGGCACTTCGAAGTGCCCGAGTCTCGAGCCTGCGGGGACGGGTCGGGCGTCCGCGTGGCTGATCAAGGTGCAACGCTTCGAGCTAATGCAGCATCAGTCCGATTGGCAGCGTGTCGCCGAGAGCCCGGGCTTCGTCGGCGGCCTCGAGTGCGGTCACGTCGCGCAGGACCTGCAGCCACCGCTCGGGGGTGTCGCCTGACCGAAGGGCCCTCAGCGTCCGCTGGAGGATGTCGTCGTCGAGATCGCGGGTGCGATCGCCCGTGAGGCGCGCGATCTGAACAGCCGCGAACGCGGATCCGTCGGTCAGGCCGAGGCCGGATTGCAGGAGCATTTCCAGCCACGGCTGGGCCTGTCCGGGGTCGACCGTCTTGTGGTTGTTGCCGAAAATCGGCACGCGTGTGCCCAGCCGGTCTAGTGCCCAGGCCTAGGGACTTTCCCGAGTGTCGGGATCCTGGATGCGCTCAGTGATCCAGTTGCCGAGCAACACCTTTTCGGCGACGTCGAGATGCTCGAGGGAGGCCGCAGTTCGCACCATTTCAT
>DASWIN010000369.1:0-4402 GCA_036397655.1 Nitrospiraceae bacterium | reverse complement strand
CGGCCTGTCCAGGAAGGCGCTCTGGGAGAAGTGCAAGCGCTACGGCATTCCGTCGAACCGGAACGGCAAGGATGTCGAGGACGAAGACGAGTAGGCTTTAAGGCGGCGGGGTGGCACGCCCCTCTTTCCAGCGCCGGTTAAAGCAGGGTGGCAAGGCCTCGCGTCCGCGCCTCTCGAAGCGACCCTTCCGGGCTTCAGCGTGCGGAACCCTTCTGGAATTCCCGCGGCCGCGGTCGTTGACCGCGGTGCCTTGGTCAGTTCCAGCTTTCCTGCCCGCTAAAGCCTCGGCGGTTCCCCCGCTTCTCCGGCAAAGTCTCGATGGGCTCCCCGTTCCTCCGGCGAATTCCGCTCAGGGCATGCCACCCCGCCGCCTTAAAGCCTATTCGTTTTCGTCCTCGACATCCTTGCCGTTCCGGTTCGACGGGATGCCGTAGCGCTTGCACTTCTCCCAGAGCGCCTTCCTGGATAGCCCGAGAATCTTCGCCGCCATCGTGCGGCTGCCCTCCACCCGCTCGAGGATCGACAGGATGTATTGCTTCTCGAACTGCTCCCGCGCCGCCGCCAGGGAATCCACCGCATCGCTCCGGCCGACCGGCAGCGATGCCTTCCCTGCCAGCCCTTCGCTGCAAAATCCGCACCCCTCCTGCGGCGGCCCGCCCAGAAACGGGCAGGACGGCATCCCGCAAAGATCCCAGGCTTGGATGTCCTCGCCGGGCCGGCACAGGGCGACGGCCCGCTCGACCATGTTTTCCAGCTCGCGCACATTGCCGGGAAACGAATAGCGCAGCAGGATTTCCCGGCCGCTCTGCGAGAATCCCTTCACCGGCTTGTCCATCCGGGCCGCCCGCGTGTGCAGGACGTGATCCCCGATCATCAACACGTCCTCCCGGCGCGCCCTCAACGGCGGCAACTGGATGGGGACCACGTTAAGACGATAGAAGAGGTCTTCGCGGAATCGCCCCTGTTGGACCTCCTTCTTCAAGTCCTTCTGCGTGGCGCAGACCAGGCGGACGTCCGATTCAATCGTTTCGTTCCCGCCCACGCGCTCGAACTTCCGTTCCTGGAGCACCCGGAGCAATTTGACCTGGACGACGGGAGAGATTTCGCCGATCTCATCCAGGAACAGCGTCCCCTTGTGCGCCAGTTCGAACCGGCCACGGCGCTGTTTGAGCGCCCCGGTAAAGGCGCCTTTCTCGTGCCCGAACAGCTCGGCTTCCAGCAGGGTTTCCGGCAGCGCCGCGCAACTGACCTTGATGAGCGCCTGGTCCCGGCGCGGGCTGCTGCGATGCAGGGCGTTCGCAACCAATTCCTTGCCGGTCCCGCTTTCACCCGAGATCAAGACGGTGGAATCCGTGGCGGCCACCAGCTTGACCTTCTCGAGCACCTCCCGCATGCGTTCGTTCTTTCCCAGGATGCCCTCGAAGGTGAACTTGCTTTCCAATTCTTCCCGCAGCAACGCGTTTTCCTCGCGGAGCGCCTGCATCTTGCCGATGCGCTCGACGATGAGCAGCAGCTCGTCCATCGAAAAGGGCTTCGTGATGTAATCGTAGGCGCCGGCCTTCATCGCGCCCACGGCCGTTTCGACCGAGCCGTGCGCGGTGATGACGACGACCTCCGTCTTCGGCGAGCGCTGCCTGGCCGCCTGGAGCAGCGTCAGGCCGTCCACCCCGGGCAGGCGCAGGTCGGTGACGACGATGTCGGAGGCCGCCTGTTCCAGCAGGGCCAGCCCCTCCGATCCGGTCGCCGCGGCCCGCACCTCGCAGCCGACCGTCCGCAAGGCGTCCTCCATGGACAGGCGCATCAACGGCTCGTCATCGATGATCAGCACGGCCGTCGGCTTCACGACATCCTCCCCGCCATCGATCGTTCGGCGGACTGTTCATTGGACAGCGGGAGACAGACGGTAAAGACCGATCCCTTCCCGACCTCGCTTTCGACATAAATCCGGCCTCCGTGCCGCTCGACGATGCCTAGGCTCACCGAAAGCCCCAATCCCGTCCCCTCCCCCGTCCCCTTGGTGGTAAAAAAGGGATCGAAGATATGCGGCAGGACGTGCGCCGGGATCCCGCATCCCGTATCCTCGACCGTCACCTCGCAATCGCCGTTCCGGGCCCGCGTTCGAATGGTGATCGCGCCGCCGTCCTTGATCGCCTGGACCGCATTGAGGACCAGGTTCATCAGCACCTGCTCCATCATGTGGCGGTCCACCATCAACGCCGGCAGGTCCCGCTGCAGCTGCTTGTCCAACCCGATCTTTTTCGCGGCCAGCGCATGCTCGGTCAGCACCAGCACCCGCTCCACCACGTCGTTGATATTGGATGGAGAGAATTCGGGCTCATGTTGCTGCGAGAAATCCAGCAACTGGCGGACGATCTTTTGCACCCGGCGCAACCCGTCTTCGATGGAGACCAGGTACTCTTCCTGTCTCGCCGGCGACAGGGCGCCCTTCCTGAAATTGTAGATACAATTCAAAATCCCCCCCAGAGGATTGTTGATCTCGTGGGCCACGCCGGCCGCGAGTTTCCCGACCGAGGCCAGCTTCTCGGAACTACGAATCTGCTGTTCGAGTTGCTTGGTCTCGGTGATGTCGCGGGCGATCCCCAGCACTCCGTGAATGCGGCCCTGCACATCGCAAAGCGGCGACACGCTGACCGTCACCGTCCTGGTCTCGCCGGTCTTGCAGAGCACTTCCACCTCGTAGACCTGCTTGGCGCCGATATCCAGCGTGCTCTTCAAGCGGCGGCCGCGATGGCGCTTCGACAGGAGCGAGAGGTACGGCCGGCCGATCAAGTCCTCCTTCTGGTAGCCCCACCCCGACACCTTGCCGTTCACGTAGGTAAAGCGCTGTTCGGTATCCAGGGTGTAAATGACATCATTGGCGTTTTCGAGCAGGTCCTCCAGATAGCGCTTGGTCGCTTCGATCTCCTTGGAGCGCTGTTCGAGCTGGCTGAACGACTGTTTCAAATTCCCCGCCATGCCGTTGAAGGCCTCGGCCAGGCGCTCCAGCTCATCGCCGGTCTTGAGCGTCAACTGATGGTCGAGGCTTCCCGATCCGATGCGGCGCGCGCCTTCTTGTAGTTCGGCAATCGGCTTGGCGATTCTCCGGGCCACCCACGCGCCGGTCGCCACGAGCACCGCAAAGACGACCAGTCCGTAGGCCAGCACTTTCACCAGCAGCTGATCCAGCGTCGTGTAGGTTTCGGCAGGGTTCTGGCGCACGAAGGTGACCCATCGCTTCCCGCCCAGGCTGCCGGGCGCCAGATGATCGCTCAACCGTACCGGGGCAAACCCGATCAACGAATTGCGCCCGCCGTGTGCGTCATCGTCGGCGATGGCCCACCCGGCCTGCATCGGCGCGAACTGCGCGATCAGCGCCGGCGTCACCGCATGCTCCTCGGGAGCCAGCACGGGGCAGATCAGCGGAGCGCCGTCCGAGCTCATCAGCATGGCGTGGCCGGTTGCCCCGATGGTGACTTCCGAGATGGCCCGGAAAAGCGAATCCCGCTTCAACAGCACGCTGACGACCCCGACCACCTTGCGCTGTTGGTCGTCCAGAATGGGAACGGCGACGGTGAGCACGTGGGTGCCATAGGACGGATCAAAATAGAACTCGCTGACATACTCCGAGCCCCGGCCTTCATTGAATGCCGCCTGCCACCAGGCGCTCTTGCCGTGGAAATACTCCGCCTGGGGGATGGAACCGACGACGAGCGCGCCCTGGTTATCCGTCACGAGAATCCCGAGATAGTCGGCCCGCCGGATATCGTGCCACCGGATGAGATAATTCGTGACGATGCGGTTGATGAAGACCGGAAATTCATTGCTCTTTCGCCGCCGCCGCCACTGTTTCTGCCAGTCCTGGATCATGGACTTAATGTAGCGCTGATCCTTGCCCTCATAGCTGCGGTTGGCCTCCGTGACCGCCGTGCGAAGAAATGGCGTCGTGGCCAGTTGCTGCGCTTCGTTGATGCCGCCTGTCACCTGAATTTCGACCCGGCGCGCCGCTTCGACCGCTTTCTCTCGGAAATTGACCCCGATCGTCTCGTGGAGGGCCCGGCGTTCAGTGAAGTAGGTGAGAATGAGCGAGAACGTGAGCGGAAGGAGACCCACCATCACAATGGCTGTGATGATTTTTCGCTGGAGACTGTGCGACTGACCCCAGAGTTTCATTTTGGTAACGCGATGCGGTCCTTCTAAGTGCTCATTTTCGTTTGCCTTTCATCCAATGTCAAGCAATGGTAACACATCTGCCATGCCTGGCTTACCCCCTTTTGAGCAGTTTTCCTGCTCCACCCGGCAAAACGACCAACATGGTACTGGCCACAAAGACCGAGGAATAGGTTCCCACGATCACCCCCAGGAGCAGGGCCAGCGAAAAGTCGTGCAACACCTCGCCCCCGGC
>DASWIN010000368.1:0-7514 GCA_036397655.1 Nitrospiraceae bacterium | reverse complement strand
TTGAACGCGTACGCCCTTAGTCAACACGACCGGAACGGAGCGCGAAGCGGGAACCCGCATGATTCATGAGGGTTCGTGACGAAACCGCCCAGACGCCTGGCGAGACGGGCGCGTGGAGCGGCGAGGGAGGGAGGCAGCCTTGAAGAGGCTGTTGACCGACCGAGCCGCGAGCCCGCCCAGCTGGCCGCGTGGAACCGTCGGCCAGCGTGTCGCAGCCGCGTATCGGCGGGTGCAGTAGAAGCCGTCATGAATCATGCGGGTTGAGGCGACGAGTTTGCAGGCGACTCGTCGCCTTTCCATTTTCTTATAGAGTTGGAGTTGGTGGCAGGGCTGACCGATCCTGCGTCGCGAATCGCGGAGGCGAGGGCACCGCACTTGCCGAACACGTGCGGTCCGCCGGAGGCGGACGGCGAGGACTGTTTGAAGTTCCTTTCGAGCGAAGCTCGGAGAGGAACGAGTTCCGCAGCCGAGCAGATGAGAGGCTTAGTGCGGTCGAGCCGCAGCGTCTGAGCAGGCAGGACCGGTCAGCCCGACGGTCGTACATCTGTGTCCGGAATAAGGCGGAATTTTCGGCGAGGAGCAAGAAGAAGGTTTGGGAGTCTTAAGTAGGTCGTAACGGGCGACGGTAGGTTGCGTGGTGCCGTTATTTCTTCAGCTCGATGAGCTTCAGCTTCGCCCGATCGCCGAGCAGTTCGACTCCCGGCAGCAGTTGGGGGGATTGCTCCGCGTTCATGCGGCGGGCTTCCGTTTCGACTTTGGGTTTCATGTAGGCGTAGAGTTCCTCGACGTTCACCCCGCCGTCCTTGTCGGCATCCGCTTCACCCTGCAAGCCCTTCAGGAAGTAATAGGTAAACAGCCCGTGGCGTTTTTCCGGCAGGGCATTGCTGATTTGATTCCCTGCGGCGGCTGACAGCACGACCATGTTCTGGGCCGCCATGAGGGGATTCTCGACTTTGATCAGCATGGGGCGCGCGCCCTTCTGAATCACCGATCGCCCTCCTGCTCCGGAGAAGCAGGAGTCCATCACCACCGTGATGGTTTTGGCCGGGAGCTTGGCGAGGGTTTCATAGAGCCGGGTGAGCGGATAGGCGGAGGTCTCCAGATAGGCGGGGTCTCCGTTGTAGGGAACCAGGAAGGCCTGGTTGGTGGTCGGGTCCGGCGCGCCGTGGCCGCCGTAGTAAACGAACACTTCCGCGTCCTTATTGTCGCCGACCTGCTTGGGGAGCCATTTCTCGAAGCGGGCCTCCAGATCGGATTTGGTCACGCGGTCGTTGAGCAGCATGACGATGTTCTGCTCGCGATATCCGAGCGACTTGGTGAGGTAGGCCCTCACCATTTCGGCATCGCGTTTGGCGTAGTCCACTTTCGGCAGATCGCGATAGTCCTCCACGCCGACGATGACCGCGTACGCGTGGTCTTTCGGCTTTATATTGGAGGCCGGAGGAGCGAGGTCCGCATCGATCTTGGCAAGCTCGACCCCGCCGAACAGGGTCGAGGACCCTGCTGCGGAAGCGGCGTTGGACGGGGTGCGCTGCAGGGCCGCGTAGTCCGTCTGAATGTGCTCGACCAGCGGGGGAAGCAAGCCGGCATTGAGCGACGGCATCGCCACGTGCAGCACGATTTGGTCCAATTCTCCGGCTTTCTGCACCGTGACTTGCTCGGTTCGTTTCCAGACCAGCCCGCCGGTATGCACGTTGAACAGCTGGACCAGGAGTCTGAGTGCGACTTGATACTCGGTGCCGAACGCGCCCTTGGGTTCAGCCTGGAACTCCTTCACCTCTCCGACGAGCAGCACGTCTGCGTGTTGCATACGGGCGGCGGACAAAACTCGCTCGGGATCCAGTTTCTTGCCCGTTTCCATCGGCACGTCCAGGATGATCACGTCTTTCATGACGTTTGTGCGATGGAGCATGTCGCGGATCACTGCTTGAATCGCTTTGTCGAGGTCTTTCCCGATCGGGTTGCCTGCGTGTGTGATTTTGGCCGTCTGGACCGGGCCGATGGCGACCACAATCGGCACCTCCTGCTCGTTGACCGGGACCGTGAGATTCGGCGGCACGATGGCCGGTGTGCAGGCGGTTGTGAGCGCAAGGCCTGCACAGAGGACTCCGGTGCAGAGGATTCGTGCTGCAAGTGATTGTGGCACGGTCTGTATCCTGCGCGCGAGGGGTTACTTCGAAAACTTCACCACTTTGCCCCTGACCTGGACGCAATTGCTCCCGCCGAGGAGGAACCACGATGTCGAGGAACTGGATGTGACGTCGATCAGGGCGTCGCCGCCACGGCTTTTGACGAGGGCATCGATCATGTCGGCAATATGATCAGGCGATCCGACGGGCACGACAAAAAAGATGTAGCCGCAGGACTCCGATTCCTCGAACGGTCCGAGCTCCACATATTTCCCAGTGACCGGCATGGTGGACGGCGCAACGGCACCTGGGGTGGTGCAGCCGGCGAACAACAGGCAAAGGCTCAAACCGGCGGTGAGCAGCCGGACGGCATGGGGCCAGGCCGCTCGCATAGGGGCATGTGTCATGAGTCGGTTCATCGGACGTTCTTGACAACCATCCCTCTGACGATCGTGCACTCTTTCCCGACTAGCGGGAGCGCCAGGGTGTAGCTTCGCAGTTCCACGGTGATACCCGCGAGGGCATCGCCGCCTTTTTCTTTGACGGCTTTGGCGATGAGCTGCTCCGTGGGTTCTTTTCCTCCGAGGGGGAGAATCAGGACTCGATAGTAGCAGGACGATTCTTCTGCAGAGCCGAGGACTGTGTAGCTGGCCCCCACAGGAGAACTGGAACTGGCGATGCCGGCCGGGTGGCTACCGACGATGCAGGAGGCGAGCAGCGGAACCAGCAGTAACAGAAGCGGTGATACGGGGATGCGTCGAGCCAAACGCTGAACCACGCGACCTCCGACATGCCAGATGGTTGAAAGCGGTCGCGAGACTAACAAACGACGCGAGGGGAGTCAATACGGGTCGCAGGGGGGTGCAGGCGAGGAGCCGATCGGTCTACCAGATTTCCAATCCGATCAAGATCATGCTGAGCGCAAGCCAGGCCACGAGGCCGGCGGCAATGAGATTCTCGAGGGAGCTGGTCACGTGGCGGTCTCCGGGCAATGGCCCGGCTGTCGGGCGGAAGACACGGGTTTATCAGGTCTGGTGGGGAGAGAAGCGCCGGTCGTCTCCAGCGCGTATACGAGGCCCGTGGCATCCACAGCAAGGCGGACTCGGTCTCCTATCTGCAGCCCCTGGATAAGGTCGCAACTTTCGACCGCAATGGGAACGAGCCGTCCGAAGTCGTTCTGGATGGTCACGCGCAGGGCATTCTGATCGATGGCCTGCACGGTCCCGTGGAACATGGGAGCCGAGAGCTCCGGCGTCAACGCTACCGGCGTGGCCTGCGGCGCGGTCACGGCAGCCGGCTCCTGGGACGGGGCAGGCTTGGGGCTTCCCAGGACGGTTCCGAGAAGCATCAGGCCGAGGACTGCCAGCGTCAGCAACGGCATGGAACGCTCAGTTTGCAAGAGGTGGTTTCCACAAGGGGTGCTCCCACGTGGACGCGAAGGAACGGGCATCCGGCCTGAGTCCCGCATCCACGAGATGGCCGCACTGGCTGCATCGAAGTGCCCAGAACCACACCCGGGTCTGATCGGGTTGAAAATCTGCGACAATCCTCGTGACCACTGCACCGCCGCATTCTGCGCAGAGCATCGTTGTCTTCCACCCTCTGGTCGGATACCCGGTCAACCGTGGCTACTGCGCGGCCACGGGAATCGTCTCCGCTGTCGAGGGCGGCCCCTCAATACCGATGAACTTGAACCCGGCCGTGAACAGCACGGATAGGAGAAGGACCACGGAAAAGAAACTGATCAATACCCACTTCATGTGTCGTCTCCTCCCGTACCGGCTGTCCGTCATCCCCGCGAGTAGGAAACCGGATGCGGAGTCGATACGGTCTTGTTGATGTTCAGCGCGATGCCCTGGCCATCCAGGTCCACACGGACATGATCGCCGGCATGCAGCGCCCGCATCGCGTCCACGTTGGCGCTGGTCAGAACCACGCGACGGCCATCGTCGGCGTACAGGCTAAGATAAAGCCTCGGTGTGTCTACCCCTGTGATGGTGCCGTGGATCGGCCCGCGGATCGAATTGATCGCTGTCGGCGGGAACAATTTGCCTGACGTCCCAACGGTAAGTGTCGCCACTATCAGCCCGGCAAGCCCAACCGCCAAGGCACTACCCTTGCAGGGCCTGACGGGCCATCCCACGCCCAGACGTTCTCCCGTTCCAGCGATGCGGCCGTGAATCCTGTAGTTCCGGTTCATACTGGATAGTGAGCAAAGCCAATGCCCATGGTGAAGGTATGGCAAACATCGCTATCTTGTTAAAATGACAATGGAATTGCAGTGCCGCAAAGATGATTCAGATGGTATAAAGTGAAGGCTAAAGCATGCAGGCCGAAGATGAAGTATACTCTAGCCCATTGATTTTGCAGGTCTCCCAATGAGATGTAGGAATTTGCCTACAACGTACGAAACTGGACGGCTTGAAAATCGCTAGCAGGAGACCAGTAAGCATGGAGCGGCTCTCGTTATTTTGGCGGCTGGTTCTGGGATCGATTGCGACCGTGCTGATCGTGGCGGGGATCAACATCTACGCGCTTGCCCAGTTGCGGCAACTGACCGCGCTGAACAGCGATCTCGTCTCCCGGCACTATCCGGCGATCGAATCATCCAGGCGGCTCATGGGGAGTGTGTCCAGCCAGTTACGGAGCGAGAAAAAGTATCTCATCCTGCGTGACGCAACGCTGCTGCGGGACTTTGACCGGGAGGCGGACGACTTTCAGCGGAAGCTGGTTGCGCTGCGTGCGCTGGAAGAGTCGGAGGAAGGCCGGCGGCTGTTGGAGCAGGTCGGGCGTCAACAGCAGGACTATCGAAACGCGGTTCGTGAACAGGCCGGGTCGGGCCATGAGCGCGGTTTGGCGGGGAGTGCCGGGTATGAACGCCGCCGCGATGCGCTGATCGGCAAGTTGATGGACCTGCTGGATGCCTATATCAGTTTGTGCGGCGTGCGTGTCGGCGCCGTGATGGCCGAGTCGCGTGATCGGACGACGCAGGCCGAAACGATTCTGCAGGAGTTGCTGCTGGTCTCGATCCTCCTTACCCTGGCGCTGGCCGCGGTCGCCAGTTACAGCATTCTGCATCCCTTGCGGCGCGTGCAACAGCACATTCGCCTCATCGGCCAGGGGCAGTTTGCCTCGTCCTTGCAGACCGCCGTTCCGCAGGAGTTGCGTGAATTGGTGGAGACGGTCAACTGGATGGGACACAAACTGAAGGAACTCGACGACTTGAAGGCTGAATTTTTCTCGCAGATCTCGCACGAGTTGCGGGCGCCGCTGGCCTCCTTGCGTGAGGGGATCCAGTTGCAGTTGGACCAGGTGGCCGGCCCGTTGACGGCACAGCAGCGCGAGGCGTTGCTGATCATGCAGGACAGCAGTCAGCGGCTCATCCAGCAGATTTCGACGCTGCTGGACTTGTCGAAAATGGAAGCGGGCATGCTGGAGTATCACATTGCGCCGGCGGATCTGAAACGGCTGGCGGACGGGTCGGTGAACAAGGTGCGCTGGCTGGCGGAAAGCAAACGGATCCCGGTTCTCATTCAGGCGCCGGACAGCCGGGTATGGGCGCCGATGGATGCGGCGCGGATCGAACAGGTGCTCGACAACCTCCTCTCCAACGCGCTCAAGTTCAGCCCGGCCGGCGCAACGGTGCAGATCCGCATCGAGCCCGATCCTGAGGCCGGCGGCATCCGTGTGGCGGTGACGGACGCGGGGCCCGGCATTGCACCGGAGGATCTGCCGCACATCTTCAACCGATTCTACCAGGGGCGCCGCCAGGGTACCCAGACGGTGGCGGGCAGCGGTGTCGGGTTGGCGCTAGCAAAAAAAATCGTCGACGCGCACCAGGGACGGATCTGGGTGGAGAGCCGGGAAGGCGCCGGCACCACCGTTCAGTTCGTGCTTCCGGTCAGGGAACGGGGGGTCGCGGCATGAAGCAGGGCATGCGTCTGCTGCCGGCAGTTGCGTTATGCGCGGGGCTGACCCTGCCGGCCTGCATGTCGGCGTCCCGTCCGGCGCCGCCAGCGTTCTTTGCCTCGCTTCCGCAGGATGCCGTGGCTGTGCAGGCGCTTATCCGGGAGCAGGAGCGTTACGTGCAGACGTGCACTGCCGAGCGGACGTGTCCCCGGGCGCGCTATCTGCGCGGGCTGGCCGCGCTCTACGAAGGCCGTGCGGTTGCCAGGAAGCATTTTCAGGCCGTGCTGACGGCTGAGCCGAACGGGCCCTATGCCGTCTCCAGTCGCAATTGGCTTCTCCTGCTGGATGATGGCCGCAGCGAGTCGGCCCGCGAAACCAGGCTAGTGCACGCGATGGAACGAGTGGTCCGCCAGGTGCTGGAAAACGAGGCGACAAGGCGGCAGCTCAAGGAGCGCGAGGAACAAATTGACGTGCTGACGCGCCAGATCGATGCGCTCAAGCGGGTGGATCAGGAAGTCAAGGACCGGGTCAAGCCGAGCCGGCCGGCCGAGTAAGCGGTCGTGCGTGCGGCGAAAGGGGAACGGATGGAAAAGGAACAGCTGCTGATCGTTGACGATGACCGAGGATTACTCACGCTATTGACGATGCGCCTGGAGGCCATGGGTTTCGCCGTGACAGCCTGCCACGAGGCTGACGCCGCGCTGGAAGAGGTCAGGCGTCAACGGTTCGACCTGGTGATCACCGATTTGCGGCTTGCCGAGGGAGACGGGCTGGCCATCATGGGGGAAGTGCAGGCGCTGCATCCCGATCTTCCGGTCTTGATTCTCACCGCCCACGGCAGCATCCCCGGAGCCGTCGAGGCGATGCAAAAGGGCGCCGTGGGATACCTGACGAAGCCCTTCGAGGACAAGGATCTGGCCCTGTGGATCGCCAAGGCGCTGACGCCGCGGCGCATGAGCCGGGAAATTCAACGGCTCAAACAGTTGGTGTCGGAACTGTACGGCTTGGAGCATGTGGCGGCACGGAGCCCGTCGATGCAGTCGCTGTTGCAGCAGGTCGTGCGGGTGGCCGACACGGACGCGACGATCTGCCTGAACGGGGAAACCGGCACAGGCAAGGAGGTCATCGCACGGATTATCCATTGCAACAGCCAGCGGGCCAATGGACCCTTCGTGCCGGTCAACTGCGGCGCGATCCCGGAGTCGCTGTTTGAGAGCGAGTTATTCGGCCATATCAAGGGCGCCTTCACCGGCGCGGTCAGTACGCATCGGGGATTGTTCCAGAGCGCCGATGGCGGGACGCTGTTTCTGGATGAAATTGGCGAGATGCCCCCGTCCGTTCAGGTCAAGATGCTGCGGGTGCTCCAGACGCGCGAAGTGCTGGAAGTCGGCGGAACCCGTCCCGTCAAGGTGGACGTCCGCATCATCACCGCCACCAATAAGGATCTGGCGCAGGCGGTCAAGGTCGGGACGTTTC
>DASWIN010000367.1:0-2719 GCA_036397655.1 Nitrospiraceae bacterium | reverse complement strand
CGTGGTGACCTATGACGTGGTGGTGGGCGTCGAGAATCAGGACCTGCGGTTGAAGCCCGGCATGACTGCGAACGTGTCCATCATCGTCGCGCAGAGGGACCAGGTCTTGAAAGTTCCCAACTCGGCCCTGCGCTTCCATCCTCCCAGGACGACCGAGGGCGATGCGGTCCCGGCGACAGGCCGTCCTCGCAGTGCGTTGCCGGCCGAGCGGATCGTGGGTCGGACGCTGTGGAGACTTGGTCCATCCGACGATCCCGAGCCGGTGCTGGTTGAGTCAGGGATTTCTGACGGGCTCTTCACCGAACTCACCGGCGGTGAGTTGAAAGAGGGGGATGCGGTGATCGTCGGGCTCGATTCAGCACGGGCGGGGCGAATCCAAAGCCTCCCGCCTGGATTTGGCGGCGGTTCGAATAGGCGGCCGCGATCCCGCGAACGCAACCCCTAGAAATCGTGACATGTCACCGGTCACGGTCTGATCAATGGGCGTGCTGATCGATTGCCAGGACATCTGGAAGATCTACCGCCTCGGCGACGTCGAGGTGCAGGCGCTGCGTGGATTGACGGTTCGGATCGGGCGCGGTGAATTCGTGGCCATCATGGGCGCGTCGGGATCCGGCAAGTCCACCCTCATGAACATCATCGGATGTCTTGATGCTCCCACGAGGGGAAGGTACCTGCTTGATGGGACGGATGTGGGAGGCTTGGAAGCCGATGCACTCGCGGAGATCCGAAACAGGCAAATCGGGTTCGTCTTCCAGAATTTCAATCTGATCCCGCGCACCAGCGCAATGGAGAACGTGCAACTCCCGCTGTTTTACCGCGGCCTTCCGCTGCGCGAGCAGCGACGGCAGTCGGCCGAGGCGCTGGCGCGGGTCGGCCTGGAGGGGCGGGAACACCATCATCCGTCGCAGCTCTCCGGCGGTCAGCAGCAGCGCGTCGCCATCGCGCGGGCGCTGGTCTCCGCTCCGTCCATCCTCCTCGCCGACGAGCCGACAGGGAACCTCGACACCGAATCCAGCCGAGAGATCATGGCCGTGCTGGAGACGCTCAACCGCGTGGATGGCATCACCGTGATGCTCGTGACGCACGAGGCGGAGATCGCGGCGTACGCAGCCCGCCAGATCGTGATGAAGGATGGGCAGGTGGTGGAAGATCGGCGCACGGACGCGGTCGCGGCCGGAAAGGGATGACTCCAGTGGGCGCGTTTATTCTTCTGACCGTCACGACGGCCTTTCGCATCCTCAACCGAAACCGGTTGCGGGCCGGCCTGACGGTGCTCGGCATCGTGATCGGTGTGGGCGCCGTGATTGCCATGGCCAGCATCGGGCAGGGTGCGAAGGCCGTCGTGCGGGCGCAGGTGGCCAGCATTGGCACGAACGTTATCATCATCATTCCGGGCGCGACCTCGACCGGCGGCGTGAGGGGAGGACAGGGCACCGCGGTCACCCTGACGGTGGCGGACGCGCAGGATCTCAAAAAGAAAATCCCCCTGCTGGTCGACACGGGATATGGCAAGCGGGACGTGCTGCAGGTCGTGTACGGAAACAAGAACTGGAATGCTCCCGTGAACGGCATTTCGCCCAGTTACCTCACGATCCGTGACTGGTCTTTTGCAAGCGGCGGGCCCTTCACCCAGGCAGACATGGATGTGGCGGCCCGCGTGGCAGTGGTCGGACAGACGGTAGCGGAAAATCTGTTTGAACCGGGTGAGGAACCGGTCGGGGCGACGATTCGTCTCAAGAACGTGCCGTTTACGGTAATCGGCGTCCTGGAACCGAAGGGTCAGTCGTCGCATGGGACCGATCAGGACGACGTCGCGTTCATTCCTTTTACCACGGCGGAACGCAAAGTCGTGGGAACGCTGTTTCTTGGTTCGGTCGGGGCCCTGTTCGCCTCCACGGACCGCACCGAGGATTTGCCGCAGGCTGTCGAGGGGATCCGGGAGGTGTTGCGGGCCCGCCATCGTCTCACGCCGGACCAGCCGGATGATTTTACCGTCCGGACCCAGGTGGATATCGCCAAGGTTCAGGAAGGGACGGGGCAGACGCTCACGATCATGATGTTCGCGATCGCGTCGATTTCGCTGCTCGTGGGCGGCATCGGGATCATGAACATTCTGCTGGTGTCGGTGACGGAGCGGACCAGGGAAATCGGCGTACGCATGGCAGTCGGCGCCAAGCGGAAACATATCCTGATGCAGTTTCTCATCGAAGCGATGACGCTCAGTCTCTTCGGCGGGTTGCTGGGAATCGTGCTGGGCATTGTCGCCGCGCGCGCGACGACGGTAATCGCCGGCTGGCCCACGATCATTTCCATGGAGTCCATCCTCGCCGCGTTCTTCTTTTCCCTCTTCGTCGGGCTGTTCTTCGGACTCTACCCAGCCAACAAGGCCTCGCGCCTCAATCCGATCGACGCGCTGCGATACGAATAGCTGGCGGTTCAAGAGACGGCGGGGTGGCATACCCTTCCGCTTCAGCGCCTCCCGGGCTGCGGCTGACGAAGGGCGAACTGCTCAGTCGTCAGGATGAAGCAGGGTGGCAAGGCCCTCGCGTCCGCGCCTCCCGAAGCGACCCTTCCGGGGTTTAGCATGCGGAAGCCTTCTGGAATTCCCGCGGCCGCGGTCGGTGACCGCGGGGCCTTGGTCAGTTCCAGCTTTCCTGCCCGCTAAAGCCTCGGCGGGCACCCCGCTTCTCCGGCGAAGTCCGCTCCCCCTCACCAC
>DASWIN010000366.1:0-13719 GCA_036397655.1 Nitrospiraceae bacterium | reverse complement strand
GACCCGACCGGGCCTTAGCGGGCGGAACCCTTCTGGAATTCCCGCGGCCGCGGTCGCTGACCGCGGTGCCTTGGTCAGTTCCAGCTTTCCTTCCCGCTAACGCCTCGGCGGGTCCCCGCTTCTCCGGCGAATTGCGCTCAGGGCATGCCATCCCGCCAGGGAAAGCTCTACCTAAGATATAAATAGAAAGGCGACAGGCCGCTTCCAAGCCTATCGCCTTTAACGCTTCGCCAAGTTCTGCGGGCAGCTCCGCTAGCTTGCGCCTGCGCTACGTTGTTTGTCTCCCAATTGGATACGGAAGATAAGGACATTCAAGATTAATGGGGCCGCCACTATGGCCATAGCCCAGTAAATGTGGCGAAGCGTTAAAGGCGATGAGTTTGCTAGCGACTCATCGCCTTTCCATTTTTTTAAACAGTTACGGTTGCTGCAGGGCTGACCGTTCCTGCGTCGCGAATCGCGGAGGCGAAGGCACCGCACTTGCCGAACAGATGCGGTCCGCCGAAGGCGGACGGCGAGGACTGTTTGAAGTTCCTTTCGAGCAAAGCCCTGAAAGGAACGAGTTCCGCAGCCGAGCAGATGGGAGGCTTAGTGCGGTCGAGCCGTAGTGTCTGAGCAGGCAGGAGCGGGCAGCCCGGAGCAGTTCATCCCTTCGCCAGCCACCAGCTTTCTGCGAGCACGGAAGGCCGACCGCCAGCTCTGCTCGCGCCGCTCAGGCCTCGGCCTTTTCCGTGTCTGGCCCAGCGGAACCGCCAGTATTTTCACCGACCGGCTCGGCCGGTTCTCCCTCCGGCTGCGCAGGCTCCGGCTCCTCGAACCAGGCCACGAGCATCTCCTCCCACCAGGCTTCATCCACTTCGGGGCCCGGATCGACGGCCAGGATTGCCACGTGTTCCTTGGTGACCATGGCATCGACCACCATTGGATTGAACTTGGCCCGTTCGATGGCTTCTCTCGTCGCGAAGCCGCCGACGATCCAGGAGTCCGGATCGGCACGGCGGGACTTATAGCCTTTCAACGCGTGCTTCAGATAGAGAAACATCGCCCGTTGTGCGTCGTCCCCCACACCCGACATTGGCAGGCTCAACGTTTTTTCGATCTTCTTGCGCCAATGCCGGTCGTCGTACCGCGACGTAAGTAACTGCAGCATCCGTTTCCCCTGTTCGGCATCAAGCGCCATTCGATTTCTCCACCGGCAGGCCCGCATCGAGGCCCACCGTATCCGTCAGTCCGTGTCGTTCCAGCAGATCGCGGCAGGACCCGTGCTGTGCGGTCGGCACATACACGAACAGCCCCTTGTGCTCGCCCATCCGCATCAACGATGTGGACGCGAAGGATTCAAGGCTGAGCACGTAGTCGACTCCCTGCTCCGTCAGCACGCGCTCCGCCTTTTCCGCATCCACCACGTTCCCTGCAATATACACCAGGCTGACGTCCTCTGATAACTGATCTGCGCTGCGCCGCATCCCGTGCTCACCGACCGTACCTGGCCATGAAGGAGGCCTTCCCCAACGCATTCTGATTCAGATAGAAGCCCACCATCGCGCCCGATGCGTCGTTCTTTAACGGAAGCTGATCCAGTTTCAGCGCGAACACGGTGAAGATATATCGATGCGGCTTATCGCCTGGCGGAGGGCACGGTCCGCCGTAGCCCGGCTGCCCATAATCGGTCATGCTCTGTACGCTGCCCTGGGGCGCGACCCCACCATCCGGCTTTCCGGCGCCCGCCGGCAGCGAGGTGACACTGGGAGGAATGTTGAAGATCATCCAGTGCCACCAGCCGCTTCCGGTCGGCGCATCAGGATCATAGACCGTCACCGCGAAACTCTTGGTGTCCTTGGGCGCCCGCTCCCAGCGCAACTCCGGCGACACATTGTCGCCGTTGCATCCGAACCCCTTGAAGACATGCTCATTGCCGATGGTGCCCTGAGCCTTGATCGTGGGACCGGCTAGCCGAAAATCGCCCGCGACGCTCACGCCCGGCAGCACCAGTACCGCCAGAAGCACCACGCCCCATGCACCTCGCATAGCCGTCCCCTCCTTTTTCACCCGCTCTTCTGATAGGTCCCCATCAACTGCGCTTCACCGATGACGTGGCTCTTCATTGCCTGTTCGAGCTTTGCCTTGGTCGGCTGCTTCAGATCCGGCAGCACGGTATCCAGCGCGTAGAGTTTGTGGAAGTAACGGTGGCGGCCGATCGGAGGGCATGGTCCTCCGTAGCCCGTTCGCTTCCAGTCATTCACGCCTTCCTTTGTTCCAACTGGTAGCGCCTTCGCGCCTTCCGGCAGCCCGCCGTTTGAGGCCGGCAGGTTATAGAGAATCCAATGCACCCAGGTCATCTTCGGCGCGTCCGGGTCCGGGGCGTCCGGGTCGTCGACGATCAGCGCCAGGCTCCTGGCGCCCGACGGGAGGTCCGACCACGCCAGCGGCGGAGAGATGTCCTTGCCCTCGCAGGTATGCACTGCCGGAATCGCACCCTGGTTGCTGAACGCCGTGGAGCTGATGCGCATATCGCCGCAAGCCCTATGCTATTCGCTCTTGCGTCATGTCAGGTGCCCGCAATCGTCATCTCGCCGATCTTGATCGTCGGGCTGGCGATCCGGCCGCGAAACTCCAAATCGTTCCCGATCATGTCAACGTCGAGAAACAGGCGCTTGAGATTGCCCGCGATCGTGATTTCCTCGACCGGATAGGCCAGTTCGCCGTTTTCGATCCAGAACCCGGCCGCCCCCCGCGAATAGTCACCCGTCACCATGTTGATGCCGAACCCGATCAATTCCGTGACGTACAACCCGCGCGTGACCGACCGGATGATGTCCTTCGGCGGGACCGCCCCGGGCACCAGATAAAAATTCGTCGGCCCGGCGGACGGGCTGTCTCCCACGCCGCGGGACGCATTACCAGTGGAGGCCATCCCCAATTTCCTGCCCGAATAGGTATCCAGCAGGTAGCTCTTCAGCACGCCGCGTTCGATCACCGGCGTTTTGCGCGTCGGCAGGCCTTCGCCGTCGAAGGGGCGCGATCCAAACCCACGCGGCATGCGGCCATCATCGTACACCGTCACCGTCTCCGGCGCGATCTTCTTTTCCCGCTGGCCGATCAAGAACGAGGCCCCCTTGTACAGGGCATAGCCCGAGAGCGCGCCGCAAAGGGTGCCGAGCAGGCTGCCGGCCATCTCCTGATCAAAAATCACGGGCGCCTTGCACGTCGACACCTTGCGCGCGCCGAGCCGGCGCAGCGTTCTTCGCGCGGCCTCGCGCCCGACCGACTCCGGACTGTCCAGACGCGCATAGGCCCGCTGGATCGCGTACCAGGAATCCCGCTGCATCCCGCCTGTCGCAGGATCCGTCGCGACGGGCGAGACCGACATCGAAAAACTCGAGCTCCGGTAGTCCCCGACGAACCCGTGACTGTTGGCCAGGAGGATATGGCCGTCGGACGAGTTGAAGTCCGACCCCTCCGAGTTGCTCAGGCGCGGATCGGCGCCCAGCGCGGCCGCTTCAGCCCGCTTCGCCAACGCAATATGTTCATCCGTGCCCAGTTCCGTTGCGTCATAGAGATCCAGGTTCGGCAAATCCGTGGCATAGACCCCACCCTCCGGCAATCCCGATACGGGATCCTCCACCACGGCCTGTGCCAGCGCGCAGGTATCGGACACCAACCGATCGAGTGATGCACTGGAGAAATCTGAGGTGGAGGTGCTGGCGGATCGCTTCCCAAAAAACACGCGGAGCCCGAGGCGTTTTTCCCTCGCCTTGGTCAACCGGTCCACGGCGGACAGCCGGACTTGCACGGACAGGTTGCGGCCATCCACCACCATGACATCAGCCTCAGTGGCGCCGCGCTTCCTAGCCTTGCCGATCAGATCGACCGCCAACTGCGAATAATCCTGTACCGGCTGCACTGCGCTGGACATTCTTATTTCTTCTCCCCTTCCTCTTCGAGCGGTGGTCGGTCTGCCTCCGACTGCACGGCCCCTCCCCCATCCAATTTCTTACGAGCGCGGTTTGGTTTCCTCCGACTGCGCGCCCTTTCTCACCCGCCCACCCCGAGCGTTGTCGCACCCACCCACCCCGCGCCTGCCAAGACAGGCGCTTCTCCACGGGGACGCGCTCTTTGCTCATGGCGAGCACATTCTTCGTTTCTGCTTTTTACCCTTTCTCTGCGAGTGCGGGGTGGTCTTGCTCCAACTGCGCGCGTCCAACGAGGGCCTTCCGAGGCCGCGCGTTGCGCGAGCAAGGGAGAAGACCACCCCGCTAACTCGCCCTTCCCGACTGCGGCCTCTGCGAGCAAGGAAGGAAACCAGACCGCTAGCTCATCTTTCCATCCCGCGCGTTGCGCGAGCACGGAAGGCAGACCGAACCGCCACGCTCTTTCCATTTTATCGCGCTGCGCGAGCACGAGGATAGTCTGACCGCTCGCGCCACTTGCTCACCCGTTGGTCCCCCCGACTGTAATCTCGTCGATCCGAATCGTCGGCAGGCCCACGCCAACCGGCACGGATTGGCCGTCCTTCCCGCAGGTTCCGATACCTTCATCCAGCTTCAAGTCGTGCCCGACCATGGAGACCTTGGTCAGCACCTCGGGCCCGCTGCCGATCAGCGTCGCGCCCTTCACCGGTGTCGTCACCCGCCCGTCCTCGATCAGGTAGGCCTCGCTGGCCGAGAACACGAACTTGCCGTTGGTGATATCCACCTGCCCGCCGCCAAACGACACCGCGTAAAGGCCGCGCTTGACCGAGCGGAGGATGTCCTGGGGATCCGATTCGCCTGCCAGCATGAAGGTGTTGGTCATGCGCGGAAGCGGGATGCTCTGAAAGCTTTCCCGCCGGCCATTGCCCGTCAATGGAATGCCCAACAACCGCGCATTGAGCCGGTCCGTAATGTAGCCACGCAAGATGCCCTTTTCGATCAGGACCGTCCGGCTGGTCGGGGTCCCTTCGTCGTCCATATTGAGCGAGCCTCGCCGGAACGGCAGCGTGCCGTCGTCCACGATCGTGCAGGCATCTGACGCGACGCGTTTGCCGAGCAGATTGGTAAAGGCAGAGGTCTTGCGCCGGTTGAAATCCGCCTCCAAGCCGTGCCCGATCGCTTCGTGCAGCAGGATGCCCGGCCATCCGCCTCCCAGGACCACCGGCATCACGCCGGCAGGCGCGTCGACCGCGCTGAGGTTGAGGATCGCCTGCCTGGCTGCTTCCCGCGCATAGTGTTTATAGCGGTCCTGCTCGTGGTAATACGAAAACGCCATCCGGCCGCCACCCCCGAACGTGCCCATCTGGCGGTTCCCGTTTTCTTCGGCAATGCAGGTGACTTGTAGGCGGGACAGGGGCTGGACGTCCCCGACTATCTCGCCGTCCGTCGTCGCCACCATCACAACCTTGTATTCCGTATTGAACGAGGCCATCACGTTCTTGATGCGCGGATCATAGCGGCGGGCTTCGGCGTCGATGCGATTGAGCAGGTCCACGCGCTCCGCGGTCGCCACCTCCGAGATCGGCTGGTCCGCCGGATAGAGATCGCGGGTCGGCTTTGCGCGATGTGTCACGGGGACCGGCTGCTCCCCCTTCGGCGACTGCGCAATGTAACGGGCCGTGCCCGCGGCAATCTCCAGGTCCCGCTTGGTCAGCTCGTCCGAATAGGCAAACCCGGTTTTCTCCCCGGCCGTTGCCCTCACACCGGCGCCCTGCGACACACTCTTGACCGCGCGTTTGACGATGCCTTCCTCCATGGAAACGGATTCGGACAGGCAGGACTCGAAGTACAGATCGGCATAGTCCACGTCCCGGACCTTGACCACTCCCAGGGTGTGCTGGATCTCCTGCTCAGTGAGACCGAACTGAGCCAGTTCGGTGTTCGCGTGGGTCGTCATCGTGCTCCTTCGGTGTTAAATCGTGATGGAGTATAACTGATTCCTTTTGGGCTGCGCAATGACCGGATCATACAGAACCCCATGCTTTTCCTGGTAAATACGTTGACTTTTCGCACTGTGCTATCTAGACTACATTCACTTCAGATGCGGTCTTCCAAAGCTCGACTTTCAACGGAGAGGACAGTCCGCGGTGACAGACAAAGACTCAACGGCTAATTTTGAGCGCCTTTCAGAAGCCGAACTGCTGGCCCTACTGGACCGCAACACGCTGCCCAAGCACATTGCGATCATCATGGATGGGAATGGCCGTTGGGCCGAACTTCGCGCCCTGCCCCGCATCGCCGGCCACACCGAAGGCGTGAAGTCGGTCCGTGACATGATCACTCTCTGTTGCGATCTCGGCATCCAGGCCCTCACGATTTACGCCTTTTCACAGGAAAACTGGAAACGGCCGGCCATCGAAACCAATGCCTTGATGATGCTGCTCGAGCAGTACTTACAACGCGAGATAGATGCCTTGATCGACCATGGCGTCCGGTTCCGGGCGATCGGACAAATCGACAGCCTGCCTTCCTCCGCCTACACGTGGGTTCGGAAAGTCGAGCGGAGCACGGCCCATCTGAACAAGCTGAATTTAACCGTGGCGCTGAGTTACGGCGGCCGCTCCGAGATCGTGAAAGCGGTCCGGCAACTGGCCCAGGACTGCAAGGACGGCAAGATCCAGCCGGAAGCGATCGACGAGCCGATGCTGTCCGGCTATCTCTCGACGCACGATCTGCCGGACCCGGACCTCCTGATCAGAACCAGCGGCGAAGCCCGCATCAGCAACTTTCTTCTTTGGCAGTTGGCCTATACCGAAATGTACTTCACGCCCACCCTCTGGCCGGACTTCCGGCGGCGCGAGGCGTATCTCGCCCTGCTCGAATACCAGAAGCGCGAGCGGCGCTTCGGGGGTCGAATCTCTGACAGCCACTCCCAGAGCCGCACGTGAGCGCCGGGCACACCGCGATCCCGCCCCCAGGCCCCCTCCTGGACCCTCGATGACCGCGAAGCGATGGGATAGCCGGCGGGTCTATGCCGCCCTCGCATTCGTTCCGCTTTTCTATGCGCTTGTCCGCTATGCCCATCCGCTCGCATTTTTCGGGCTGGTCGCAGCGGCCGCCCTCATTTCGGTCGCGGAGTTTTATCGGCTGCATTTCCGGGACGAAGGCCTGCCGTCCGCCGTCATGACGGTTGGGTTCGGCGCGACATCGCTGGTGCTGGCCTCCTTTCAATGGCCGGGCGGCGTCTCCGAACGAACCCTCGTGCTGATCATCGTCATCGGCGCCCTGCTGCACCGGCTCTCCGCACGGCGCACGGTCACCCACGGACTGATGGATCCGGCTATCGTCGCCTTCGGCCCGCTGTACATCGGCCTGTGTCTGGGACATCTGCTGCCGACCCGCGCCCTGCCCGACGGCGAGTATCTCATCTTCGGCCTCTTCCTGATCACGTGGGCCGCCGATACCGGCGCCTACTACGCGGGCACGAGCCTCGGCCGCCACAAACTGGCCCCCTCCATCAGTCCGAACAAAACGGTCGAAGGATTGGCGGGCGGGCTGATGGCATCGATCCTGGCCGCCTTTCTCGCCCAAGCCTGGTTCCTGCCTTCGTGGACGACGGCAGACTGCGTGGCCGTCGCCTTCCTGCTGACGCTCGCCGGGCTGCTGGGCGATCTGGCCGAATCGGCGATGAAGCGAGGTGCCGGCGTGAAAGACTCGGGAAGCCTGATTCCGGGGCATGGCGGCATGATGGATCGGCTCGACAGCCTGTTGTTCACCGCTCCCGCTTTCTACTATTATGTCACGCTTGCAAAGTAATTTATCCGAGTCGTCTATTTAACGCATGCGAAGTAACGTGGTAGGATCAGCGGCATGAAACGCATCACTATTCTCGGCTCCACCGGCTCCATCGGCACCAGCACGCTCGACATCGTCTCCAAGTTTCCGGACGAGTTTCAGGTTGTCGGACTGACGGCGGCGACCAAGGACGTCCCGCTGGAAGAACAAATCCGCCGATTCAAGCCGGCCAAGGCCGCCCTGTCCGATCCTGCCGCGGCCGCGCGACTGCGCAGCCGTTGCAAAGGGCTCCCCGTCGAGATTCTCTCCGGTCCCGAGGGCGTGGCGGACGTGGCCCGAATGCCGGAAGGCGAACTGGTGATTTCGGCCATCGTCGGCGGAGCCGGTCTGGTCCCCACGCTGGCCGCCATCCGCACGAACAAGCACGTGGCCCTCGCCAACAAGGAACCGATGGTCATGGCCGGCCAGTTGATGCAGGAGGAAGCCCATACACACGGCGTCAAGATCTTTCCGGTGGACAGCGAGCACAGCGCGATCTTTCAATCCATGGAAGGCCATCGCCGGGAAGACATCCGCCGGCTGGTCTTGACCGCGTCCGGAGGCCCGCTGTGGAACATGACCCGCGAGCAGATGCGGGACGTGAAACCGGAACAGGCCCTGCAACACCCCAACTGGAAAATGGGCGCCAAGATCACGATCGACTCCGCCAGCATGATGAATAAGGGGCTGGAAGTGGTCGAGGCCCGGTGGCTGTTCGACATGCCGGCCTCCCAGATTGAAGTGCTGGTCCATCGCGAAAGCGTCATCCACTCGATGGTCGAATACAAGGACGGGTCCGTGATCGCTCAATTGGGACTGCCCGATATGCGCACACCGATTTCCTATGCGATGAAATATCCGGCGCGCGTATCGCTGGAACTGCCTCCGCTGGACCTGGCCGCCATCGGCACGCTGACGTTCTTCCAGCCCGATCACGACCGGTTTCCCTGCCTGCAATTGGGTTATGACGCGCTGAAGATCGGCGGGACCATGCCCGCCGTGCTGAACGCCGCCAATGAGATCGCCGTGGCGGCCTACCTCCAGGAAGGGATAGGCTTCCTGGACATCGCCGAGGTCATCCGCAGTACGATGGAGGCGCATACCCTCCGGCAGGTCCGCACCATCGACGACGCGCTGGAGGCCGACCGCTGGGCCCGTGAAAAGGCCGGCGCGCGCGTGCATACACTGACACACTAATGAAAACGATTGTCCTCAAGTCATCAAGTCTTCGTCGTGGTCATCAAGTCCTTAAAGTCGCAAAGTCTTCAGGTCGTTTGGACTTGAGACTTGACGGACTTTCTGACTTGATAGACATGAACCTAGATCGACGTTCAGACTTTCGGACTTTCTGACCGTTCAACAAGGAGTTTAAACTTGCTCGCTACATTCGCCTGGTCACCCGACATGCTGCTCGCCGTTGCGCAGAAGACGTTCTGGTTCGTCATCGTCTTGGGCGTCCTGGTGGCGTTTCACGAGTTCGGGCATTTCCTGATGGCCCGTTGGGTCGGCGTGCGCGTGCTCAAGTTTTCCCTGGGTTTCGGTCCGAAATTATTCGGCCGCCAGATTGGAGACACCGAGTACCTGGTCTCGGCCATCCCGCTCGGCGGGTACGTCAAACTGTTCGGCGAGGAAGAAAGCGACGCCACGTCGCCGGAGGAGCAGCGGCGGTCATTCACGCATCAGAACCTCTGGAGCAAAGTCCTGATCGTCTTCGGCGGGCCGGGGTTCAACTTCCTGCTGGCCTACCTGATTTTTGCCGGCTGGCTGGCAACCGGCGCTCCGTTGTTCGTTCCCAGCTTCCAGGATCTGACGCCGGACATCGAGGCCATGAAGCCCGGATCGCCGGCGGCGACGGCCGGCCTGAAGGTCGGTGACCGGGTGCTGCGGGTCAATGAGAAGGATATCGCCACCAGGACGGAGTTGTTCGAAGCCGTTGCGAAGAGCAACGGCAGGCCGCTCACACTCGATGTCCGCCGTGACAGCCAGGTGAAGACGCTGGTGGTCACGCCGGCAGCCACGACGGTGCAGGACGACGGCAAGGATGTCACGGTCTACTCGCTCGGTATCGAGGAGACGGCGCCGGTCATCTCCGCCGTCATGCACGGCTCCCCCGCCATGGCGGCCGGGTTCAAGGAAGGCGACCGCGTCGTCGCCATTGAGGGACAGGCCGTCCATACCTGGTCGCAGATGACAGGACTGGTCAAGAACAGTCCGAACCACCCGCTTAAGGTCGACGTCAGTCGCGGCGGGAAGGTCGTCACGCTGACGGTCACGCCGGCCCTGGAAAAGACCGTGGTCGACGGCAAATCCGTCGAGATCGGGAAAATCGGCGTGTCCGGCCCGGGCCGGTCGCTGATCCGTTCATCCAATTCTTTCATGGCCGTCTGGGATGGGCTCGAAGCCACCTGGGGATGGACCGAACTGACCGCCGTCGGGATTTATAAAATGATCGCCGGAGAAATCTCCAGCAAGAACATCGGCGGGCCGCTCACGATCGCCAGCATCTCCGGCGAGGCCGGCGCGCAGGGCATATCCAGCGTCATGTTTCTGATCGCGATCCTGAGCATCAACCTCGGCGTCCTGAATCTGCTGCCAATCCCGATCCTGGACGGCGGCCACCTGCTCTTCTTCCTGATCGAGGCCGTGCTCCGCAAACCGCTTGGCGACCGCCAGCGCGAACTCGCCCAACAGGCGGGCCTGCTGCTGCTCGTCTTCATCATGGTCTTCGCGTTCTGGAACGACATTGAACGTCTCATCGCCCGCTGATCGCTCATGCGCACGTCGCAGACGCTGATCCCAACTCTTCGGGAAGACCCAGGGGAAGCCGAAACCGTCAGCCACCGCCTGATGCTGCGGGCCGGCATGATCCGCAAGGTTGCCGCCGGCATCTATACCTATCTCCCGCTCGGGCTGCGCGTGCTGCGCAAGATCGAAGCCATCGTCCGAGAGGAAATGAACCGCGCCGGCGCGCAGGAAGTCCTGATGCCGATCGCCTCGCCGGCCGAACTCTGGAGGGAAACGGGCCGCTGGGACTTTTACGGCAAGGAACTGTTCCGATTCAAGGACCGTCACGAGCGGGACTTCTGCCTGGGCCCCACGCACGAGGAGGTCATCACCGATTTGATCCGGCGCGAAGTGCGATCCTACCGCCAGCTCCCGTTGAACTGCTACCAAATCCAGACCAAGTTCCGTGACGAAATCCGCCCTCGTTTCGGCCTCATGCGTGGACGCGAATTCATCATGAAGGACGCCTATAGCTTCGACAGGGACGAGGCGGGCGCCAGGGTCAGCTATCAGAAGATGTACGACGCCTACGGCCGCATTTTTACCCGCTGCGGGCTGACCTTCCGGGCCGTGGAGGCCGACACCGGACTCATCGGCGGCACCTCGTCGCACGAATTCATGGTGCTGGCCGACACCGGAGAGGAAAGCATCGTCTACGCGGAAGGCGGGACCTACGCTGCCAACGTCGAGCGCGCCGAAGTCGCGCCTCCTTTGCAGGGGTCTTCGGAAGCTCCGCGTCCCCTTCGGAAAGTCCAGACTCCCGGCGCCAAGAGCGTCGAGGAGGTGACGGCGTTCCTCAAGCTCCGGCCGGCACAACTGATCAAAACGCTCCTCTACCAGACCCCCCACGGCCTTGTTGCCGTACTGGTTCGCGGGGACCACGAGGTCAACGAGATCAAAGTCAAGAAACTGCTGGGCGTGACGGCGCTGGAACTGGCCGATCCGGCCAAGGTGGCAGCCGCAACCGGCGCGCCGGCTGGATTTGCCGGTCCCATCGGCCTGACACTGCGTCTTATTGCCGACCATGCTGTGAAAACGCTCCGGAACGTCGTGGTGGGTGCCAACGAGGCCGACACCCACTACGTGGACGCCAACTGGGACCGGGACTTCACCGTCGAGCAATTCGCGGATCTCCGCAACGCCCAGGCCGGCGACCCCTCCCCCAAGGGCGACGGGTCCCTGCGCATGGCCCGCGGGATCGAAGTCGGCCATGTCTTCATGCTGGGCACGAAATACAGCCAGGCCATGGGCGCGATGTTCCTCGACCCCGAGGGCAAGGAATGCCAGGCGGTGATGGGTTGCTACGGGATCGGCGTCAGCCGCATAGCCGCTGCCGCGATTGAGCAGCACCATGATGCCAAGGGCATCCATTGGCCGGCCCCCATCGCCCCGTTCCATGTCCACCTGCTTCCCTTGAGCCAATCCGCCGCCGTCTCGGCGACGGCACACACCCTCTACGAGACACTGTCACAAGCTGGTATCGAGGTGCTATGGGATGACCGGGATGAACGGGCCGGCGTGAAGTTCAATGATGCCGATCTGATCGGGGCCCCCTACCAGCTGGTCATCGGTGAAAAGGGCCTCGCCCAGGGGACCATTGAACTGAAAGAGCGCAAGACGGGAACCGTCAAGAAAATGGCTCCGGGAGACGTGCTGAGCCAGGCCAGGGAGCACCTGGGCCTCTGAGAACCCGGTCTGGCAATTTCCCGCAACTTTCACTTGCGTTTCAATGGATTTCGTCCTAGTCTAAATTGTAAGATAGTCATGGTCGCAGGTCATTTCCTTAGACAGTAGCCAGTCAGGAGGATCCCCGTGCCTGAACTCAAAGTCGGCCCTGATAACGTTCAGGAGCTCCGGCAAAAAATCGCCTACGCGGAGGAAGTCAAGCGGATCACCAACCTCATCCACGCCGCAAAGGATCTCGACCAGATCATCCTCGACCTGCACAAGGACATCGTCAACCTCTTTGACGCCGAAGAGGTGACAATCTACGCCATCGATGCCGAAAAGAAAGAGATCTTCTCCCGGGCCGCCCATCTCGATACGATTCAGGAAATCCGCGTGCCGATCAACGAGCAGAGCCTCGTGGGATTCACCGCGAAATACCTCCGCCCGGTCAATATCGTCGACGCATATAATAAAACGGAGCTGGCGAATATCCATCCGGCCTTGGGGCATGATTCCTCTTGGGACAAGAAAAGCGGGTTCAGGACCAAGCAAGTCCTGAGCTACCCGATCCTGGCGGAAAACAAATACTTAATGGGCGTGGTTCAGCTCATCAACAAGAAGACCGGGGCGCGCTTCACCAAGAAGGAGGAGGAGGCGGTCGCAGAAATCTGCAAGGGCCTGGGCATCGCATTTCAGAATCTCCAAAAGCTGGCCAAGAAAGCTCCGACAAAATTCGGCGCATTGGTCGCCGCCAACCGCATTACCCAGGCCGAGCTGGACAACGCCATCGCCGAATCGCGCAAGGGGTCGCAGGATCTCGAGACCATCCTGCTGGACAAGTACAAAGTCCCGAAGGGCGAACTGGTCAAATCCCTCAGCCAGTTCTTCAAGTGCCCCCACGTCGAATATGACGATAAGATCGTTCCCGACCCGGAACTGATCAAGCCGCTTAACGTGGAATTCTTGAAGAAGAACTTCTGGATGCCCCTGCGCCGGGACAAGACCGTCATCGAAATGCTCATCGACGACCCCAACGACCTGGACAAGATCCAGGACATCAAGCGCAGTTTCCCCGGTCAGAGCATCAAGTTCTCCGTCTGCCTGCGCCGTGACATCGGCCAATTCATCAAGCGGACGACCGGCGCATCCCCCGAGCCGATGAGCTCGGGCCTGGTCGATCCCGGCAGTCTTGACGAACTCACGGCCATGATGATCGACGAGGCCAGCGAGGAAGCGTCAGCCGACGCCTCGGCCGACTCCGGCATGACCGAGAACGACAGCACGGTTGTCAAACTTGCCAACAAAATCATCATCGATGCCTACAAGCAAAACGCGTCCGACATTCATGTCGAACCCTACGGCGAGAAGAAAGAGACCGTCGTCCGGTTCCGCATCGACGGCACCTGCATGGAATACATGAAGGTTCCACCGTCATTTCGGCGCGCGCTCGTCTCCCGCTTGAAGATCATGGCCAGCCTGGACATCGCCGAGCGGCGGAAGCCCCAGGACGGCAAGATCAAGT
>DASWIN010000365.1:0-1692 GCA_036397655.1 Nitrospiraceae bacterium | reverse complement strand
CCGAATCCTGGAGCCACTTTTGAAAATCGTTCCAGTCAGCCATAAGAATCGATCATGCAGGCTGAGGTTCAGGCTTAGGCGAGGATGCTTCCCGCTCCAAAATCGACCTCAACCTTAACCTCAACCTGCCTCACTTCGGGTTGACCGCCACGAAGAGCGTGTTCCCCTGCCGGCTCAACAGCAGCACAACCATCTCTTCCTTCTTGATTTTGGCCGCCGCTTTCTTATAGTCCTCCAGGCTTTTCACGACCTCCCGATTGATCTCCTGGATCACATCGCCGCGCTGCAGCCCCGCCGCCTCCGCCGGGCTGCCTGCCTCGACGTGCTGAATCGCTACGCCGGTGGTCTTTGCCGGGATGTTCAACTGGCTCCGCAGGACGGCATCGATCGTCTGGACCTTGAGCGACGCCAACACGTTGTCCGGCGGCTTCTCCGCATCGGGCGTCGTGGGAGCGGACCCGGCCGGCTCTCGCCGCGCCAGCATCTCGTCCGAGGGACGCTCGCCGATCTTGACCGGGATGACCTGTTCCTTGCCTTCGCGCAGCACTTTGACCCTGGCCGTCGTCCCGACCAGCGTGCGCGCCACCAGGTTCCGCAACTGACTGACGTTCTGGATTTCCTTGTCGTTAAACGCGATAACGATGTCGCCCCGCCTGACGCCCGCGGCATGGGACGGACCGCTTTCGTTCACCTCGCTGATGAGCACCCCGCCCTTGCGGCTGTCCGGAAGCTTGAAGGACTTGGCCAGATCCTTCGTGACTTCCTGAATCGCAATGCCCATCCACCCCCGGACGACCTTCCCCGTTTTGGTCAGCGCTTCGGCAATATCCACCGCAATGCTGCTGGGAATGGCGAACCCGATCCCCTCCGATCCGCCGGTCCGCGAGAAGATCGCCGTGTTGATCCCGATCAGGTTGCCGTTCATGTTGACGAGCGCGCCGCCCGAATTGCCCGGATTGATCGCCGCATCGGTCTGAATGAAATCTTCGTAATCCGCGATGCCCACATTGCCGCGACCGAGCGCGCTGATGATGCCCAGGGTCACGGTGGAGCTCAATCCAAAGGGACTTCCGACCGCCAGCACCACATCGCCGACCTGCAGCTTGTCGTAATCGGCCCATTTGAGCGAGGGCAGATTGTCCGCTTCGATTTTCACGACAGCGAGGTCGGTCTTGGGATCGGCGCCGATCAGTTTCGCAGGGAACTCCCGCTTGTCGCTCAGCGTCACGGTGATCTGCGACGCATTGTCCACCACATGGTTGTTGGTGACGATGTAGCCTTTGGGATCGATGATCACGCCGGACCCCGCGCTTTGCTCCTGCCGGCCTGGGGGCCCCGGAGGCGGCGGGATGGGCGGACCCGGCTCCTCGCCAGGCGGTTCTTCGCCGGGAGGTCCCCCGAAGGGACCAGGAGGAAGCGGCAGCTGGCGCCGGCCGCCGCGGCGGCCTTCATGGCCCGTCACGGCAATATTGACCACCGCCGGCGTGACTTTGCTGACGATCTCGGCAAACCCTTGTGCCAGCTCCGGCGGAACCGCGGCATCGACCGGGGAGGAGGGAAAAACTCCCTGCAGGACTACCCATCCAAACATCGTCACAGCCGCTGCCGTGACTGCCAACATTCCAGCTCTCGTGGTGGTACGCATCAACAGATTGAACCTCCGTTTGAAAATGCTCTCAATACAATGGGTTG
>DASWIN010000364.1:0-1904 GCA_036397655.1 Nitrospiraceae bacterium | reverse complement strand
TATCGCTGGGAGGATGCGGACCGCAAGTTCAAATGCCCCTGCCATGGGAGCGTCTACGATGCCGACGGCAAGGTGCTCGCCGGGCCGGCGCCCAGACGACTGGATGTGCTGCCGTCGAAGATCGAGGACGGTAAATTGTTCGTGATCTACAAGGAGTTCAAAGCGGGCCTGTCGAAGTCCGTGGAGCTGTGAGGATGCGAATCTACGACTGGCTCGACAGCCGGCTGAAACTCAAGGCGGTCCAGCGGACGTTGCTCGATGAGCCGATTCCGGGTGGCGCGAGCTGGATTTATGTCTTCGGCTCCGCGACACTCTTCCTGTTTCTTCTGCAGGCCATCACCGGCATGTTCCTCGCCGTGTATTACGCGCCGACGCCGGACCACGCCTACGACAGCATCCAGTTCATCGAGCAAGAGGTGACGTTCGGCGCCTTCGTCCGCGGCCTGCACCACTGGGGCGCCTCGGGCATGGTGGTCGCCATCGGCCTGCACATGCTGCAAGTGTTTCTCTATGGCGCGTACAAGCCGCCGCGCGAAGCCATGTGGATGGTCGGGGTCGTGCTGTTTCTGATCACGCTGAGCTTCGCCTTCACCGGCTATCTGCTGCCCTGGGACCAGAACGCTTACTGGGCGACACAGATCGGGATCAACATGGTCGGCACCGTGCCGGTGATCGGCGACCTGGCGATGCGCGTGCTGCGCGGCGGGGAGACACTGGGCGCGCTGACGCTCTCGCGGTTTTTTGCCGTGCACGTGCTGTTTCTGCCGGCCACGATAGCGGCATTGGTGCTGCTCCACCTCGTTATTTTGCGCTGCGTGGGGCCGGCCGGACCGTGGACCGGTGGGATGGAGCGCCGCCAGCGTCCCGCACAGGCCGCGCAGCCGTCCGGCGCGCCCGCGCAGGGAATCGCCGAACGCCGCGTGCGGACCAGCGAAACATTCTACCCCCGCCAGGTCTTCATGGACGCGGTGGTCATGCTGGGGATCTTTGCCGCGCTCGCGGCCCTCGCGATGACGGTGCCGTTTCCGCTCGCCGACAAGGCCAATCCGTCCGACACGACCTTCGTGCCGATCCCCGAATGGTATTTCCTTTTTTACTATCAGTTGCTGAAATATGCGCACGGTCCACTGGAGCCGCTGGCGACCTGGATCCTGCCGTCGCTGTTTTTCCTCGCGCTGTTGTTCTGGCCGTTGCTGGACCGCAATCCGGCCCGCCGCCCGGCGAAGCGTCGCCTGGCGCTCGGGGCCGGCGCCCTGTTCCTCGTGATGGTCTTTGCCCTGCTCGGCATCTCGATCCACGACCTGCGCGCGCTGCCGAGGGTGGACCCGGCCGTGGCGAAGGGCAAGGCTGTGTTTGCGCGATTCGGCTGCACAGGCTGCCATCGCATTCACGGAGAGGGCGGCGCGGTGGGGCCGGACCTGTCATTCGTCGGAGACGCGAGGCCGGAGCGCGAATGGCATCTGAAGCATTTCCGCGATCCGTCATCCGTCTCGCCGGGCTCGATCATGCCCAAGCTGCCGCTAACTGAGCCGGAGCTCAACGACCTGACAAGCTACATGCTGAGTCTCAAGCGTCCAAACATTTAGACGGGCTGCCTGTCCGGCCGGACGCACTGTGAATCCTTTTTCCCTGAGATGCCTCTCATCATCAGGATCAGTTGCAAATGGGCGGCGGCGGGGCGAGCGGGAAGGAGCAAGCCATGGTGCTCACAGTGGCGTTTCGCGAAGGAACCCGGTTCGATATCACCAGTGGAGCGCACGTCGTCGTCACGGATCAGCCGGTGGAGGATGGGGGGCAGGATGCCGGCATGAGCCCGGTCGAACTGTTCGTCGGCTCGATCGCCTCCTGCGTCGGCTACTTCGTCGGGCGCTATTGCGCGAGGCACAAGATTGCCTGCGAGGGAT
>DASWIN010000363.1:0-8148 GCA_036397655.1 Nitrospiraceae bacterium | reverse complement strand
GCCTCCACGATGACCGAATCCGTCCAGAGCGCGCGGCCCTGTCCGCTCCTCCGCAATCTCCAATACTCCCCCTTAAAGGAAGGGGAGGAACAATACGTCCTCTTATGGGACCCCAGCGGGTTGAGCGCGGAGAAGCTGATCGTCCCGCTGAGCTATTTTTACCTGCTTCAGTTTTTTGACGGCGATCATTCGCTGGAACAGATTGCCGCCGAGTACCTCAGAAAGTTCGGCGAGTTTCTCGTGCCCGACCGCCTGCATCGCCTGGTCGGTGACCTGGACGACAAACTCTTTCTGGAAGGGGAGCGCGTGGACGCGGCGCGCAAGTCCGCGCTGGCCGCTTACCGCGCTGCGCCGACCCGCAAGGCCGTCTATGCTGGAAAAAGCTACGAGGCGGACCCGATTCAATTGCGGACGCAACTCAAGGGATACTTCACCTCGAAGGAGGGACCCGAGCGGAAGGATTCCGAGCACAAGGGGCAGCCGATCAAGGGACTGGTCGCCCCCCACTACGAGATCAAGGACGCGGGTCCGATCTATGCCTGGGCCTACAAGGAGCTTCAGGAAGCGCAGGCTCCAGACCTGTTCGTCGTCCTCGGAACCTGCCACGCCGGGCTTCACAACGGGTATGCCGTGACCGACAAGGATTTCGAGACTCCGCTGGGCATCACCCACACAGACCGGGCAATCCTCGACCGGCTCAAGGCCGCCGCTGGATTCTGTGTTGACGAGGAGCTCGCCCACAAGAACGAACATTCCATCGAATTCCAACTGCCCTTTCTTCAGTTTGTTTCCGGACAGACGGATCCCATCAGCATCGTGCCGATTCTCTGCTCGTTTCCTCCGACAACCTTCTTCGATCCCGAGTTGCACGAGCTGCGCGAGCGCGTGGAGGCGTTCCTGGCAGCCTTGCGGGACTCCCTGGCCCAGGCGGGACGGCCGGCCTGCATCATTGCCAGCGCCGAACTGGCCCATGTCGGCATGCGCTACGGCGATTCATCGCCACCCACCGACTTCTCGTTTCACCGCTGCATGCAACAGGACCTCGCGATGCTCAAGCACGCGGAGGAGGTCGATGCGGACGCCTTTGCCCAGTTCATCGCCAAGGAAGGCGACAGCCGCCACATCTCCGGCTTTGCGGCCATTTATACGTTGCTGAAGCTGACCGAGGGAGGGAAAGGGCAGGTGTTGCGTTACGACCGGGGCATCACGGATCAGTTCAATTCAACGGTCACGTACGCCAGCATGGCGTTCTTCTAGACGGCTACTGAAAAAGGCCCCCAACTTTGTTCTCGGTCGCCTGTCTCCCTGCGACGTGCCCCAGTGGGCACGCCTCAGTCGGCAGACTCCCTGCGGCCTCGTTGGATGACCTTTTTGAGCAGCCTGAAGAGAGTTCCGCCCGGACGACTCGTGCTATTCCTTCACGGTGACCGTCACGGTCATGGTGGGCGGGTCGAGTGGGTTGTCCCGCTCATCGCGGGGTAGGCCCACGATCCTATCCAGCACCTCAAGTCCTCTGAGCACTTCGCCAAACACGGTATAGCGGCGATCCAGACCGCTGCTGTCCGCCACGCAGATGAAAAATTGCGAACCGTTGTCGTCGAAGTTCCGCGTACTATTGCTCTCCTTCGGCATCTTCGCCATGGACAGGGCGCCGCGCTTGTGCGGCCGGTCGTTGGGCTCCGGTGGAATGGCAAACCCGGGCTCGCCGGTGCCGTGCAGGCTCCGGTCAGGCTTCTTGCTCAGTGGATCGCCCCCTTGAATCATGAAGCCGGGTATCACCCGGTGAAAGGTCGTCCCGTCATAAAATCCCATTTTAGCCAGGTTGAGGAAATTGTCCACGTGGCGTGGAGCGTCATCCGGATAGAACCGCACATGAATCTCGCCGAACTTGGTCGTGATGACCGCGCGAGGATTCTTCTTCTGAAACTTCATGGTCATGGCGCCACTGTACCAACCTCATGATGGGACCGCAACCCGTGACCAGGCCGGATATTGATCCACATGAGCCCGCCGACCAGCGCCACCAGCGCCGCCACGCCGAGCGCTCCCGCCCAGCCGATCTGTTCGGCCAGCCACGGCGTGAGCATGGGTGAGATGCTCCCGCCGATATTGGCGCCCGTGTTCATCACGCCGGACAGGGTCCCCGCGTGGGCTCTGGATAAATCAGACGTGCACGACCAGTAGGCGCCGACTGTGAAGTAGAGAAAACCCGCTCCCAATGACAGCAGGAAAATCGCGAGAAGCGGGGAGTCGCTGTAGGCGCCTAGGACGACCGCCAGTGCCGCCAGGCCCATGCCTGCCGCGCCGACAAGCCTCCGTCCCTGGTCGACGCCGCGTGCCGAGGCAAGCCGGTCGGTCACCCACCCGCCCAGGGGACACAACACCGCCATGGCGACAAACGGCGCCGAGGCATACCAGGCACCGCGCAGCAGGCCGAACCCTCGTACGTTGACCAGGTAGAGATAGAACCATGACATGTAGATGTAGGCCACGTACCCCAGACAGCTGTAACTTGCGACCAGCCACCAGACCGTCGGCGTCCGGGCGAACCGGCGCCAGGGAACCCTCGAGTCGGGGCCAGGCTGACCCTGCGTGTGGGGCCGATCGACCGCATAGCCATACCAGAGGGCGGCGATGAGCAAGCCGATGCCTCCGGCGGCGTAAAACGCGATCTGCCAGCCATAGTTGACCATGATCCATGCGGTCAACGGAGGAGCAATCGCCGATCCCACCCCGATCCCGCCGATCGCAATCCCGATTCCAAGCCCACGCTCGTGCGGCTTCAACCAATCGGCGACGGTCCGGTTGAAATTCGGCAGCGCGGCAGCCTCACCGACGCCGACCAGGAATCGCACACTGATCAACGCGGCCACGACTCCCACCAGTTCTACGACCGGCAGGGTGGCCGCCACGGCGGTCATCGCCGTGAACAGGGACCACCAGACGACCGCCGCCGTGAGCACAAGGCGGGACCCCCACCGATCACCGAGCCAGCCTCCTGGAATCTGGCAGAGGGCATAGCCCACGACAAACGCCGAAAACACCCGTCCCATCTGCACGTCGGTGAGGCCCAAGGCCGGCATCATCTGGCGCGCGGCGACGGAAATATTGACGCGGTCCAGGTAGGTGACCACGCTGACAAGAAACAGCAGGAGGAGGATGACCCATCGTGAGCGGGCTCGTATGGGGGGCTCGACCGGATGCACGGCCACCCATTATACGGCGAGGCCCGTGGCGCTGCAGCACGATTCCGGACCGCCACCTCGCGCGCATTATTCATGAGCGCTTCTGCTGCAATCGCGGATTCGCCGCTGCGACGAGCCGGCATGCGCACTACACACATGCCGGCGGGCGGGCTCACCCCTCGCGGCCTCGACGTACTGTTTCAAGTACGCCTCGGCCTCTCGGAGCTCCACGCGCCCGTCTCGCTTGGCGACTGCGCGATTTCGCAACGAACCGACATGAATATTGCGCGCTAGATTTCCCCCGAATGTTTTTGTAAGATGCCACGACTGCCTCTCCGGCCGCGGCGCGCGCGCAGGAAGAGAGTGGCCAAAGCGTCGCTCGGATCAAAGTAAACCCGAGATTACTTGAGGGTTTCATCCGACGGCGTCAGGTAAGATAAAACGTAAAGGAGCCGACGGTGCACGTCAAGCGAGGGTTGGAGGAGTGACCGTTCGCCCCAGGATGTTTGTAGCGGGCCTTGCGCTTGTTATTATTGTCGGACTCCTCATCCTTCTATACCCCATCCTGTCGGATCCCGCATACCTCAAAACCCTGATTCTGCAGCAGGTCGAAGCCGGCATCGGGAGAAAAATCGAAGTCGGCGATGCGACGTTCGAGTTCTTCCCTCGACCGCATCTGGAACTGAGGCGGGTCGTCATCCGTGACACGGACACAGCCCAGGAGTTTTTGAAAGCCAGGCGGTTCGATCTCATCCTCCGTTCCACCCCGCTCCTGCGCATGCAGGTGGTCGTCAAGAGCATGCACATCGAACACCCGCAGATCACCCTGCGGCGCAATCGCGCCGGCCAGTGGAACTTTCTGGCACCGGGAAGTACGCAGGCCACAGGCGACGTTGCGCTCGGCAATCCCATCGGGCTCGTCATGCTGATCCAGGAAACGGCGCTGACCGAAGGAATCGTGACGGTCATCGACGAATTCCGTCCGGACGGTGTGCGCACGGTGGAATTGACCGATTTGGACGTCAACGTCATGACCCAACCCCAGGGCCCTCCGATGGACATCCGCGTCGCGGGCAACATGCCTCTTGGATTGACCACCGCTTCCCTGTCGCTCACAGGTACCGTCACGCATGCCGCAACCGCCATCCGCCCGCCGGACGGCGTTCAGGCGCCTCCGTTGCAGTTCCAGGGGACCATCGGTCTGGCTCGGGTGGATTTACGACAAATGATGGATTTCTTCGGGCCCCGGCCGGTTCCCGATCACGTGTACGGCATGGCAAATCTCAAGAGCCGGATCGGCCTGGTCCCAGGCATGTCCGGCTACGACATGGTGCTCTCCGACATGAATGCCGACGTCGAGAATCTCTCCATTGCAGGTCAGGCCAGTTTGTCAGGGATCACGACCAGCCAACCGACGTTCTCACTCACCGTATCCTCAACTCCGGTAAGCCTGGACGAGATGTTATCCCGCTTCCCCACCCAATGGCTCCCGCCGCACCTGCAAAGCGTATTGGCGGAGCGGGAGATCAAGGGCATCGTGGAGGTTGTCAGCGCCACCGTGACCGGTTCGACGGCGCCCACGCCGCACGCCTCGGTCACGGGAGAATTTCGTGTTCATGAGGGACAGGCGCTGCTCGGCCGGGACAAAGTAGTTGCCAAGAATCTAGCCGGCACCGTTCTGCTCGATCCTGACCGATTGAGGGCCGCAGACATCACCGGCCAGTACGGGCCGCTGCAGATTTCCACCGGAAAGCTCACCATCGCCTTGCTCGAGCAGGGGCCGTCCCTGGATCTGGATGTCAGCGGCGCCATGGCAGCCGCTGATCTGGTGAAGTCGCTGGCCGCAAACATTCAGTCTCCCTCTGTCGCCAAACCGCTGGCCCAGCTGCGCAAGGTCCAGGGACAGGCGAACGTCACCTTCAGGCTGACCGGAATGCTCAATCAGGACGGAGGGCTGACCTTTGCCGGAGCCGAAATCTCACCGCAGAACGTCAGTTTTCAAACCCCCTTGCTCGAGGATACCGTCACCGGACTGTCCGGGCGACTGGTCTATTCACAGGCCGCGCTCGAGCTCGATCGGGTCGGGGGCACTCTCGGTCAGGCCCAATTTCAACTGCACGGCACCATCGTGACAGACGGGCCGACGCGGTTTCAGGGGTTCAACGTCTGGGCGCGGGCGCCGGCGCCTCAGATTCTGTCGCTGCTCTCGTCACGCGCAACGGGCACAACGGGGGTGCAGGGACCCGTCGGCATCGCCCTGTCGGTAACCGGTCCGATTGAGACACCGCAGATCAAGGGTCTCATCGGATTCAACGATGCCACGCTCACTGTGCCGGGATGGCTGCACAAGCCGGCCGGTCAGCCGGCCGCGCTTGAATTCGATGCGACCTTGTCGCAAGACAGAATCCTGACGGTTCCGCGTCTCGAGTTCATCATGCCCCCCGCCCGCCTGTCGGGAAAAGGCCAAGTCCGGTTCGGTCGGGTCATAAGGGCAACCAGCTCGTTGATCTCCGGGCCGATTCCACTGAACGGGCTCCCGCCCGGCATGGTGCTGGGAGGATTCGACTCGGGCACGCTGGAACTGTCGCTGGATGTGAAGGGCAGGGGGACGAGGTGGAAGAACTGGACGGTCACCGGCTGGGTGGCCCTCAACGACGGTCAAATCGCCAGCAAGAAGATCGACCATCGTGTGACCGACATTTATCTTCGCTTACATATGCTTCGAACCAGGGCGGACGTCAAACGGCTGGAATTCCGGATCAACGACAGTTTCATGCGTGTCGCCGGAACCATCCATGACTGGCGAAGAAAACCGGTCATCACGGCGACCGTGGAGTCTCCGAATCTGGATCTCGAACTGCTGATCCCCCAAGGAGAGCGCTCGCCGGGGCGCGATTTCCTGGAGGATCTGGCCGCAACCAGCCGCGTGACCGCCACCGTCGACATCACGCAGGGACGCTACAAGCAGCTGTCCGTAAGCGAATTGTCCGCGCGCGTGGCCATCGGAGACGAGACGCTGGAGGCCAGCCGGATCACCGGCCGGATCGAAGAAGGCACCCTGTCCGAAAGCCGGATTGTTGTGCGCCTGCCCAAGCGCAAGCCGGCCGAAGGGGAAGTCTCACTTCGGCTGTCCGGATTCCCGGCAGAGAAACTCATGCCGCTGATAGGAGGCGAGGATCGCGTCATCACCGGCGGGCTGACCCTGGCGGGCACGGTCCAGGGCAATGGGAGACATCCCCGCGGCCTCGCCAACACGCTCAACGGAAATCTCGACTTCCACATTGATCAGGGACGCATCGAAAAGGGCACCGTCGTGCCAAAAATCCTCATGATCCTGGACATCCCAAGCCGGCTCCAGGGGAAGGTGGACCTCAAGAAAGAGGGGATGCCCTTCGAAAAATTCAGCGGCACGATCGCCATCCAAAACGGCATCCTGACGACGAAGAATCTTCTCATCGACAGCCCGGTCGTCAAAATCAGCGGGGCCGGCAGTTACGACATGCCGACCGATCAGTTGGATCTGGCCCTGGTCGTCAGCCCCTTCGGGTCTTATACGAAACTGCTTCAAGGCATTCCGCTCTTCGGAAGGCTGCTTGCCGGTGAGCGGAAGGGCTTTACCACGGCCTTTTTTGACGTCAAGGGGTCCCTGAAGGATCCGCAAATTGCGAACCGGCCGATGAAATCGGTCGGCGCCGGATTGACTGGCTTGGCCCAACTCGCCTTCGATGTCCTCAAAAATACCCTGATGCTCCCGGCGGAAATCTTTTCCGGTGGCGATGAGAACCCCCCCGCGCCCGACTCGCAAACTGCGCCTGGCGGGTCGCCATCGCCGCCGGCAGCGCCTTGACCCTCACAGACCCCCATGCTAGCATCACCTGAGTTCCTCGCGTGATCGATCAACGCCGCACCATCAACCGCCGCGCATGAGTTCAGGAGATCCCGATGGCGAATGACCGTGCAACGCTCATGATCGCGGCAAGCGAATCGGACTCGAACCTCTACTACGCCACCCGCTTTATCGCTCCGGACCCCTTTATCTTTCTGGAAGCCGCGGGAACACGCCTGCTGCTCATGAGCGATCTGGAGCTGGATCGCGCCCGCAGCCAGGCCACCGTCGACCGCGTCCTCTCCTATTCGGAAGTGGAACGGCGCGCCAAGGCGCAGGGGCTGTCGGCCCCCGGCACCGTGGACGTGCTGCATCTGGTCCTGCAGGACCACGGCGTCAAACAGCTGCTGGTGCCGGCCAATTTTCCCTATGGCCACGCCGCCCGGTTGCAGGCGCTGGGCTACCAACTGGAGACCAAGAAGGAACCGTTCTACGAGCGCCGGGCGATCAAAACGGTCGAGGAAATCCGCTGCATTGAGGACGCGCAGCGCGCCACCGAATCCGCCGTCGCCGCCGCCCACGATGCGCTTCGCACCGCGGAGATCCGCAGCGACGCGCTCTGGCTGCACGACGCACCCCTGACGTCCGAACGGATCAAGAAGCTCATCAATGTGAGACTGATGGAGCTGGATTGCGTGGCGCAGCACACCATCGTGGCCGGAGGCGACCAGGCCTGCGATCCGCACGACGAGGGAAGCGGTCCGCTCCCGGCGCATCGCAGCATCATTTTCGACGTGTTTCCCCGGTCGGCGGCCACGCGCTATTTCGCCGACATGTCCCGCACGGTGGTGCGAGGGACCGTCTCGTCTGAGCTGAAACGACTCTACCAGACCGTGAAGGATGCGCAGGAAGAGGCCATCGCCAGGGTCCGGGCCGGGGCGGACGGGACGAAGATCCATCAGGGCATCTGCGACCGGTTCGACAAGGCCGGTTATTTGACAGGCCTCGTGAACGGCCGCATGCAGGGGTACTTCCACGGCACAGGCCATGGCGTCGGTTTGGACATTCACGAACACCCCCGCATCAGCCGCAATGGGTCCATCCTGCAGGAAGGGGAGGTCGTAACCGTCGAACCGG
>DASWIN010000362.1:0-4371 GCA_036397655.1 Nitrospiraceae bacterium | reverse complement strand
CCGGAATCCTCACTCGCCCTACGGGCTCGCTCAGATTCCGGCACCTTGGTCATCTCAGCCAGGGAACTCATTCATGATACCTCCCCCCCTCTACACTAATTTCAAAGGAAGAAAATGTCTCACCGATGTTGGCACGGAGGGTTTGCCCCATATTTTGACAGGTCTAAGAACAATATAGTGTGGGACAGAGATTTGGTTCAGTTAAACGGAACGGGCGCCGAATCAGGCGCTGAAGGCGGACAATTTTAAGCGTGGCTTCGCCACGAAATTGCCACTTAGCGCGGTGTTGGGCATACAACTCCAAGGTGAAGGCCATCAAGAGTCACGCGAAGTTCCGGTCACGATTGTCCGCCCTAAGCGTGGTCCATCGATCGCGGCGCTCTCGGCATGAGATACTCCTATATCCAGATGTGGTGACCGGATAAGTTGAGCGATCTATAGATGGTCGACACCACTCGACGAACGGTTGTAATCAGTTTGGCCGCCTTGACGGCTGGCGGCCTGCTTTCATACTACACTGCCCCACAAGGAGCTCCAACCATGGCCGACACCAACTTGCAGCAGAAGCTTGATGCCATCTTCAATGCTCATATGGACGCCGAACTCGCTGGCGACCTCGACATGACATTGGCGACGATGGCACCCAATCCGCATCTCGTTAACGTGCCGACGATGGTGGGAGGTCAGGGTCCGGAGAGCGTGCGAACGTTCTACGCGAACCGTTTGATCGGCCAGTTTTTCCCGCCCGACGTAAAGTTCGAGACTATCTCGCGGACCTACAGCAACGAGCGGCTTGTCGATGAGCTCGTCATTTCCTTTACACACACCACCAAGATCGATTGGATGCTCCCAGGCATCGATCCCACTGGCAAGCGTGTCGAAGTGGTCTTCGTCGTGATCGTCGGAATCGAGGGCGACAAGGTTTCCTACGAGCACATCATCTGGGACCAGGCGAACGTGCTGGTGCAAATTGGCCTACTCGACCCGACCGGCCTCCCGGTCACCGGAGCCGGCGCAGCGGCTAAGCTCAGAAATCCTGCCTTGCCCGATCCTTTCTTCGGTGAAGGATAGAGAGGGGCATGGAGGCCGGTTGAAAAAGGACTCTTCAGTCTTTCGTGGGCTGAGGGGTGCTGCTGAGGCGGGATGGCGTGCTCTCGAGGAATATTGAGCGAACTGGTACCTTGGCGGTGATGCGAGACAAGAACTTTACGGAACGTTTCTCGGCAATGGATTCCCTTGGCACGTCATCGACGTGGTGCGCAAGGCCTCCCGCGCCGATAGGAACGACAAGCTTGAGTTGTCCTGGTGACCGTGAGAAAGACCAGCTTGCGGTTGTCGTCGAGAAGTAGGCGCCAGGTTGATCCTGCCCAACACAACATGCAGCGGACGGCGCTACGAAAATTCGGGGACATTATACTTATTTCATTGGGCACCCTTCGTGCTTGCTGTTCCGGCATAATGCGGATGCGAAGAAAACGAAACGCGCGCACGATTAGAATCTTTCAAACTGTTTTTAAACAGGCAGCCGCATCGAATTAGGTATACTGGGTGTCCCCGAATTTCGATTGGAGAAAATAATGTCAAACGAAGGTTACCACGAGCCGATTGAAGAACTGGCTGATGAAACGCGGGATATGCATCGGGCGATCACTTCATTAATCGGGCGATCACTTCATTAATGGAGGAGTTTGAAGCGATCGACTGGTATAACCAGCGAGTCGATGCGTGCAAGGATGACGAGCTGAAAGCAATCCTCGCGCACAACCGGGATGAGGAAAAAGAACACGCGGCCATGGTCCTGGAATGGATAAGGAGAAAAGGCCCGACCCTGGATAAAGAGTTGAAGGACTATCTGTTTACCGAAAAATCGATTGCACATAAGTAGGCAACGCCTGACAAGGTGATTCCGCCTGGATGGCGCGGGAAGGCGCGCCGCCCGTTGACTGCGACGTTTCTGTTGTCATCGCCCATCCCGTCATGGCAATTTAACGCCTTGATCCGGTGTCCGGATTCAGTGGACCACATCATCCATCAATACCGCGGGGCCGGCCCGCCGTAGACTGCACGGGAGAGACGATGGAGCCCCTCGTTGACGATTACCGGGCCTTGCTGGCGGGCGATTACGGGCGTCCGTGCCTTTCGCTCTACCAGCCGACTCACCGGCGTCATCCGGAGAATCAGCAGGATCCGATCCGGTTTCGTAATCTGGTGAAAGAGCTGGAGGAGTCCCTCCGGTGCGAGCACCCGGCCGACGAGGTTCAACCGCTCCTGGCGCCATTCCACGAGCTGGCCGGCGATCGCGACTTCTGGAATCACACCCTGGACGGACTGGCCGTGCTGGGCGCACCCGGGCTGTTCCGGATTTACCGGCTCCAGCGGCCGGTGGCGGCGCTGGCGATCGTGGCCGGGAGCTTCCACACCAAGCCGCTGCTGCGCATCCTCCAGTCAGCCGATCGCTACCAGGTCCTCGGATTGGATCGGCGGGAAATCAAGCTTTTCGAGGGCAACCGCGACGCCCTCGACCCGGTGGCACTGGATGAGGGCGTCCCGCCGACGATCACCGAGGCGCTGGGCAAGGAGTTGACCGAGCCGTACCAGGCCGTCGCCAGCTACGGGATGGGGCCCGGCGGACCGGCGATGCGCCATGGGCACGGCTCGAAGAAGGACGAGGTGGATCGCGACACGGAGCGGTTCTTCCGCACCGTCGACCGGGCGGTGCTGGAGCACCACTCGAAGCGTTCGGGATTGCCCCTGATGCTGGCGGCGCTGCCGGAATACCACACCCCGTTCCGGCGGGTCAGCCACAACCCGTACCTGATGGCCGAGGGCATCGATATTCATCCGGACGCGCTGCCGCTCGATGCGCTCCGCGAGCGCGCCTGGCGGGTCGTCGAGCCGCAGTATCATGCGCGCCTGGCCGGGCTGGCCGAGGAATTCGGCAGGGCGAAGTCCAGGGGATTGGGCGCCGGCGAGCTGGCGCCGGTTGCCGAAGCGGCCGTGGCCGGAAGGGTCGCGACGCTGCTGATCGAGGCCGAGCGCCAGTTTCCCGGCAAGCTGGATCCCGCGAGCGGCCGCATCGAACGCGATGACCTCGCCGGCCCGGAGATCGACGATCTGTTGGACGATCTGGGGGAGCTTGTTTTCAAGATGGGCGGGGAGGTCGTGGTCGTGCCCGCCGAGCGGATGCCAACGCAAACGGGTATCGCGGCGATCTACCGCTACTGAGATCGCGGGCCTCGGGCGCGAGGTATCCATGTGAGTTATGTGCCCAGAAGAGGTCTTCGGGCCGAGTAGTACTCACCAGAGTAAGGAGGGACTCGATGAAGACTATGAACTGCAGACAACTGGGCGGCGCTTGCGATAAAGAGTTCCGCGCTGAGACGTTTGAAGAGATGGCAGAGCTGAGCAAACAGCACGGGATGGAAATGCATCAGAAACAGGATCCAGCTCATCTGCAGGCTATGAAGGAAATGCAGGAACTGATGAAGGACCCCGATCAAATGAGCAAGTGGTTTGAGTCGAAGCGCAAGGAGTTCGATGAGTTGCCCGAACAATAGGCTGAATACCATCCGGCACATAACAGGGTCTCGGATTCCTGTCCGCGCGGGGCTACGCCGTTCCGGTCAATACGATTTCGGTCGTGGTCGGATTCAATTCCGTCATCAACCCGCTGCTCGGTGGTCATCCTGCCACGGTCGCGAGGACCGGCGTGGCGATCCTGGGAGGGCCGGATGCCGGCCCGGCTTCCGGCAGATACTGGGCGGCGGTCATCGCGGCGTTGCTGACGGTGGGGATGGCATTTGCCGCGACGCCCGTGGCCTCGCTGCTGAAAGTGCTGCCGGACACCTACGTGTTCGCGATCGCCGGCCTGGCTATCGTTTCTTCTCTCCAGGATGCCCTGGAGAAGGCGTTCTCCGGAAAGCTGCGCTTCGGTGCTGTGGTAGCTTTTGCGGTGTCGATGACGCCGTTTACCATTTTTGGAATCACGTCGGCGTTTTGGGCACTGGTGGCGGGACTGCTGGCTTCTCTGCTGGCGGAACGAACTGATCTGATGGCCTCCTGGGCGACGAACACGTCGCCTGACGGCGCGCAGCGCCCGGCCGCCGAACGCGACAGATGAGCGCGAACCTCGGGCCCCGGAGATATTGCGTTAATATTCGATGCCGCGGAATCCGGGGATATACCTGTTTCTTCGGATGTCCTTTGTACTATAGGCACTGACGGTGCGGCCGACGCATGGGTATCCGAAGGCGGGTATCACGACAGTTTTCGCACCTGGTGGTTAACAAAACAGGTCGTCAGGAAAAGGTGCCGGCGCCGAAATGTTTGTGTCGAGCGCCGAATTTAACGGCCGCGGCACCGTTTATTGAG
>DASWIN010000361.1:0-2254 GCA_036397655.1 Nitrospiraceae bacterium | reverse complement strand
CTCACGTAGGATAGATCGATGAACGGCAAGCCTCTCATTGCAACGAATCCCCACCTGAAAGCTCCGGCGAAATACCGGAAAGCGCTGACCGTCAACGTCGCCAGCTCTACTGCGATCGAGACCGGCGCATCTGTCGAATCCATCGCCCGCATCCTGGCTCAACCGAAGAAGTCGGCGCCAACTAAGAAGACGCGCGGCTCTGCTCGATAACCTCGGCAACCAGTTTCTCCATGGGCGCATAGCGCTTCTCGAGGCCTGCCTGTATCGCGGCAATGTACGCGTCCTTGCTCTTCCCCGCGACCACGCTGAAGTCCAACAGCGGGAGCCCTGCCTGAAGCGCCATCAGGGTCATGAGCACACGGGCCAGGCGACCGTTTCCATCCCGAAACGGATGGATCAGCACCAACTCCACGTGCGTTTCAGCCAGTGCGCGGACGACTTCCGCGCGGTCTGCAAACGTACAGGGTGTGCAGCGCCGCAGCACACCCCGTTCAAACTCATCCATCAACGCCGGCACCTGCGCAGCAGCGGCAAACGGAAAGCCATCCTTGCTGACATTGACCTGCCGATACCGGCCCGCCCATTCGTAGAGATCGCCCAGCCAGAGGCGGTGGCACTCGCAAAGATCCGCCGCGGTGAATCGATGTGTTTCACCGTATGTCCTGACCAGCACGTCCATCGTCCGCTCAAGCGCTCTCGCTTCCGCAAGATCCATCTCTTCCGTTGAGGTAATGCCAAGCCGGTTTTTGAGTACCCGATCATCCGAGCCGGGTTCAAACTGAGCCTCAGGCAGGTCTGACATGTCGTAACGATCGTTGCGGCTCACTGTCGGTCCCCCTAGGCAGGTTCCTTCTGAAATATTCGCGGCCTTCATACCCGAATCACTCAGGCAGGTCAAATGTGGTGCAAAGAGGTGTCAGCGCGGCCGATGGGACCAGGGCGCTATTACTTACCGCCTCTTCCAAACAAAGTAGCCTGGCACCTTTTCTTGTCCATTACGAGAGAATGTAGCGGCCGGATTTGCGCGTGCCGACCCGCCGGACCAGGCCGGCCTCCAGCAGCGGATTGAGCAGGTCCATCGCGCCCTGCTTGGAGACGCCGATCCCGTCGCGGATTTCTTGCGGGGTCAGACTCTTGCGGTCTCTGAGCAACCGAAGAAGTTGTTCCTGTTTCGGGCGAAGAACAATTTTCCTGGGGCCGGCTTCGGCGGAAAGATGCTGCACCCGCGTCCAGACCTGCTCAAGGGTCTGACGAAGCGCCTCCGTCGTGTACTCCAGCCAGCCTGTCAGGTCGTCGCCCTGGGCCCGGACCGCTTGAAGCGCCTGGTAATAGCGAGGCCGGTTCCTCCAATAGACCTCGTCGACGGAAAAAATGTGGTGCGTATCGAAGCCCTGCCGGTAGAGCTCCCACAGCGCCAGCGCGCGGCCGGCACGGCCGTTTCCGTCCGCAAAGGGGTGAATCGCTTCGAATTGATAATGGAGAATGGCGGAGGAAACGATCGGCGACCACTTGGCCGCCTGCACGTTCCACCACGCCAACAGCTCCGCCATCAGCCCCGAGACCAGTTCAGGCGGCGGTGGGAGATACTTGCCGACGCGAACCCGTATGTCGCGGTAGCGCCCGGCTCGCCCCTGATCCATCACGTCCGAGGCGATGATGGAATGGAGCTTCAGCACGTCCTCGTGCGTGATCCGTTTCTTGCCCGCGTGCTTCTCGATGAAACGGAGGCCGGCCAAGTAATTGAGCACCTCGCGCCGGGCTCGTTCAGGCTGGGCCGGAAGAGGCTGCCCTTCTTCGAGTAGCCGCACCTGCTCCAGGGTCAACGGGTTGCCTTCGATCGCCGTCGAGCTATGGGTATTCCGGACGCGGGCATCCTTCTGCAAGGCAGGCATCCACGGGACCTGCACGGTCGCAGCCAGAATCTTCTCCCGGAGCGCCGTAATTTCCTCGATCAGACGCAACAACTGAGGTGTGATCGTGAAGGTGGGGGTGTAGGCCATGCCGCCACCTTAAACGGAAGCCGATAATAAGTCAAGTGTAAGTCAAGTTGTGAGTCAACCGCCCCCCACCAGTGGCAGCCGATCGGTCAAGATGGGAGGCATGGCCAGATGCATATGCGCGACGGGTTGGCGTCTAAGGGAAAAGAGAGCCTTGCGGTTCTTGCGGGGGATCCACCAGTAGGGGCAGCGCGGCGGGAGGGAGAATGGGCCGAGGGAATCTGAGCTGGCGGCCCTATCTCCCTTCGTGCTCGCGC
>DASWIN010000360.1:0-11638 GCA_036397655.1 Nitrospiraceae bacterium | reverse complement strand
CTGTTCGGGCGTGCGCGCCGTATCCCGATCGAGCCGCCCGATGCGCGCGGCCGGAAACAGTCGCCGGAGCTCCTCTTCCAGCCGTTCCGTGCCGGAGCCGACCGGTTCGATCCGCGGAGACCGGCAGGACGGGCAGGTATCAGGAACCGGTGCTGCCGCGCCGCAGTAGCGACAGGCCAGCTGGTTCGCCCGCTTATATAAGGTGAGCGACACGCTGCAGCGCGCGCAAGCCGGCGAGATACCGCAGTCCCGGCAGTGGAGTGCGGACGCAAATCCCTTCCGGTTCGCGAACAGGATCGCGCCCGTCCCGCCGTCCAGGGCTGCCCGAATGCCGGCGCGCATCGGCTCCGAGAGCAGGGTGCGCGAAGGGCTCTGCCGCAAATCCACCAGGTGGATGGTTGGCTGATCCGCCGCACCGGCGCGCTCCGGCGATCGGGCGATGTGCTGCCACGTGTCGATCGAGGCATGGGCCGTGCCCAACAGGAGCACCGCGCCGTGCTGCCGGGCCCGCATCGCAGCGACCTCGCGCGCGTGGTAATGCGGTTCCTGTTCCTCCTTGAGCGCCGGGTCTTCTTCGTCATCCACGCAGATCAGGCCGGGGGCTTGCAGCGGGGCAAAGACAGCGGAGCGCGTGCCGATGACGAGGTCGGCCTCGCCGCGTCGAATGCGACGCCATTCGCGTTCGCGTACGGCGGGGGGCAGCTCGCTATGGAGTTGTGCAACCCGGTCATGCCAGCGGCGGGAGCACAGGGCCGCCAGCGCCGTCACGCGGCGGATTTCCGGCGAGATGAGGAGCACGGACTGCTTCTGCCCTAGCGCGGCGTCAATGGCCTCGAGGACCGTCGCCCACCGGCGGTGCGGCGCATCTTCGACGACAAAGGTCTCGTGGCGACGAGCGTCGAGCGCCTCCCGGAAACGGGGCCACCACGAGGGCGTGGCGGCTGCCGGAAGCGCGAATGCGTCGGTCGACGCGACGGAATCGTCCGGTCGCTCATCACCAGAGGATGTTTTTCTGGAGCGGTTCGGTCTGCGCGCGCCGGGCATGACCGGCAGGATCGGGCGGAGGCACTGTCCCCATGGAGCAAGATAATACTCGGACACCAGCCGCGTGAGTTCCAGGATGTCCGCTGGAATCGTACCGTCACCTGACTCGTCCGCCATGGCGATAATGTCGCGGACGCGAATCGGCGTGACGCGGGGCCCCGTGGAAAGCGGCGGGCCCGTGGACGAAACCGTCACGACAACGCCCTGGACGGTGCTCGGTCCCAGCGGCACGCGGACGAGGCTGCCAACCCGTACGTGCGGTCGGAGAGATTCCGGGATGCGGTATGTGAACGTGCGATGCAGGTGTCGCGGCACGATGACGTCGGCATGGAGGGGCGCGCCCGTACGCTCGGGTGAGGAAGGGGGCGGGTGCGTCGAAGAGGCCGGACGGTCAGGCGCGCCGGACGAGCCGGAGTTCGCGGGAAGCGTATGATCGGACATGTGGCATTCTAGCAGCGCGGAAGGGCGGGGACAATTATCTCAGCCCACATTATTCATGACGGTTCGTCGCGAATTCACGGAGTCGCCATGCGAGACGGGCGCTGGAGCCTAGGGAACTGTTGCCCTTCTTGGCCTTCCAAGGCCGGCAACCGTCCCCGTTTTTCGAGAAGGGGGACAGGCGCCAAGAAGAAAGGCGCCAGCCCCCAACAGTACGGTGAGGCCGCGAGGGGCGAGCCCGCCCAGTCGACAGGCCATTCGACAGCGCCTGTCGGCGTGTCGCAGAGGCGAATCCGGGATTGCAGCAGAAGCGCTCGTGAATGATGCGGGCTAGGAGGGAAGTTACGGAGTCGGCGGAGTCGTGACGGGTGCAGCCGGTTCCGGCGCAGGGGGGGACGGCTCTGCGGCTTCCGGCATGGCGGTTGTTGGTGTTGGGGGGGGAGCAGGCGGCGGTTCGTCGGGCAGCAGGGTGATTTCGATTCGACGGTTTCGTTTCCGACCCGCTTCCGTGCCGTTGCTGGCCACCGGTTTGGCGTCGGCGTACCCGACGATCGTGATGTTGCGGGAACTGATCCCTCCCTCCTCGGAGAGGGAGCCGGCCACCGCTGCGGCGCGTGCACGCGACAACTCCTGGTTGGATTTGTACAGTTCTTTGAGCGAGGGGCCGATCTTCTGGCCGTCCGTATGGCCTTCCACCACCACTCGACTGTCCGGCGCCTCACGAAGGAGCGCTTTCATTTTCATCAGGATCGGGAGACTGGCGGCTGTCGCCGGCGCGCTTCCAGGATCGAACTCCAGTTGCCGGGCCAGGTCGGCCAATTCGCGTTCTAGATCACGCGCCTGCGGAGCGGCATGCGCTTCCTGAACGGCTTCGGCGGTCCGCGGTGTCGCAGCCATTTCCTGAAAGAGGGCTTCTTTACGCTCTTGCGGGGCTGACGCCTCGTCGCGGAGCCTTGATTTGGCGGTGAAGCGGTCACCGAGCAGGAAGGGGGCCTTCGATTTGGTGACCCGCGCCGTGGCCGTCAGGTCTTCCACCGCGACAACCTGTAATTCGCCGATGACTTGAATCGGGATGTCCGGGTTTTCCCGGATCACATCGAGCCGGTCGCCGATCTTCAGCCCGTCGTTACGTCCCCAATCGATGTAGACCATGTGGCCTTGCCCGATGAGGGTTTGCCCGGGCGGCAGTTCGACGATCACGCCGGTTCCGTCGGGCAGCGATTGTCCGAAAAAAGCCGGGGGGGGCTGGGGAGAAGCCGACTGGCGCATCGCGCCGTCACCGGGGAAAACAGCTCCAAAGGAACGCTCAATCTTGACGGTGGCCTTGTTGCCCGTCACTCTGAGGACCTTCGCGACGCCGAGTATGGCGGTTAGATCGCCAAGATACTCGCCGCGAACCGGATGATACACTTTCTTGACCTGCCGGTAGAGAATGAACTTGTCGCCGGGCGCGATGTCCTGCGGTCTCGTCAACTCCAGGTAAATCTGATCCCCTCCGCCCAGCAGCCGCCTGTTGCCCGTCGTTTGATTGTCGCCCGTGATCTGGCTCACCCGCGCTTCATAGGGCATGGCAGTACGAATGAATCCGGCGGAGAAGTTCTTTAATGTGATGTCGGCTTCCACCGACAAGCCCGATTCGGGCATCGCCATGCTCGGAGACTGGTCCGCGGCAATGGCCGCCACCGGTCCACAGAGCATGCCTGCGAGGACTACCGATAGACCTGCGCCGAACTTCATCATGGTCCAGTTTCTCCTCTCATCCGCTTCGCGCACACAATAGCAAATCAGTCGGCATTGTCAAGCAAAGCCCATGAAATCGCGACGTTTGATCATGGCCGCCCCGGCGTGGTAGGGTGAATGCAACGCCGGTTCCTCATCTTTATTTATGGAGCTTCCGCAGGGATGGGTGATCAACCGCAATCACGACCGGATGGCGCGTCTGCTTCCGATGGCCGTCCGCCGCGGATCGAAACGCAGATCCATCGGCGCAAGAAGGCCAAGGCGCTCTCGCCCTTGACCGCCGAATGGGATGTGCAGCATCCGGATTCCCCTCCAAAGCTCCGCATGCCGTCGAACCGCATGCGCAAGTCTCGCTAGGCGGCGCCAATCCGGTCCGCTCTCGGCTCCTCCTCCAGAACCGTCCCGCGAGATATGTCGGTCGTATCAGCAGACGGAACTGTTTTCCATACGAAAAACAATCACTTCCAATTAGGCGAAGCGCGTCTGGGGCTTTTGGGGCCACACCGATCTAGGCCATTTGAACGCTTGATTGACTTGAAATTATCGACTACCATGATCCTCTTAGCCTTGAAGTTCATGGGGTTAGCCCGTGTTTTCCATGGCGATTCGTCGCGAAATCGCGCAGGCGCATCGCGAGCCTGGGCACGTGGAGACGCGAGGGACGGAGCGGCGAGCCCGCCCGGCGGAGCAGCGGATCCGCGATTGCAGCAGAAGCGTCCATGGATGATCCGGGCTAAGAGGAGGGGTTCGGGTGGCAGGGACGGAACAGCTCCTCGACTATTTGGGCCGGTACTTTCCGGTCCTCCTCTTTATCGGGATTGCGCTGGCGTTCGGCGTCGTCACGCTGGTTCTGAGTTATTTCGTACAGCCGAAGTATCCGGAATCCGAAAAACTCAGCGCCTATGAGTGCGGCAGCGAGCCGTTCTCGGACGCCCGCATGCCGTTTCCAGTCCGGTACTACATTTTCGCGATGTTGTTTGTCATTTTCGACATCGAAGTGATCTTTCTCTATCCCTGGGCCGTGACCTTTTTCAAGATCGGCCTCGTCGGCCTGATTGAAATGCTGATCTTTATCGCGCTATTTGTCGTGGCCTATGTCTATGCCTGGAAAAAAGGAGCCCTTGAATGGGACTGATTCAACTGGGGCGGCATCAGAAGGACGGCGAGATCGACGTCATCACCACGACGATCGAGAGGGCCGTCAATTGGGCGCGCAAGGGCTCGCTCTGGCCGATGACGTTCGGGCTGGCCTGCTGCGCGATCGAGATGATCGCGGCGGTTTCCTCGCGGTACGACATGGACCGGTACGGCGCCGGCGTGTTCCGCGCGTCGCCGCGCCAGTCCGACCTGATGATCGTGGCCGGCACGGTCTGCCGCCGCATGGCGCCGGTGATCCGGAAAATCTACGACCAGATGCCGGAACCGAAATACGTGATCGCGATGGGCTCCTGCGCGACCTCCGGCAACATCTATGACAGCTACAGCGTGGTGCAGGGCGTGGACCGGTTCGTGCCGGTGGATATTTATGTGCCGGGCTGCCCGCCGACCCCCGAGGCGCTCTTCGACGGCATTTTGAAGTTGCAGGAGCGCATCATGCAAAAGCGTGTGTTCACGAAACAACCGGAACAGGTGAAAGGGAAGGTTGAGGCTTAGGTTGAGGCTAAGGATTGGTCATGATTCACCTCAGCCTTAACCTGAACCTCAACCTATCTTGAATATGCACCCCCTGGCCGAACGCATCAAGCGCGAATTTGCCGACGGATTCGTCGACTCCGTGGAATGGCGCGGCGATCTGGCGGTGACGGTAAAGCGGGATGCGGTGCATGCGATCGCGGAGTTCTTGCGCCGCGATCCCGAAGTGGACTGTGACTACATGGTCCACGTGAGTTCCGTCGATTGGCCTGACGATGACGAGCGCTTCGAAGTGGTGTGGGAAGTGGCCTCGATCCGCAAGCGGCACCGGATCCGGTTGAAGACGCGCGTGCCCGAGTCCGATTGCCAGGTGGATTCCCTGACGGACATCTGGCACGGCGCCAACTTCATGGAGCGCGAGGTCTACGACATGATGGGCATCCGGTTCCGGAACCATCCGGACCTGCGGCGCATCTTGATGCCGGACGATTACACGGAAGGCTATCCGTTGCGGAAGGATTTCCCGCTCCAGGGAAAAGGCTGGCGGGATACCTTCGAATTCCTGAACGAGAAAGGCTAGCGTGCGCGACACGGAAAAAACATACCGGTTCAAGGACCAGCGCGACACCATCTATAAGGTGGATCCGGAGCATCCGGAAACCGCGACGCTGCCCCTGCAGCGCACGGAAGAACTGCTGCTCAACATGGGGCCGCAGCATCCGAGCACGCACGGAGTGCTCAAGGTTATCCTCGAGCTGGAGGGCGAGCGGCTCGTGAAGTCCACGCCGGTCATGGGCTATCTGCATCGGGGAGTGGAAAAGCTGGCCGAGGAAGGCACCTACCACCAGTTCATCCCACATACCGACCGTCTCGATTATGTCTGCGCGATGTACAACAACTTCGCCTATTGCCGCGCCGTCGAGAAGCTGATGAATATCACGGTGCCGGAGCGGGCCGAGTATCTCCGGACGATCGTGGCGGAGGTGCAGCGGATCATCGGCCATCAGTTCTGGCTGGGCACGCAGGCGCTCGATATCGGCGCGATGACGGTGTTCTTCTACACGTTCCGTGACCGGGAGATTCTCCTGGACTGGTTCGACGAGCTCTGCGGGGCGCGGCTGACGACGAGCTGGTACCGCATCGGCGGCGTCGAGCGCGACTTCACGCCGTCGCTGCTCTCGAAGGTGCGGGCATTTCTCGACTACTTCCCGCCGAAGATCGACGAGTACCAGGTCTTCCTCGAGAAGAACCGCATCTGGCTGGCGCGCACCAAGGGCGTGGCGGTGATTTCGGCGGAGGACGCGCTGAGCTTCGGGTTGAGCGGCCCCACGTTGCGCGGCTCGGGCGTGGATTACGACCTCCGGAAGTACGAGGCCTACGGGGCCTATCCCAAATGCGAGTTCAACGTGCCGGTCGGCAAGAACGGCGACACCTACGACCGGTACTGGATTCGCGTGATGGAGATGTACGAGAGCGTGAAGATCATCAGGCAGTGCCTCGACCAGATGCAGGAGGGGCCGGTCATGGCCGACGTGCCGAGCGTCACGTTGCCGCCGAAGGATCGTGTCTTCACGAACCTCGACTCCATGATCCAGCAGTTCAAGCTCTTCTCGCAGGGGTTCGACGCCCCTCCGGGAGAGATCTATTGCGGGACCGAGGCGCACAAGGGCGAACTCGGCTTTTACATCGTCAGCACGGGGGGCGGGAAGCCCTACCGGCTGAAGATCCGCGCGCCCTCCTTTATTCATATGGGGGCGTTTGACCACATGTCGCGCGGGTACATGATCGCCGATGCGGTCACGATCTTCGGAACGTACGATATCGTCATGGGAGAGTGTGATAGATGAAGCTGGCGGTCGCGTCATTCCGTGCTCGCGCAACGCGCGGTGGAGTAAGGTGAGCTAGCGGTTGGGTCTCCTCCCTTGCTCGCAGAGGGCGCACGATGAGGGAAAGTGAGCGTGGCGGTCGGTCTGCCTTCCGTGCTCGCGCAACGCGCGGCCTCGGAAGGCCCTCGTTGGACGCGCGCAGTCGAAGGCAGACCGTCCCGCCGCGCTAAAGAGGGTGTGTGGAAACGAGGACCAGTCGCTTGTAGACCGGTCCCCGTTTCTCGGACGGAAGCGCACACGATCAGAATGTGCTCGCCATGGGCAAAGCGCGCGTCCCCGCGGAGAAGCGCCCGCCTCGGCGGGCGCGGGGCGGGTGGGTGTAAAAGACGCCTGGGGTGGGCGGGTGAGAAGGACGCGCGCAGTGGGAATGACGCGACCGCGCTTCGGGTGGGAGTGGAGTAGAAGAGGAAGAGCATGGGATTAAAACCGGCGACCAACCCTGACGTTGAAGCGGCGTCGATCGAGCTGACGATCGACGGGAAGACCGTCACGGCCAAGGACGGCGTGTCGCTCTACGACGTCATTTCGAGCACGGGCAAGATCATCCCGGCCATGTGCTACCACTATACCTTCGATCCCTTCGGCTCCTGCGGCATGTGTCTGGTGATGCAGGAAGGCAAGAAGTCACCGGTCCGTTCGTGCACGGCCAAGGCGACAGCCGGCATGATCGTCCGCACGGAAGGCGACGACCTGTTCCAGGCGAGAAAGAAGGCGGTCGAGAAACACTTGTCCGTGCATCCCCTGGACTGCCCGGTCTGCGACGCGGACGGCCACTGCGAACTTCAAGATATGGCGTTCGAGCACCAGGTCACCACGCTGGCCAACGCCAAGCAGAAGCTGATTCCCGAAGACACGCGGAGCCTCGCGCTCGATTTCAACATGAACCGCTGCATCGCCTGCGGCGAGTGCATCAACATCTGCAAGGATGTGTTGATGATCGATGCGCTCCAGTTCATGAAGAAGGGCGGATTCACCCAGGTGGTGGCGAAAGGCGACACCGCGCTGGACTGCGAATTCTGCGGCGACTGCCTCGCGGTCTGTCCGGTCGGCGCGATTACGAACAAGTTTTCGAAGTATCTGTACAAGCCCTGGCAGCTCAAAAAGACGACGACCACCTGCAATTACTGCGGCGACGGCTGCCAGTTGTACCTTGAGACCAAGGACAATGAAGTCGTTCGGGTGACCTCGCCCCTCTCCTGGAAGAACAAATGGGGCGACCGGTCGGAAACGGAGAAGGGCCATGGCGGCATCTGCGTGCGCGGGCGGTTTGGCTTCCAGTTCATCGACAGCAAGGCGCGTCTCACGCAGCCGCTGGTCCGGAAGAACGGCAAGCTGGCGGAATCGCCCTGGATCGAAACCATCGAGACGGTGGTGGGCCGTCTCGCCGACATCAAGTCCAAGTACGGCCCGAACGCGATTGCCGGCCTGGTGACGGCCCGCTGCAGCAATGAGGAGCTGTATCTCTTCCAGAAGCTGATGCGCGCCGCCATCGGCACCAACCAGCTCGACAGCAGCGCGCGTTACGGGCACCTCAATTTCGTGCACGCGGTACAGCACGCCATGGGCGTGGGGCGGATGACCAACGATACGGCGGACATCACGAAGGCCAAGGCGATTCTGGTAGTGGGCTCCAACGTGACGGAAACCAATCCCGTCTTCAGCGTGCGGGTGAAGGAAGCGATTCGCGTCTACAAGTCTCAGGTCATTGTGGTGGATTCGGCCAATACGAATCTCGCCAAGCTGGCCTCCCATCCGATGCTGGTGAAGCCCGGCACGGAAGGGTTGTTTGTGAAGGGGCTTGTCAAATCCGTCATCGAGCAGGACCTCATCGACACGGACACGACCGGCAAGCATGCCCAGGCCTTTGCCGCGCTCAAGCAGGCGGTGGCGGGGCTCTCGCTCGATGCCGTGGCATCCGCGACCGGCCTGTCGAAAGACCGGATCAACGAAGCCGCGTCGGTGTTCGCTGAAGCGCCTCGTTCGGTCGTGATCTGCGGAGAGGGCATCGTCCGCCGCCCCCACGGCTACCAGCACGTCCTCGCGTTGATCGATCTCTTGTGGGTGACGGGCAAGCTGGGGAAGCCCGGCTGCGGCATCAACACGGTGACCGAGGAAGCCAACGAGCAGGGCGCGGTGGACATGGGCACGTCGCCGGAGTTTCTCCCCGGGCAGGTCCCGTTTGACCATGATGACATGCGCGCGAAATTCTCCAAGGCCTGGAGCGCGCCGCTTCCGAACAAGGGGGGCGGGGCGGGGCTCATGGACATTCTCAAGAAGTGCCGGGGCGGAGAGATCAAGGCGTTGTATCTGATCGGCGAGAATCCGCTGGGCACCCTGCCGGCGGCCGTGGAGGTCAAGGCGGCGCTGGAGAAGCTGGAACTGCTGATCGTCCAGGATCCGTTCATGACGGAGTCGGCGCAACTCGCGCATATTGTGCTGCCGGCCTGCACCTTCGCCGAAAAAGACGGCACGATGACGAGCCAGGACGGCAAGGTCCAGCGCATCCGGCAGACCATGGACCCGATCGGTGAGAGCCTGCCCGACTGGCAGATCCTGTCGGCCATCGGCAGCGGGCTGGGCTGCGCCTCGATGGAGTACGAATCGGCGCAGGACATCCAGCGCGAGATCATGAAGCTGCTGCCCGGTTACTACAATTTGGGGCAGCCGAAAAAGGTGGCGGTGAACCCGGACGGGTATCTCTCCAACGGATACACCGCCGACGTCGCGGTCCGGTACCGTGCGGAACAGAAGGCGGCCGACGGGGGCACACGGTTCAATCTTACAATGGGACAATTGCTGTACCATTCGGGCAAACTGTCCACGCAGGCGTCCGGCCTGCTCCTGTTCGCCTCCACCGCCGGAGAGTTGCACATGAACGCGGCGGACATGGAGCGGATGGGGGTGAAGGAAGGCGACCGGGTCCGGGTGTCCTCGGCCAAGGGGACGGCGGTGCTGAGCGCCAAGGGGGATCTGTCGGTGTTGCCGGGTTGCTGCTTTTATCCGGAACATTTCAACAACCCGCCGGTCAAGGATCTCATGGGCGTCGAGGTGGATGCCTCCACCGGCGTGCCCTATTTCAAGCAGGCGGCGGTCAGCGTCGAAAAGGTCTGAAGAGGCTATGGGCTTAGGCAATGGGCAATAGGCGAAGAAATTGGGTCGGGGTCTCCCGCCCATAGCCTATTGCCTATCGTCTCGTGCCTGCACATTCGGAGAATGGGATGAGCGTGATCGCAGTGGCGAAAAAACTCTGGGAGGCGGCCCTCTTCGCGGAAATCTGGAGCGCGATGAAAGTTACGTTTAAACACATGCTGCACAAGCCGATCACGTTCCAATATCCGCGCGAGCAGCGGGTGATCCCGGATGCGCATCGCGGCGCCCTGGGCCTGTTGCGGTATGACGACGGCAAGGAGCGGTGCGTCGGCTGCGACCTCTGCGAGGCGGCCTGTCCCTCCCACTGCATCAAGGTGATCAGCGCGGAGGACAAATCGCTCCCGCTGCAGCGGTACGCGAGCGAGTTTTACATCGACATCACCAAGTGCGTCTTCTGCGGCTATTGCGTGGAGGCCTGCCCGGTCAACGCGCTGGCCATGACGAAAATGTACGAGTATTCCACGCACGACAAGCGGACGCTGCTGTTCGACAAGAAGCGGCTCTATGAAATCGGCGAGAAGCACCTGGAAGATGCCAAGAAGTATCTGTACGCACACGGTCAGGAAAAGAACGACCAGATGTACCATGACTACCGCTACTTCTTTCCCCAGTCGGTGAAGCAGTCCACGCAACCGCCGCCCAAGCACTTGACCTGATTGCACACGATGATCCCTGTCTTTTTCGTCTATTTTTCCGTGGTGAGCATCCTGGCGGCCATTCTCACCGTCGCCTTGCGGAATCCCGTTCATTGCCTGCTGGCTTTGCTGGCGTTGCTGCTGCACGTAGCCGGATTGTTCGTGCTGCTCAACGCCGAATTTTTGTTTGCCGTACAGGTCATCGTCTATGCCGGTGCGATCCTGATCCTCTATCTATTCGTACTCATGTTGCTGAATCTAAAAACTGACGAGAGGTATCTCCACACGAAGCACGCAGTAATTCTCTTTCTCGCCGTCTCGATCTTCAGCGAATTGCTGCTGCTAGTGATGCGATCGCCGTTCGGGGGCGCCAAAGGCGACGCGCCGGCCTCGGCGGTGTTGAAGGAAGGAGACAGCTACGCGGTCGGGATCAAAATGTTCAGCGAGTACCTCTTGCCGTTTGAAATCGTTGGCGTGTTCCTCCTCGGCGCAGTCATCGGCGCGATCGTCCTGACCAAGACGCCCACGGCAGCGGACGTGGACCAGGAAAACCAGTGACGGGTGACTGGTGACAAGTGACGGGTAGGAGAGAGCCCATGACACAACCATCTTGGCACGCATCACGCGTCACGCATCACGCATCACGGTAGATATGGTTCCATTAAGCGCATACGTTGCCGTCAGCGCGATCCTGTTCGCCACCGGTCTGATCGGCGTGCTAGTCCGTCGGAATTTTATTGTCGTGTTGATGTCGGTGGAGATCATGCTGAACGCCGCCAATATCAATCTCGTGGCCTTCTCGCATTACCTGGAGTCCATGGCGGGTCAGATTATCGCGCTGTTCGTGATCGCGATCGCGGCAGGCGAGGCGGCGGTGGGGTTGGCCATCATCATCGTGGTGTTCCGCGGAAAGATTTCGACGAATGTGGACGAAATGAATTTACTAAAGTGGTAACGTGATCGATCTGCTGATCCTCCTGATCCCGGGGTTCCCCCTCGTAGCCGTCCTGCTCAACGGATTGCTGGGAAGCCGCTATTCGCACGACATCGCCGGCCGCATCGCCTGCACCTCGGTCGGGCTGGCTTTCGCCGCCGCGCTGGCGGTGTTCGCCG
>DASWIN010000359.1:0-4803 GCA_036397655.1 Nitrospiraceae bacterium | reverse complement strand
CATCAAGGTCTTGGCTTCCTCGATTTCGGCCGGAGTCAGGGCCACGGAATCGAACACAACCGACATGGCCTTGTCGCCCAGCAGGCGCGCGCTGTACTCGGTTTCAAATTGCGGCGGCGTGAGATGGTTGTAGGCCAGGAGGCGCTTGTAGAGTTCCGGATCGAACTTGCCGTTCGTGTGAAAATCCTTGATGCGCGTGATGGCCGTATGCAGCTCCTCGGGCGAAAGCGTCAGGCCCATCTCGTCGGCAGCCAGGCGCCACAGCTTCTCCTCCGCCATCTGCTCGACGGCCATCTCCTTGAGCACCTCGTCCTTGATCGCGTCCGGCATCTTCTGTTTCTTGGCGTACTCGTAGAGGTTCTTGTAGCGGCGCATATACTCGTCCCGCGAGACCTTGAACGGGCCGACCGTGGCAATCACGTCGGTCTGTGACTCGCCATAGCCCCACCAGCCCATGCCGACGATGAAGGTCAGGGCGATGACGACCATGACGCCCTTGAGGGCCCACGGGAACCGATTGTTGCCTTCTCGCAGCAGCTTGATCATACGTGGGTGGGATTCTACTGACCGTCCGTCGGAAAGGCAAGGGAACGGCCGAACCCGCAGTATTCATGAGGGTTCGTGACGAAACCGCTGAGACGCCTTGCGAGACGGGCGCGTGGAGCCGCGTTGGCGTGGCGTACGGCCACGACATGGGGGTAGCGAAGGGGGTGTGCCTCCTTCGTGGGGATCGTACAAGGGGGCTGGCCCCCTTTGTAGGAGCCCGAGAGGCAGGCAACAGGGCCGAGCGGGCGACGGGAGGGAGGCAGCCTTGACCAGGCTGTTGACCGACCGAGTGGCGAGCCCGCCCGCCTGGGCGCGTCACCATGGCGGCCAGGCTTGTCGTAGCGGCGTATCAGCGGTTGCAGTAGAAGCCATCATGAATAATGCGGGTTGAAGGTTCGGACTTATGATTGTTCATATGATCATTCAACAGAGGGGGTGGCACGATGGCACGACGCATGGGGTTTGTGTTCATCAGCGGCCTTGCCGGGATGGGGCTGTTCGTGCGGAGCGAGGAGAACCATTGGGAATTTCTCTTGATGGGATTTGCCATCGGCGCGGCTCTCGGGGGGCTCGTGCTGATGGCGGAGTACACGCTCCGCAAGGCGTCCTTCGGCATGATTATCGGCGGAACGACCGGGCTGGCCGTCGGTCTTATTCTTACCGGACTTATTGAATGGGTCGGCAGCGCGGTCTTTGACGTCGATGCCTTTCTTTTTCACGTCGGCGGGCTGGTCTTTCTGCTCGGCCTGCCCTATCTCGGGATCACGCTGGGGGCCCGGTTCGGCCTGGAACAGCTGGGCGGTTCCTCGAGGCCCGTCGAAACGACGGCGTTGGACAGCAAGAAAATTCTCGATACCAGCGTGATCATCGATGGACGCGTGGCGGATCTCTGCGAGACCGGGTTCCTGGAAGGCACGTTCCTGGTGCCGCAGTTTATCCTCCATGAGTTGCAGCATATCGCCGACTCGTCGGACTCCCTCAAACGGGCTCGGGGCCGTCGGGGCCTCGACATGCTGAACAAGATCCAGAAGATGGTAGACATCGACGTCCGCATCATCGATGACGATTTTCCAAACGTGAAGGAAGTGGACTCCAAGCTTGTCGTGCTGGCCAAGAAGCTCGGCGCCAAGGTCGTGACCAACGATCTGAACCTGAACAAGGTCGCCGAGCTCCAGGGCGTGCGGGTGCTGAACATCAACGAGTTGTGCAATGCGTTGCGGCCGGTCGTACTGCCGGGCGAGATGATCCGGGTCTTTGTCCTGAAGGAAGGCAAGGAAGCCGGGCAGGGGGTCGCATATCTGGACGACGGCACGATGATCGTCGTGGATAATGCCAAGCGGCATATCGGCCGGAACGTGGATGTGATCGTCACGAGCGTGCTGCAGACGACGGCCGGGCGCATGATCTTTACCCGCCTCAAGGATGACGCCGAGGTGAAGGAAGAAATCCAGGTCGCGCGTGGCTAGCAGTTCCGGTAAGACAGCCCGACAGGCTCCGCAAGTTGTCGCCGTGGTGCCCGCCGCCGGTCGAGGGCTTCGCATGGGGGGCCACACTCCGAAGCAGTACCTGGTGCTGGGCGGGCTGCCCCTCCTGGTGCATTCCCTTCGGGTATTGGAGGCCTCGCATGTGATCTCCGCCATCGTGCTGGCGACTCCACAAGCGGATCTCGATTATTGCAGGCAGGACATCGTGGGCCGGTACGGATTCAAGAAAGTCAGGCAGATCGTGGCCGGTGGGGCCGAACGGCAGGATTCGGTTCGTTTGGGCCTGGCCGCTGCGGGATCCGATGCCGAGATCGTGCTGGTTCACGATGCCGTCCGGCCGTTTCTTACCGCAAGCATGGTCGCGCTGGTTGTGGAAGCCGCGACGAAGCACGGGGCGGCCATCGTGGCCATCCCGATGCGGGATACCGTCAAGCGGGCCGGCCCCGACGGATTGATTGAAGAAACTGTGGACCGGAAATCCCTGTGGCTGGCACAAACGCCGCAGGCGTTCAAACGGGTCTTGCTGGAGGAAGCTTACGCCAGGGCCCTGCACACCGGCTTCCGCGCTACCGATGATGCGCAGCTGGTCGAGCACTTGGGGCATCGGGTCGCGATCGTGGAAGGCGGCACCGACAACATCAAAGTGACCAGGCCGGAGGATCTTGTGGTGGGAGAGTCGATTCTGGCGGCAAGGGCGAAGGACAAAGCTGACAAGTAACACGCTCACTGGTGACAAGCTGACAAGTAGAAGCAACTTGTTGCTTGCTCGCTTGTAACTTGTCAGCCGGTCATAAGGGAGTTCATTCATGCGGATTGGCATCGGCTATGACATTCATCCAATGGGCAAGGGTCGCAAGCTCATCCTCGGCGGCATCGAGATTCCCCATGGCCAGGGGCTGGTCGGTCATTCCGACGCGGATGCGCTGGTCCATGCGGTGTGCGATGCGATGCTGGGCGCGATGGGGGAGGGGGACCTTGGAAGGCACTACCCCAGTTCAGATCCGAAGTTCAAGAACATCTCCAGCCTCGTCCTGCTGGAGGAAGTCTCGGGATTGCTGGCGAAAAAAGGGTATCGTCTGGTAAATGTAGATTCCGTGATCATCGCCCAGGCCCCCCGGCTGGGGCCGCATCTGGCGGCGATGGGAGCGAGGATGGCGGAGGTGCTCAAGGTGGATCGCGCGACGGTCAACGTGAAGGTGAAAAGCGGCGAGCACCTGGATGCCATCGGGCATGAGGAGGCCATTGCAGCGCAGGCGGTCTGTCTGATCGAAGCGATCAAGGGCTGACAGGCTGCAAGGTTGCAAGCTGACAAGCTTAGGAAATGTTGAAGGCGAATAGCTTTGAGGATCTAAAGGCGTGGCAGCTTGCGCGAGAGCTTGTTCATGCCGTGTATCTTCTGACCGGTGAGGCAGGCTTCGATAAGGATTGGTCCCTCAAGGATCAATTGCGGCGGGCCGCCGTGTCCGGCATGGCAAACATCGCCGAAGGATTTGAACGCGGGTCAACGCAAGAACTTATCAGATTTCTCTACATGGCCAGAGGATCAGCAGGCGAGGTAAGAAGTCATTTGTATGTGGCCAAAGACTTGGAGTATATCGACCAGTCTCGTTTTGAGAGAATGCAGAAGCAGGCAATCGGCGTATCCAGAATCATCTATGGTTTTATTCGCAGTCTCGAGTCCTCAAAAACTCGGGCTAGGTGAAGTTTCACGTGCAGCTTGTCAGCTTGTTCGTGCGGCCTGTCAGCCTGTGAGCGTGTCAGCTTATGTTTAACCGAATCAAAGATGACCTCCGCGCTGTCTTTGACCGCGATCCGGCGGCAACCGGCACGCTCGAAGTCGTTTTGACCTATGCGGGGTTCCACGCGCTGCTGGCCTACCGCGTGGCGCACCGGCTGAACCGGTGGGGCCTCCCGCTGGTTCCGCGCATCATCTCCCAGCTCGCCCGCTGGCTGACAGGCATCGAGATCCATCCCGCGGCCACGATCGGCAGGGGGTTTTTTATCGATCACGGTATGGGCGTGGTGATCGGGGAAACGGCTGAAATCGGCGATTATGTGACCCTGTTCCAGGGCGTGACGCTGGGCGGGACCGGCAAGGAGCATGGCAAGCGCCATCCGACGATCGGCAATCACGTCGTGGTCGGTGCGGGGGCAAAAATTCTCGGTGGCATCCGGATCGGCGACAACGTCAAGATCGGGGCCAATTCCGTGGTCCTGAAATCCGTGCCGCCCAATTCTACCGTCATCGGCGTGCCGGCGCGGGTGATCAAAGCCGAAGGAGAGCGGATGCCCGAGACGATGATGGACCACACGAACATTTCCGACCCGATTGCGGACCGATTCGATACCATGGAGCGGGAGATCATCGAATTGCGGAAGAAGCTGGAGAATCCTCAGCACAGATCCTGACGCATGAAGGTCCGCTCGCCTGCGCCGCACGCGAGCGAAAAAGGATTGCCACGGCCCGGCCGGAGTCTCCTCCGGCCGGGCCGTCTGCGTTGGGCCCACGGCGATCAGTAGGCGACGGAGACCAGGTAGAGGCCCTGCGGAGGCGCCGTGTAGCCCGCGGCCCGGCGGTCCTTCGCCTCGAGAATCCGCTTTATCTCCTCCGGTCGCCGCTTCCCTTGCCCGACTTCCACCAGCGTGCCCACCATCGCGCGGACCATTTGTTTTAGGAACCGGTCCGCTTCAATCTCAATCCTGACCAAGGAAGCCCCCTCACCTCTGTCCTCTCCCCCTTGCAGGGGGAGAGGGAAGGGAGAGGGGGACGTGA
>DASWIN010000358.1:0-4393 GCA_036397655.1 Nitrospiraceae bacterium | reverse complement strand
GCCCATAGCTCCGGCCGCTGCCCTCAAGGCCTGGAAACAGCTCGCGGACGATCCGCGATGTTTCTCAGTCGATGCGGAACCCGTGTCGCACGAAGCCCGGTTTGTTCAATTGGTCTCCGGCCGCGAAGCCACCCCCAACCTGTGGACCGATGCCTGGCTGGCTGCTCTGGCGCAGTCGCTCGACTACGAACTGGCTACGTTCGATCGCGGATTCCGCTCGTTCAAGGGACTCAGGCTTCGGTTGCTCTCCATTACCGGTGCTTCCGATGTTTCCTGATTTCAGGCCAAAAGGTGCCGAAATGTTTTGAGAGACGGCCAGCGCCGGCATCACCGAAAGTCAAATAGTCAACTCCGGGACCCCGCTCAGGGACCCCCACGACGCGTTCGGCGCCACGGCAAAGAGGGGCTTGGAGAGCGCGCCGAGGCTGTAGCCGATTACCGTCAGCGCCTTGCGCTTGCCGAGCCGGTCGCTCAGCCAGCCCGAGAACAGCTTGGAGATCGAGGCGGTGGCTTCGCCGATGCCTTCGATAAGCCCGACGGTCACGGCGCTCGCGCCCAGCACGGTGACCAGGAAGACGGGAAGAAGGCTGTGGATCATCTCCGAAGAGATGTCCATGAACAGGCTGACAAAGCCCAACGCCCAGATGCTGCGGGGCAGGTGCGCACCCGCCGTGGTCGCCGTCGCGTCGTCAGCCTCGTTCATCGCTTTCCTGCCCTCTGCACTTATCAGATCGCGGGCCGGATCGCGCCTGAACATGAAGTCCATTCAGAGTCGGATTCCATTGATCCATTCGCCGGCGCACCGAAAATTCATGCAGGGTGGAGCTTCCGCTCCGCCCGGTCCCGGTGACGATCTTTTGTGGAAGCAGGAAACCGCCGGGCTCGGGTTGAGGCAGACGGAGATCGTCCGCATGACGAGTGCATTTAGCTGTCTTTATGCGTCCCTCTTTGAGACAGGGAGATCCATCGGCCCGCCGACCAGCTCAGCCCGCAACTCGTTCAAGGATCTGAGATTGGAGAGGGTTTCTTGAGGACGTTTCGTGGCAATGCCGACCAGGAGCGCTTCGATGAGGCCGAGGGTGGCCGTATGCATGCTGAGCATGTCGGCACGACCGCGCGCAACCGGGAGAATCACGTCAACGCGGCGGCGGAGTTTCGGGCCGAGCGTGTCTGTGAACAGAATTCTGGCGACGCCACGGCGCTCTGCTTGATTCAAGAGCACCGCCAGCTCCCGGTAGACCCGGCCGTAGGCAAATATCAACAACAGATCCCTCTCTCGCAGCCTCTGCAATCCGTCGGCGAGGAGGAGACCGGTTTGCGTCAGGCTGAGCGCCTCGATGCCAAAACGCCGGAGTTGAATTGTGAAATAGTCCGCCATCGCGCTCGACGGCCCAATTCCGAAAATAAACACGCGCCCTGCATCGACGATGCACTGCACGGCCGTTTCAAAATGCGCCGGCGTGATGTCGCGGCGAAGACCCTCAATCGCCTTCTGGTGGATATCCAGCGTCGCATCGAGGGCCGCCGCCGGGCCATCGCCTATCTCCCTCAAGGTCTGGGCCAGACGACCGGCGGGAGACAGATTTTGTCTCAACTCCGCAGCCAGAGTACGCCGCAGCGCTTCCATGCCCGAGAAGCCGAGAGCCTTGGCGGTGCGGATCACAGTGGCATCGCTGGTCCCCGCCTTTCCCGCGAGCGCCGAAGCCGAGGCAATGAGCACCTCTTCGCGGTTTTCCTGGAAGAAGCGGGCCACGCGCTGCTCGGCAGGCGTCATCGTCTCCAAGCTGGTATTGATCTGCTCATCGAAGGTCAGCGGCGGCTTCATGGCGCAAAGTCCTTGTTGACCGAGTCTGTTGTATATGCTACACACATTCATAGATACGTAGCAAACACTACATTTCTGACTCTATGAGTCCGCGTCCAGCGAGCACGATTTGATGGAAATGGTTTCCTGGGGTGTGGCCGCGCCCGCCGTCAGCGCGGCATTTGTGGCCTCGCTTGTTGAGGTCGTTGAGGCCTTCACCATCGTGCTCGCCGTCGGCACGCTGCGTGGTTGGCGTCCGGCTGCACTTGGCACATTCGCGGCGCTCGGCGTGCTCGCGCTGCTGATCGTCGTATTGGGTCCGCTGCTCGACCGTGTTCCGCTTCATCTGCTCCAGCTGGTGATCGGCGTTCTCCTTCTGTTGTTCGGCATGGGGTGGTTGCGCAAGGCCGTGCTGCGTTCGGCGGGGGTCATTCCATTGCACGACGAGAATGCCGCCTTTGCCGCGGAAACCGAACATCTGGCCGAGGAGGCGCGCCGGAAACACACCTCGCTCGACTGGATCGCAGGCATCGCGGCCTTCAAGGCCGTGCTGCTCGAAGGGCTGGAGGTTGTCTTTATCGTCATTGCGGTTGGCGCGGGGCGCGGGCTTCTCTGGCCCGCTTCGCTCGGCGCGCTTGCCGCCTGCGTCGCCGTGCTCGTCGTCGGTGCCGTCGTGCACCGGCCGCTCTCCCGCGTACCCGAGAACGTGCTCAAATTTGGCGTCGGCGTAATGTTGTCGGCCTTCGGCGTGTTCTGGACCGGTGAAGGTCTCGGTGTGGCTTGGCCGGGACAGGATTTGGTCCTGTTTGTTTTTGTGGCGGTCTTTCTCGCTACCGGCATCGCGACGGCAACCCTGTTGCGTCGCTCCGCAATCGAGACGGCCCGATGACTCTTCTGCGCGATATCGCAAATGGACTGGTCGGCATGTTCCTGGCCGACGCTCGTCTCACGGGCGCGATCCTGGCACTGGTGCTGATCGTGGCTGCGCTTACTCTGGCCTTTGACGTCGAGCCGCTGATCGGTGGCGCCATGTTGCTGGTCGGCTGCCTGCTGATTCTGGTCGAAGCGGCTCTCCGGGAAGCGCGCCGCCGGGGGTGGTCTTGACGTCGACGGAATTGACCTGAGAATTCGGGCCGCCTATTCTTGAATCGCAACGGGGATGGAGTCCCCCGGGATGAACCGCCGATTGGGCTGATGACTCCTGCTGCGCGGCAAACGCGGCGGGAGTTCGCTTGTGAACGACCCGCCGCATGGCGGGTTTTTTATGCCCGCGGTCGCACCGGTGATGAAGTCCACCGCAACCGCCCTTCGTGTCGGGCTGATGACTTCTGGGAAGTACCCTGCGGCGACGCCAGTCGCGCGGGAACCAGATCAATTCAGACTCCGCACGGAGGGACACATGGTGGCGAATATCTGGCTGACCTCGGCACTCTGGATCGGGCTTGCCCTGCTGGCATCCCTGATTTCGATCCGCGTCGCCGTTTCCGTCGCGCTCGTCGAGATCGTCGTCGGTGCCGTCGGCGGCAACCTGCTCGGCATGACGTCGAATGACTGGGTGAGCTATCTGGCCGGCGTGGGGGCGATCGTGTTGACCTTTCTCGCCGGCACCGAAATCGATCCGTCGGTAATCAGGCGCCACGTCTGGTCCACGATGAGCATCGGGGTGGTCGGTTTCCTGGCCCCTTACCTCGGCGTGCTCGCCTACGCCCACTTCGTCCTCGAGTGGCCCTGGCCCCAGGCCCAGATTGCCGGCATTGCGCTCTCCACCACCTCGGTTGCGGTGGTGTACGCGGTGATGGTCGAGACCGGCTTCAACCGCACCGAGATCGGCAAGATCATCCTCGCCGGGTGCTTCGTGAACGACCTCGGCACCGTCCTCGCCCTCGGCATCGTCTTCGCCAACTACAACCTGTGGCTCGCCCTGTTCGCCGCGGCGACGGGCGTGACGCTCTGGCTGCTGCCCCGCATCGTGCCGTGGTTCTTCGCAAAGGTCGGGGAACGGGTCAGCGAGCCCGAGATCAAGTTCCTCCTGCTCGTCCTGTTTGTTCTCGGCGGCCTCGGCGCCACCGCCAAAAGCGAGGCTGTGTTGCCCGCGTATCTGGTGGGAATGGTGCTGGCGCCCTTCTTCCTCAGACAACGCGACATCGCGCATCGCATGCGCATGATCGCGTTCACGATCCTGACCCCGTTCTATTTCCTCTAAGCCGGGTCGCTCGTCCAGTTCGACACGGTGCTTGCGGCGGCCGGCCTGATCGCAGTCTTCCTCGCCATCAAGATGGTCACCAAGTGCGCGGGCATCTGGCCTCTCACCCGGGCATTCCGTTTCGAGCACCGCGAGGGCATGTACACGACCCTGATGATGTCCACGGGACTCACCTTCGGCACCATCTCGGCGCTATTCGGACTGACCAACGGAATCATCGACCAGCACCAGTACACGGTGCTCGTCACCGCCATCATCGGCAGCGCCGTCGTGCCGACCCTGATCGCCCAGAAGTGGTTCCAGCCTGCGTTCAAGGAGATAGGGTCGGAACGCGAACCCGTGGAGGAAACGCCCGATGCTTAAAAAGATCCTTCATGCCAACGACG
>DASWIN010000357.1:0-3663 GCA_036397655.1 Nitrospiraceae bacterium | reverse complement strand
CCGCCACTTCGCCATCAACATCGTGCGAAACGCCAGCGACAAGCGAAGCCTCAAGACCCGACGAAAGCTCGCAGGTTGGAGCCCAGACTATCTCGCTGCCCTGCTACAACCCACATCCGTTAACCCGGATTCGTAGCCCTGCGGCGGCAGCCCGTTGTCCGTGCTCAGACAGATTTGAGACGATTGCAGTGAGAGCGGGGTTCTCCGAAGCTCGGGTTGTCGAAGCTCGAGACCAAAGGAGAACCCCATGCAGGTTTTTGACCTGCCGAGGCAGGTTATCAGAAGCGCGGCGGTGGCGTCACGCATTGCGGCGCAGCCCTGCCATAGCGAAGCAGCGAGGCGTGACGCCCTGGTGCTGCGTTGGTGCCGGGCCATGCGGCCGGCTTGACGGCTCAGCAGGCGGCGCAGGCGGTTGGGGCGAGCCGCGCCTCGCTTTACCGCTGGGAGAAGCGGTCGAAGCCGCGCTCGCGGCGGCCGCACAAGGTGCGGGCGAAGGGCTGGAGCAGCGCGCTGATTGCGGCGATCGAGCGGCTCAGGCTCGACCATCCCATGTGGGGGCGCGCCAAGCTCGGGCCGCTGCTCAGAGCGGAGGGCTTCGCCGTCTCCGACGCCACCGTCGGCCGCATCATCGGGAGCCTGGTGGCGCGCGGCGTGGGCACGCCCGTGCCGACGCTCCGCCGCCGTCCCAGGGCGCACCGCTGGACAGCCAGGCGGCACTATGCCGTGCGCCTGCCGCGCGATCTCAAGGCCGACAACCGGGCGGGCTCATTCAGATCGACACCGTCTCCCTCAACCTCGCTACGACCAAGGCCATCAAGCACTTCACCGCCTACTGCCCGGTGGCCAAATGGACCGTCGGCAAGGCCGCAAACCGCGCCACGGCAGCCTCCGCCGAGCTCTTTCTCGACAAGCTCATCGCCGAGATGCCCTTCCCCGTCAAAGCCATCCAGGTCGACGGCGGATCGGAGTTCAAGGCCGAGTTCGAAGAGGCCTGCCAGACGAAGGGCATCCGCCTCTATGAGCTGCCGCCCAAGCGGCCGCAGATGAACGGCGCCGTGGAACGCTGCAACGGCGCCTGGCGATACGAGTTCTACTCCGTCTACGACCTGCCGTCTTCGGTGCAGGCGCTCAACCCTCTCCTCGATGCCTTCCAGCACCTCTACAACCACCATCGGCCGCATGGCGCCCTTGCCGGTCTCACCCCGGCCGCCTTTCTCGCCAAACGCCGAGCCGAAGAGACCCAGCCGTCTCATATGTCCTGAACCCGGACACCACCTTGCGCCCGGTGCGGGGAGGGCGCTTAATGGCGCCCTCGCCGGCAGCCTTCGGCCCGCCGGAGAATCGGCCGGCTGTACAGGGAGGTTTGTCATGAGAACTGCGTTGCGAATTCTGGCGATCGGCTCGCTGGCGCTTGCCGGCCTCGCGTCCGCCGGCGCGGCGGAGGACGCCCATACCGTCCTCGCTCCCGGCGACATCCAGTGGGCCCCCGCTCCGGCGGCGCTTCCGGCGGGCGCCGAGGCGGCGGTGATCTTCGGCGACCCGAGCAAGGAGGGCCTGTTTGCGCTCCGGCTCAAATTGCCGGCCGGATACGCCATCGCCCCGCATACGCATCCGACCGACGAGGTCGTCACGGTGATATCGGGGAACTTCAAGCTCGGGATGGGTGAAACCGCGGATGAGAGTGCGGCCACGGCATTGCCCGCCGGCAGCTTCTTCGCGATGCCGCCCGGCTCGCCGCATTACGCCTACGCCGATGATGAAACGATCGTCCAGATCACCACGAACGGCCCGTGGGGCCTCACCTACGTCAATCCGGACGACGATCCCCGCAAGACGCAATAGCAAGGACGGGGTCGGAGGCGACGCCGATGACCCCGGTTCCGTCCAGGCGCCCAAGCGGCCCGACGTTTCATGTCGGGTCGAACCATGGTGATCGTGGTGCCGGCTAAGGGACTCGAACCCCTGACCCCCTGATTACAAATCAGGTGCCGGACTCTTACGCTCCATCACGCACGAGCACACGCGTTCACCGATAAACGTCGATTTACGTTGCGGAAATTGGGCAGACTCTGTATTCAGCCGAACGCAGGGTAACATTCCGTAGCGGTCTTCTATTGTTACCCGGTTGTTACCCTTGGGGGCACCTGATCCAAAGGGGCGCACATGCCAAAGGGTCTTACCGTTCGTTCCATCGAGGCATTGAGGTCAGCGTCCAACCGCCGCGAGATTCCGGACGGGCATCTGCCCGGCCTCTACCTCATCGTTCAGCCAACCGGGGCGCGGTCGTGGGCCGTTCGCTACCGACATTCCGGCCGGCCGCGAAAGTACACACTGGGCGGCTTCCCGACGATCGATCTCGGCACCGCTCGAAGGATGGCCCGCCAGGCGTTGACTGCTGTCGCCGAGGGCCGTGACCCGGGTGATGAACGAAAGGAAACGAGGCGGGCAGGGGAACGCGCTACCCAGTGTCGGCGGGACACGGTCGATGCGGTTGCAGGCGCATTTGTTGATCGTTACGCAAAGGCCAATACGCGCGAAGCTTCCTGGCGTGAGACCGAACGGCTCCTCAAAAAGGATGTCCTCCCTGCGTGGCAAGGACGCTCAGTCCATGAGATCGCCCGCCGTGATGTAATCGACCTTCTCGACGCGATCACCGACCGCGGTGCGCCGGTCGTCGCCAACCGAGTTCTTGCTGCAATCCGCCGCATGTTCGGGTGGGCGGTGGAGCGCGGCATACTCGAAACCTCGCCTTGCGCAGGCTTGAAGGCGCCCGCGGCAGAGCGGAGCCGGGACCGCGTGCTGTCGGACCAGGAGATTAAGCTGCTCTGGCGTGCATGCGAGGAAATTGGATGGCCGTTCGGACCACTCGTTCAGCTCCTGCTGCTCACCGGCCAGCGGCGCGACGAGGTCGCCGAGCTGCGTTGGTATGAGACCGACTTTGATGGGCGGCTCTGGACCATCCCGCGAGAGCGGACGAAGAACGATTTAGCCCACGAGGTGCCCTTGAGCGCCGCGGCCGTTGCAGTTTTGCAGGGCATACCGAAGGTTGGCGACGGTCCAGGCTATGTCTTTTCGACAAGCGGGGAGCGTTCGGTGACGGGATTCTCACGCGCAAAGGCTCGCCTCGACGCTCGCATGCGAAATGTGTCCGAAGGGGAGAGATTGACGGTTGACTGGCGTCTCCATGATCTGCGCAGGACCATGGCATCGGGCATGGCGCGGCTCGGAATCAACCTTCCGATTATCGAGAAAGTGTTGAATCATACCTCCGGCAGTTTCGCGGGGGTGGTCGGCGTGTATCAGCGGCACAGCTTTGCGGATGAGAAGCGGATAGCACTTGAACACTGGGGCCGTTTTGTGAGCGGCATTGCCGCAGATCAGACGGATAGAAAGGTCGTGTCGTTGCGTCGTTGAATCTTGCTCCGCAGCAGGCCAAGAGTAGCCTGCGTAAATGGGCCAAACAGCATCGCCTGTCGGCGCGTTAGTGTGAATCGGCGGCTCAGCTGATTGAGTCCGGACCACCCTAGTACTCGGAATCACAATTGGCTGATACGGCGGCCCTTGAAGCGGTTTTGATGGACGACTGGTTTTGTCCAGGCGAACGGGATGGCCATGGCGTTATAGGCGGTGATGAAGTCATCGATGTGCTGCCTGAGTTGGGGG
>DASWIN010000356.1:0-3687 GCA_036397655.1 Nitrospiraceae bacterium | reverse complement strand
CGGCAGCGCTCACCGCGCATGGCAGCCGACGCACGCGATCACCGAATTCAGCATGTATGGCGGGTCGTTCGCGCGATCGGTGCCGCGGAGCCGGGCCATCCAATCGTCCAGGTTAGCCAATCGCTCCTCAAGCGCCGGCTTGTAGCGCCAAGTCTTGTACTCCGGCACCGTCTTGATGAACCTGTAGATGGTCGCGGCCGTTTCCTCTTGGCCGTTCTTCAGAAGGACGTCGCCGAAGTGCAGGAAGAAGCCCTCCACGTTGTGCGGAACGAGAGCCGTGTTCCAGCAGACGCGGGCGCGCCCGCTGTCCGTGCGCAGGGCCGCCACCGACGCCCATTCGAGGACGGGCCGAACCCGATCGTAGCGGCGCCCGAAGCAGAGGTCCAGGTTCTCCCACATCGCGGCGACCGCCTCGGCGAAGCGGGACGAATCGTGCGGCTGGCCCACGAGCGTGAAGGAGAAGGTGAAGTCGTTGAACTGCGGGTAGGCGGCGGCCGCGCCCTTGACCATGTAGTACCCCTCGCGCGTCACCCGCTCGTCGCGGTGGATGGTGCCGAGGGCGAGCTTCACCGACCCAAGCCACCCCGGGATGCGATCGTCATCGGGCGCCAGTTGACGCGCTTCCGTGAAGTAGCGCTCGGCCAGGATCAGGTGGTCGGTGATCTCCGGGGGGACGGGCGAGAGGCGGGCGCGCTCGGACACCTTCCAGAGATGAGTGTGCGCGAGGAGGAGCGCCAGCCGCGGGTCGTTGGGGTTCTCGAGGTAGGCCGCGGTCAGCAACATCTGGACCTGCGGGATGTTCTCGTACCGGGCCTCGTAGAGGCTCTCCCAGAAGGCCCGGGTCGCGTTTTGGGCGAGATCGCTCTGAGACGCGCGCGGTTGCTTGGCCGGTGCGGAGCGGATGGCAACCTCCGCGCACCCGGCCAGAAGGCCGGCGGCGACTGCACCTGCGAAGATCCAGCCGAACGATCGTGTCGTCCTCATCATCGACCTCCTCACAATAACGAGCGTCACTCCCATCTGACGGTGCGAGTGACGTGCTCGTGGTGCTGGATCACGCATGCCGGGAACAGATGCTCGCCCGATCCTCGGGTCGGACGTTATTTCCTGCGAGGCGGCCCTACGAGGCGCAGGCGTAACAGCTTCCGAGCGAGGGCATAGACATCCTTCTTGCTCCCCGCCTTCCGGATTCCTAATGCCAGGATCAACACCGTGGCACTGTGGTCGTCCACCCGATAGATGATACGGTATCGCTGCCCAACGGCTCGGAGGCTCCGATACGCCCCAAGGTCGCCAAGCAGCGCTTGGCCTTGCTTCGCCGGCTCTTCCGCTAGACTATCAATTGCTTCTTGTAGCGTGGTCTGGATCCGGCGGTCAGCGATTCTTCTCAGAAGTTGCCAAGCGGACGGGGCAAGCCGAATCCGATAGGTCACAGACCAAGCTCCCGCCTGGCCTCCTTCCACGGGATGCTTCGCCCCGCGTCAACTTCCTTGATACCCTGGCGTAGGGCCGCCATCAATTCGCTGTCGCCCATGATCTCCAGCGTCTCAACGATAGACTCATAGAGCTCCCACCGCATGACGGCCAAGACTGGCTTGCCACGTCTTGTGACGGCAACCGTGACGGAATCTTCAACTAGGCGCTCCGGAAGAGACGTGAGAGCGTGCCGGGCCTCCGTTATGGACATCTCTCTTCGCATGATGTCACCCTCCTTTGTTCTTACTGTCCCTTTAAATGTACAGAAGACCGTACGGTTTGTCAAATCACCTTTGAGGACCGGCCCAACCGACACCAGCGGAGACCCGGCTTGTGGCGCTTCATCCCCGCACGTGGGGGAATCGCATCCTCGCCCGACCCTCAGGTCGGGCGCTACGCGCAGCGATCTAATCCTCATCTCACTGTCCGCGCCCTTGCCGCCGATAATACCGCAACTCTCATTGGCCTGCCTCCCTTAGTGCATGACAGGATGCGTGGCAGTGATTCTATTCACCTTGATCTTTCCGGCGTTTCTCTCCGCCTGCGCAAGGTCGTACTCCATCTGCATACCGAGCCACACCTCCGGGCTACTGCCGAAGGCCTTGGAAAGCCGGATAGCCATCTCCGGGGAGATCCCGGCCTTCTCGTTCACGAGGTTGTTCAGGGCCTGTCGCGTGACGCCAAGACGTTCCGCTGCTTCTGTCACAGTCACGCCTAACGGCTCGATGCACTCCTGGCGGACAATCCTGCCGGGATGCGGGGGATTCTTCATGCGCATGACGCATTCTCCTTTCTAATGGTAGTCGATCAGATCAACATCGTACGCGTCGCCCTCCTCGAAGCGGAAAATGACGCGCCAGTGTGCCTGGACAATCACGCTCCAGAAGCCCTTGAGGTCGCCTTTGAGGCGGTGCAATCTGAAACCGGGCAGGTTCATGTCTTCAGGCCTCCGGGCGCGACTCAAAACGAACAGGATGTTCTCCAATTTCTCGAGCAGGTCCGGGCTAATGCCCTTGGCCCCCCCCTGGTGAAACAGCCTTTTCAGCCCCTTATGCCTGAAGTGTTCAATCATGGCTCAGCCTACCATGAACAGTGACAAGTGTCAATTGTCTTACTTGGGAGGGGCAGACATCGCCAGGGGGCAGGAATGGCTGGGTGACGCGAACGCGCCCGCGACGCCCTTCTATGGCCGGTGGAACGCGCAGCCGGAAGTTAGCCTGACGCGTTTCAATCCACGCCAGACCCTCAGGTCGGGCGCTACCGCGCACCATGATCCCCCCCCACAAGCAGCCCTGGTTTCAATCCACGCCCCCGCGCGGGGAACGCATCGATGCCGTAATCATGGCGGCCCGCGCTGACGGTTCATCCCCGCACGTGCGGGGAACGCATCTCTGAGAATGTGTCGATGTCCTCTACAACCGGTTCATCCCCGCACGTGCGGGGAACGCAGTTCCATTGCGGCCTCCCGACTCAATCCTGTCGGTTCATCCCCGCACGTGCGGGGAACGCGGTAAGCCAACAGATGGTAATGTAGCGAAGCGTCACCTCTTGGCCGGGCTTTACCCCAGTAGTAGAGGTATGATTGGTTTTCCATAACCCTGTCCAGCGCCCTGCGAGTCGAGCCAGATCTCCATCTGCTGAGCAATAGCCATTCTGGGCTCAATGGGGGCAGAGGCTGCCATGACACACATGACCAGCAACTCCGCAGCGTCGTGCCGTCGGTCCAGACCCCAAAGGCAGGCTCAACGAAGTGTCCGAGCTGAACCTTCATCCGCGCGCCGCCCTCAATCCATCATTCTGGCTTCGACTGCTTGAAGGACGAGGCGAGCCATGCCGATGGCCTGTTCCGCGTCCCGGTCACTACAAAAGTCGGCGGGAATGACCTCCTCTCATCCTGTCGATCTTTTCCAGGGCGAGGAGGATTTTCTCCCACGACTCGGGGTCAAAGTCGTGGCCATAGAAACGGATGAAGAGCGCCCGGCGAAGGGCGGCGGGCGACCCAGCAGCCGCAAGCCATCACCTCACGGCCCCGCGACGTACCGGCCAGTGCCGCCCGTACGACGGCCGCCGCTCCTCCACGCGGAAGCCGATCGAACGCCGTGCCTTCTCCGGTGGCGCCATGAGTTGCCGAATGGCGTCGAATAACGTCCGGATGTTCTCATCGTGCCCGCCGATTCTCCGCTCCAGTTCCGCCAGCTTGCGCGCGAGCTC
>DASWIN010000355.1:0-4366 GCA_036397655.1 Nitrospiraceae bacterium | reverse complement strand
GGGCATGGACGATCCCATCGGCGCAGCCGCCGCAGCGCACTTGCCCGCCATGCAGAGTTCCAGCGTATTGCCGGTCGCAGCGGTGATGTCCAGATCGAGGCCCTGGATCGGCTTGGACGCCAGCTCGTCGCCGATCTGCTGCGCCGAGCTCTTGGCGTCCACCTCCAAAATGGCCTCACCCCGCTCGAAGCTGCGCTGAATGACGTTCTGCACTCCGCGAACCTTGCCTTTGAGAAATTCCTTGATCTTGACCAGGTCCTTCATGCCGCCAAGGCCCCGGATCGTCAACTGGATGAGCTGGCCGCCGCTCATCTCCGCCGTCCATTTGGCCGTAATCTGCTCGACCAGCTTGTCGGCCACCTGCCGGGCCGCATTCTCGATGGCCTGGTTCCCGCCCACGTGCTGCGCGACATGGCGCGCCGCCGCATTGCCCCTGACGGAAGCCAGCACCTGTCCGTTGTCCACCCGGACGGCGCTGAGCGTGATGTCCGCAAGATAGGACCCCACCGAACTGCCGGCCGTGCGCGGGCCTTCCTTGGCCAGCGCCTTGCCTTTGACGATGATTTCGGCGCCCATTTTACGCCCGATCTCCCTGGCGCCGGTATCCGTCAAATCGGCGATCCGATAGGCATTGGAAATTTCGAACTTGCCGGTCACGGCTGATACATCGATGACGTTAAAGCCGCGGTTCAGGAATTCCTCTTTCAGCACGGTTTCGGAGACGGCCATTTCCACTGATTGGCCGGCAAAGGCCGCGCCGCCCCTGCTGCCCCAGGAGCCCCACCAATAGAGGAGAATCTCCTGCCCGATGTTCTGCTCGGCGACCATGAACAGCGTGCGGGGCTTGCCGACACGCGCAATCAACAACCCCAGCGCGCCTAGATCGTTCTTCAGATTCTCCGTGGAGACCGTCGCCGTGATCGTCACCGCGTAGAGATCCGTGCCCGGCTTTTCCTTGACGATCTTGTAGTCTTTCACATAGCCCTGGCTCTTGTTGTAGATGTTGTCGCGGACTACCTGGAAGTTTTCCACCAGTGTCTCGGAGGACACCATGGTGCCGACCGCCTGCTCGACCGCTTTCCGCAGGGCATCCTGGACCGCATGGTCTCTGGCGATGGCCGGGTTCCCTTGCACGCTGGCCATTCCCTCCGCCGTCACCGTCTGGGACTGAGCCTGTGCGAACGCATGACCGGACCATGCCGCACTGATCAGGCATAGAAGGGTAAAGACCGCCGCGTGAACAGTTGTTCGTCCCGTTGAAGTCATCAAGGTGTCCATAGTTTCCTCCGCTCGATCGCGACGAAAGCGCGATGGTTATGCCATACCCGCGAAGACCTTGCAAGGCCTTTGTCCGGCTGGAATTACACGCCGGCCTGCAGCCGCCGCACCACCCGATAGATCGGGATCGGTTCGCTCTTGCCCTTGACCCGAATGGGCTCCATCGGTTCCACTTCCACGACATCCCGGACCTCGGCATAGGTCGCCTGCGTGATGATGATGTCCCCCGCCTTGGCGTTCTGCTCCAGCCGGCAGGCCAGGTTCACCGCATCCCCGATCACGGTGTAGTCCAGGAAGTCCTTCGAGCCAAGATTGCCCACCGTCACGTCGCCGGTATTGATTCCCATCCCGACGCCGATGGTCCGGCGCCCTTCAGCAATCAGCTTTTCGTTCAACCGCGCAATGGACTCCTGCATCTCCAGCGCCATCAACACGGCCCGCTTCGCCTGGTCCGGCTGCGGCACGGGATTGCCGAAAAACGCCATGATGGCATCGCCCATGAACTTGTCCAGCGTGCCCTCATACTTGAACAGGATGCCGGTCATCTCGGTAAAGTATTCGCTCAGGAGTTGCTGCACCTCCTGCGGCTCCATTTTTTCCGACATGCTGGTGAACCCGCGTACGTCGGAGAAGAACATGGTCAGCCGCTCCTTGCGCCCGCTCGGATTGGCGGCGTCCGGATGCAGGACCAGGAAGTCCCGGACCTGGTGCGAGACATACCGTCCGAACATCCCCTCGACCTGGCGACGCTTCTTGCGCTCGATCAGCCGCTGGTAGGACACGGCGGCTGTGTGTTGCGCCGTCAACAAGAAATACATGGGCGTGATATCCAGCCAGTAGTCATACCTCCACAACATGAGCAGGCCCACCGCCCCGATTCCCACGTAAAATGCCCATTTGAAGACCGTGGTGACAACCGAGCCCCGTTTCTTGCTGATGAGCAACCAGGTTCCCAGGATACCCTGGATCAGGAGAATCGCCGGAACCATGCCCTTCTGATCCTTGCTGCGGGTCACAAACCGGCGGTCCAGGATCGTCTGGATCGCATTCGCATGCACCTCGAACCCGTCCATCAGCCTTCCATGCACTGTCACTTCTTCTTCACTGTCTTCCAGCTTGAGCGTCGCCGCTTCTTTTTGGAGGTAGGGCGTGCAGTAGAAATCATGCAGCGATGGTGTCGAGGGGCCGATCAAAATAATCTTGCCCCGGACCTCGTTCGGGTCGAACTCCCCCCTGACAGCCCGCCAAAAAGACATCCGGGGGAACGTGCCCGGCGGGCCATAAAATCGGATCAGCATTCGCCCGTTTGGATAGGGAATCTGGAGCGGTCCGATCCCCAAGCGGTCGGCTTTGGAGAGATCCAACTCCTGCTCGCCCTCAAAGTTGAGATAGAGCCGCGCCAGTTCCAAGCTCATCGTCAGCACCGGCTCCGGCTCTTCGCCGGAGAAATCTATCCCCAACAGGGGCATATCGCGCAGACACCGGTCTTTCTGGAGCATGACGTTGATCATCGCTTCGCTAAGTTCCGCGTCGCGGAAAAGTTGCAACGGAACCCGGTGGCCTTTTTGCCCGATGTGACGGGCCAGCACGACGTTGCCGGCAGACCGGATGGCGTTGGCAAATATTCGATCCTGCTTTAGGTCCTTGGGCCTGTGGAATTCGACGTCAAATCCAATGATTTCGGCTCCCGCTCGTGACAGATGCATGACTGCATCCGCGTACATGGTGCGGGGAATATCAACCGCCCGAACATTTAAGCGGTCTTCGGTCTCTTCATCGATTCGGAAGAGTACAACTGGAGTCGTCAGAGGAGGCTTCGGAAGCAGATTAAAAAGAAAATGCTCGAACGCGCTGTAGCGAAGGTCGTAGGACCGGAGTTCAAACCACTCGAAGGTACCGAAGGCAAAGAGAAGGATGAAGATCAGCGTCAGCCCGCCGCCCCAGGCGACCCTGAGCACTGCATCCCGCTTCACCCACTCCAGGATGCGGCTCCACCGTTGCGCGAAGGCCGTCGCAGTCATCTCACCAACTCGTGGAGACCGTGCGCGCTAGGCACAGCCGGATAGGCGTGGACCTGCCGCGATCCACGCGTGGAGGAACCGAAGCCGGTCAGCGCGCCGCATCCGGCATGGCAGCGGCCAGCAACTGTTCGAATCCCGGCAACCGCCCTTCCATGCCTCCGATCAGGGGATCGGTCACGACGGTGACACGGGACCGTTTCAACGCCAGGCTCAAGGCCGAATCATCACGGATTTTCTTGGCGTCCTCGCTGCTGATGATAATGTTGGCCTTGAGCAGGCCCGCCTTGTCCCCGCCTTTGATCTTGAGCGGCCTGCGACCCTCCCGTGGCGGCGCAGGCGGTGCGGTCTGAACCGGACGGACGATGTAGGCACTCTCCCCGAACAGGGATGATAAGTCGGCTCCCTTCGGGGCCGCCATGTAGTGCGCCATCCCGTCCTTCTGCGCGGCCGCCCGGTCAACCGTCTTGGGACCGAACACCGTTTCTCCCTTGTCATCGAGCACGGCAGGGAAACAGGCCGGCTTCACGCCAAGGCCCCGCGCATCGATCACCAGCCCGGTGTAGCCTTCCTCGGCCGGCTCCGGCGGGAGCTTCTGATCCTGCACGCCCATCTGGTCCAGGAACGGATCGTAGAGCGAATTGACGCCCCACAGCGGCGCCTTGACCAGGACTTCCACGCTTCCGTCCGGGGACACCGTGGTCTTATCAACCTGCGCCCCTTTGACGAACCCGCTGACCTGGCTCTTGATGACATCGTCCTGCACGATATAATTCTCCACCAGCGTGGCCGAATCGATCCGCACTCCTTTGACGACTTCGAGCAGGTTCCGGACCGCCACGGAGAAGGCCGCCCGCTGAGCCATGGCCTTGCCGACTGATCCGGCATTCGGCGGCGGCACTCCAACACCGGTCGCCTTGACCCATCCTGATGTCCAGTTGACCGATCCGGAGGATATCTGCTCCACCAGAGGGCCTGGTTTGGCGGTCTGGGCCAGCACCAGCGGGGCAGCCCCCCACGCACAGATGCCGATCATGCCGCCGGCCAGCATCCAGCGCTTCCCCGCCGCC
>DASWIN010000354.1:0-2070 GCA_036397655.1 Nitrospiraceae bacterium | reverse complement strand
TGCGGGTGACGGCTGGAGAGATCTACGACGTGGCGGTGGACATCCGCCGCAGCTCACCGACGTTCGGCAAGTGGACCGCCGCCGTGCTGTCGGCGAGCAATAGGAAGATGTGCTGGGTGCCTGCAGGATTCGCGCACGGCTTTCTCGTCGTGAGCGACCACGCCGAGGTGCAGTACAAAACGACCGATTACTGGGCGCCGCAGCACGAGCGCTGCATCATCTGGAACGATCGCGACCTCGCCATACCCTGGCCCCTCAAGGGCGAGCCGATCCTGTCGCAGAAGGACCGCACGGGCCTGCCGCTCAAGGAAGCTGAATTATTTCGTTGAGCAACAGACCGGGTTCGGCGTTTCCGGTCCACCGTTCACTATTCACCATTCCCCATTGCCCATTCCCTGTTTCCAATGGCTGCACCGGGGGTCCCGAGCCCGGAGAACTGGGTCATTTCAACGTATAATCCAGCCGGAAAATTTAAGCAGAAAGGCACCTCCTGCATGACGCAAAAAGTGGCCTTGATCACGGGTGTAACCGGCCAGGATGGCGCCTATCTTGCCGAGTTCCTGCTCGACAAGGGCTACACCGTGCATGGCATCAAGCGCCGCACCTCGCTGTTCAACACGGACCGCATCGACCACCTGTACCAGGACCCGCACGAGAAGGGCCGCCGTTTTGTCCTGCATTATGGGGACATGACGGATGCGAGCAGCCTCGTCCGCATCGTCCAGCAGGTCCAGCCGGGCGAGATCTACAACCTGGCCGCGCAGAGCCACGTTGCGGTATCGTTCGAAGAGCCCGAGTACACCGCCGATTCGAACGCGCTGGGCACGCTGCGCGTGCTCGAGGCTATCCGTATCCTCGGGATGGAGAAAAGGACCCGTTTCTACCAGGCCGCGACCTCCGAGCTCTACGGCAAGGCAGTGGAGACCCCGCAAAAGGAAACCACCCCGTTCTACCCGCGCTCTCCGTAATGAGTAGGGGTGGCGAGGAGCCCAACACCGTTCCGCGCATGAGGCCTGACACGAAAATCTATGTTGCAGGGCACCGTGGACTGGCAGGGTCCGCGATTACTCGCGCACTGAGCGCCCGCGGATATCAAAATCTCATCCTCCGGCCGCATGCCGAGCTTGATCTTGCCGATCAGGCCGCCACCCGTGAATTCTTCAAGCGCGAGCGGCCCGAGTACGTGTTCCTTGCTGCCGCCAGGGTCGGTGGCATCCTCGCTAACAGCACCTATCCCGCCGAGTTTATCCGCGAGAATCTCGCGATCCAGACGAATGTCATCCACGAGGCATGGCAGAGCGGGGTGAAGCGCCTGCTGTTCTTGGGTTCCGCCTGCATCTACCCACGGGACTGTCCGCAGCCGATGCGGGAGGAGTACCTCCTCACAGGGCGACTGGAGCCCACCAACCAGCCCTACGCCGTGGCCAAGATCGCAGGCATCGAAATGTGCTGGTCCTACAACCGCCAGTATGGAACCCGGTTCCTGGCGGCGATGCCCAACAACCTCTACGGCCCCGGCGACAATTACGACCTGCAGAATTCTCACGTGTTACCCGCTCTCATTCGCAAGTGTCACGAGGCAAAAATTCGCGAGGATCGGGAATTCGCCGTCTGGGGCTCGGGCAAACCCATGCGCGAGCTTCTCTATAGCGACGACATGGCGGACGCCTCGCTGTTTCTGATGACTTTGCCCGAGGAATCCTTTGCGGGGCTCACTGCGGCGCAGGCGTTGCCCCTGGTCAACATCGGTTGCGGTGAGGAGCATACGATCCGGGAATTTGCTGAAATCGTCCGGGAAGTGACCGGTTTCCGGGGCGGGATCACGTTTGATGCCAGCAAGCCGGATGGCACCCCGCGCAAGCTGCTGGACTGGAGCCGGCTGAAGACGCTGGGCTGGAGGCCGCGCGTGTCCTTGAAGAAGGGAATTGCCCTCGCTTACGAGGACTTTCGGAAACGCGGGATTTCCACGCCGGATTGAGCGGCACAGCGCCGCCCGCGGAGGCCGGCCGCTGAACCGCCGGGGGCCGGGACGATGGAAGGATCGTCGTCATATTGCGTGGTAAAACGACG
>DASWIN010000353.1:0-2835 GCA_036397655.1 Nitrospiraceae bacterium | reverse complement strand
GGATTGAGGTAATCGGTCCAGGCGGCGGACTCGAGCAGACGACGGAAGGTCGGCAGATACCCAGCCGCCGCCCAGCGGCGGACGAGCTCAACGTCCATGGCGTCGAATCCAAGGACCAGGAGTCGATTCCCAAGCGTTGGAAACAGCGGTGAAGGTCGCATCTCTCCGGCCGTGGCACCAGGTCAGCTTGGAGCGTGACTTACCGTACCGTCGCGTGGGGGCACGGAACCCTTGGGCAGCCGCGAGAGCTACTCGTTCAGGAAGTCGGATCGACGACTGACGCCGTCGAACTGGACTCCGGATGGTACACCGGCGAGGTCGCACAGGGTCGCCGGGACATCCATGGCCCTCATGCTCTCAATGGTGTGGTGCCCGCGCTTTGCCTTCGGATGAGATACGAGAAACATCCCTCGCATGACATGTTCCCCAGTGCGAATCTCGCTGAATTCTCCTGACACTGTACCAAGCGTCGCCGACCGGATCGCCCGAATCGGAGCCGACTTGCTCCACCACACGATCAGATCCGGCCCCGAATCCATCGTGACCGGATCGACCTGTTGATCTGAGCGGAACACCCGGTCCACGACCGGTTCCCCGGTGTCAATATTCGTGAGTCTGGAAAGCTCGTCAGTCAGGGCGTCGAGAAATCGGCCGTATTCTTCTCCGCCGCAAATCCTCCCCTTGGGATCTCGCCCCGCGAGGTTCACGCGCAGGGCTGAAAAACCATCCATGGGCAGGGGAAAGGCCAGCATCTGTGACCACTGCCGGGAGTGATCGACGCGCTTCATAAAGAGCCACCTCCGCAGCGACATGGGCAACTGGTCTCGCACCCGTTTCCGCCACGCGACGGAAACCTTCTGAACGGAGGCCTTCCAAAGAGGGTCAAGCCCGCCCTTCTTCACCGGACGAGTGAATCCGTCAGTCAGCGGCGCCTGGCCGGCCCAGCGACCGCTAAAGCGATCAACGAACTCTTGGAACAGGTGCACCCCAGTATAATTGGGCCCCATCCCGTTCGAGAAGAAGATGATGCCCATTGTGTCAGTGCCCGCGCACGCAAGCAACTCGTTAAGCCCGCCGTCGATGGCCGCGTAAACGTCGCGTAGGGCATGGCCGACCTGTGCAAGCTGTTCCCGGCTGTGCCGGGGATGCGTCTCGTCTTCGAGGTGCCACATCAGATGGCCGGCGCAGTGGGACTCGGAATAGACACCATAGAAAAGGTCCCAGTCGCTCTGGAGGATTAGCGACTTCAACATCGCCGTGCGGCGCTCGACGCCGGTGATCAGGCCGGATCTGAATCTAAGGAGGGAATCACTGTCCATTGAGTAGTCGTAGCAATATGGAACCGGATGAGCGCCGAATTGAGCCGACAGGGCGGGCAGCAACCCGTTCGGCACCGACGTCTTTTTCCAGGGCCACGAGTCGTGGACGCCCCAGCCCCAGAACTGTTTGCCGCCATACTCCGGCTTCGGTATCGAGAAGGGCACATCTGCCAGGACGACTCGCCGACCTGACCGCGCAAACCATTTCCAAAACGGATCGCCTTTGATATCGGCGGCACTGCCAAGGCGCATTCGGTACGACCCGTCGCGCAACCGAAGATACTCTTGGCCATCGTGCCGCAAGGGGCCTAATCCGGTATTGATGCTCGGAAAGACCGAACCGCTCGTCATCTCGGGAGGATGAACATACTGTGTCCAGGCCGAGGACTCGAGCAGCCGGCGAAAGGTCGGCAGGTATCCCGCCGCCGCCCAGCGGCGGACGAGTTCCACGTCCATCGCATCGAATCCGAGCAGCAAGAGCCTCGATTGAGACATTGTGCGAACGCCCACGGTCTGAACCGGAGCGACTGAGTCCCTTTAATCTCCCGGCAGAGCGAACTTGGCGGGTCCAGGCGCCGAAACCTTCTTCCAGGACTTTCGGTGGCCGGCGCAACGCTACCAAGGAATCATCTCTCGTGTCAACAATCAATAGTCGAGCGCTCCGACCCTTACAGACAAGCCGTGAGCGGCCATTAGCACCACGGCTAACCAGGGGACAATCCGCTTGACAGTCTCACGCATGCCGTGCTAACGCTCCTTACCAGGGCTCATCCGTCATCAGGCCTACGCGTTGGTGGAGATCCAGCCATGGAAAAGTTTCGGAGCGTGGATTACCTCGAGATCGAGGAGCTGTTCACCGAGCAGGAGCGGCTGGCGCGGGACACCGCGCGCGCCTTCGTGGACGATCAGGTTCTCCCCATCATCAGGGCGCATCACCGCGCCGGCACCTCCCCAACCGATCTGGTCGCGAAGATGGGAGCGATGGGGTTCTTCGGCGCCAACCTGAAGGGGTATGGCTGCGCCGGCGTGAGCAACGTCGCCTACGGCCTCATCATGCAGGAGCTGGAGCGGGGCGACTCGGCGATTCGAAGCTGCGCCTCGGTCCAGGGCGCGCTGGTCATGTACCCGATCCAGACCTTTGGCAGCGAGGCGCAGCGGGACCGATGGCTCCCGGCGTTGGCCCGTGGCGAGGCGATCGGCTGTTTTGGCCTCACCGAACCTGACCACGGCTCCGACCCCGGCGGGATGACGACCCGGGCGATCAGGGTGCGGGATGGCTTCCTGCTCAACGGGGCCAAGCGGTGGATCACCAACGGGACGTTAGCCGATGTCGCGGTGATCTGGGCCAAGCTCGACGGCCAGGTGCATGGTTTCTTGGTGGAGAAGGGAACGCCGGGGTTCCAGACCTCGGAGATGGAGGGGAAGTTCTCGTTCCGCGCCTCCGTCACCTCCGAACTGACCTTCCACGACTGCCTGATCCCCGAAGCGAACCTCCTGGCGCAGGCAGAAGGACTCA
>DASWIN010000352.1:0-12251 GCA_036397655.1 Nitrospiraceae bacterium | reverse complement strand
CACGTCAAGGCCACGATGGACGCCGTATGCCGGAAGCTCGGTACCGTGACGGCGCGGTTTGCCTACCAGAGCCAGGGACGGTCCAACGAAAAATGGCTGGGGCCGACGGTGGAGGAGACGCTCGACGCCCTGTGCGCGGAGGGTCATCGGCACGTGCTCATGGCGCCGATCGGGTTTCTCTCCGATCATTTGGAAGTGCTCTACGACATCGACATCGAACTGAAGCAGCGCGCGGTGACGCAGGGGATGCAGTTGGAGCGGATTGCCATGTTGAACGCGACGCCCCCGCTGATCGACATTCTGGCGTCTGTAATCGAACAGCACGTCGCCTCCCCGGTGAGATAGCGCTCCTCGGTGCCCACGCAACCCACACAGCCTTCCAAGCACGTTGCGATTATCGGCGGAGGCATCGCCGGACTGTCCGCGGCTTTCAGTCTCTACGAACAGGCGGCCAGCGCGGGATTGCCGGTGACCTGTACGCTGATCGAGGCCGGCGGCGAGTGGGGCGGGAAGATCGTCACGCATCGCGTGGGCGAGCTGACCATCGAGGCCGGGCCCGATTCGTTTCTCTCGCAAAAGCCCTGGGGCCTCGAGCTCTGCAACAAGCTGGGACTCTCCGGACGGCTCATCAATACCAACGAGCATCAGAAAAAAACCTTCGTCTACTCGCGCGGGCGCTTGCGCGAACTGCCGGAAGGGCTGGTCGTCATCGTCCCGACCAAGTTGGGCCCGTTTTTGAAAAGCGGGCTGATCTCCTGGCCCGGCATCGCGCGGATGGCGCTGGATCTGGCGCTGCCGGGCAGGCGCAGTGACGGCGACGAGTCGCTGGCGTCCTTTTTCTCGCGGCGCCTCGGGCGCGAGGCGTTCGAGCGGGTGGTCGAGCCCCTGATGGCCGGCATCTATGCGGGCGATGCGACCCAGATCAGTCTGCGCGCGACCTTCCCGCGCTTTCTCGATTTGGAACAGAAGCACGGCAGTTTGATCCGCGGCATGCTCGCCAGCCGGCCGGCTGCTGCGCAGTCCAATCGCACCATGTTCGTGACGCTTCAGGACGGGTTGGGGGAATTAACCCGGGCGCTGGTGGCGAAGCTGACCTCGGCGGGCGCCACATTCATGATGCGGCAGCCGGTGACGGCGATGCGCGTGCGGCAGACCAGCCTGAATCACCCGATCGGATGGACCTACGATCTGACGCTGGGCAACGGCTCGGTGCTCTCCGCCGATGCGGTGGTGCTGGCGACGCCGGCTTTCGTGTCTTCCGGCCTCGTCCGGCCGCTCAGCCCGATCGCGGCCGAATTGCTTGACGCGATTCCCTACGCGTCCACCGCCACGGTATCGCTCGCATATCAGACGGGCGCGCTGGGCGCCGGGATCAGCGGCTTCGGATTCGTGGTGCCGCGCGTGGAGCGACGCGATCTGCTGGCGGCGACCTGGACGTCTTTGAAGTGGCCACACCGCGCGCCGGCCTCGCACACGCTGGTGCGCTGCTATCTCGGCGGGGTGGGGCGGGAGGCCGTTTTGCAGGAAAACGACACGGCGCTGATCCGCCGCGTGCGCGACGAGTTGCGGAGCATCGCCGGCGTGACCGGCGAACCGGACTATGCCGAAGTGAATCGGTGGGACCGCGGCATGCCGCAATACACGCTCGGGCATCTGGACCGGTTGGAGACCATCCAGCGGTCGCTCGATCGGTATCCCGGCTTGGCGCTGGCCGGCGCGGCCTATCGTGGAATCGGCATTCCGGATTGCATTCGTGACGGAACGGATGCGGCTTCGGCTGTTATCCGTTTCTTGACAGCGTCGCGCGCATGATTATTCGTGGTTGCGTAGCGTGTGCGGGACTCAATATAGTGAGGAACGTGTGTTAGACCCGTTGGGCCTGGTTAGCCGGTTAGGTCCGTTAACGGATGAAACAGGCTCAACCGTCTGAAAGGGCCCAACGGGCTGAACCGGCTCAACTGACTCAACAGGCACAACATCCGAGTTATGGCCAACCCATTTACCGTCTTGAATGTCAGCGGCCCCTACCGGGAACCCCGCGAGGAATCGTACTCGTACGACTATTCCATCCAGCGTGCGACCTGGCCGACGCCGCATGGCGTGCGTGTCAAGGTCGCCATGGCCGAAGAGTTGGACTATCTCAAGTCAAAAGTCCTTGAGCTGCAGAATGGCAGCCCCGGCCAGCAGCTGAGAGTGTCCCAAATTCTTACGCGGCACATTGCCGACCGCAAGTTACAGATCGCCAACGACGAAAATATGCTCAATGACCGGCGGGATGTCATGATCACACCGTTTACCGGCGCTTATACGCATCTGTTTTTGAAGTTGGATGCGTGGATGAACGAATCGAAGGCCTCGTTACGGCAGGAAATTCTTGAAAAAGTGAAGTTCTGACCTTCTCCTTGCATTCCACAGAATCTGTGGATAAGTCTGTTGACAGCAGCCCTCCAAATGCGTAAATCCAGCGTCTGAGGCTACGCCAATCGAGTTGCCTACCTTTTAGTCATTGTGGTTCTACAACGGGTTGCCACAAGATCTTGTGACCAAGGGGGAGAATGTGCTCGAAAACGTTCACGTCGAGTAGGGGCTGAGTATAGGCTGTGCACGGATGAGGCAAAAATCGTGCGAGCATCGCGATGCGAGTCAACCGCGCAAAGACGTTGGCAACATGAAGAAAATTTCTTCGCGAAGATGTCAGAAGAGCTCGCGGTAGTGCTTGGAATGGACGCCGGACTCATCTGCGAAGCCGATTGACGCCTTGTCGGGATGCCCGGTGTCGTTCAAGTCGATTCGATAATGTCCGCGCACATGTTCCATAGCTACTTCGAACGGAACCGCGCTCGGATAAAGCTCGCCGGGAGCGTGGGCGCCGCGCGACAGCACCCCGATGGCGTCGGCTTTTGCATGTTTCAGATCAGAAAAAATAAAAATATCCGCCACCGCGTGTTCGCCGAGTTTATGTTTGGGCGTGGTGGGCGGGAGCAGCTCCGCCAGCTGGTTGGCCAGCCGGGCCTGCCGGAACCGTTTCAAGAGACCGGCGATTTGACTGTCGGTGGCCTGTTCAGGGACCAGCACGCCGATCGCATTGAATTCCTTGACGGTGGTCTTGACGCGAAAGATGATCGGGGCCGCGTCCGCCTCCTGTTCAAGGAGGGCTTTCGATGCCAGCTCGGGATTGGCCGGCGCCTGGGTCTGCTTGCCTTTGGGCGTGGCCAGCCAGATAGCCAACCACAGGCCTAGGATGACAGAGAGGACGACGACCAGCGGGTGTACGCCGGCGCGCTTGCCTTCTTCGTAAGGGCCTTCTGCCTGTTCCGTCGCGGGCTTGTGATCGGGTTCCATAAGTTATTCGCGGTCTGCGATGTTTTGATTCGGCGAAGACCACTTCACCAGATCACCAAATCGCCACATTATAATACTTCTCTCGCTTTGGCCTTTTCCCACAAGGAGTCCATTTCCGCCAGTGTCATGGACTCCAGCGTCCGGCCCGTGCGCGCGGCCTCCGCTTCGACGAAGTGGAACCGGTCGGCGAACCGGTCCGTGGCCCGCCGCAGGGCATCTTCCGGGTTGACCTTGAGGAATCGCGACAGGTTGACGAGCGAGAACAGCACGTCGCCCATCTCATCCTCGAGGTGCCGCTGCGCGGCGTTTCGTGCCTCCTCACCGTCCTGGTTGTTCCGGGCGGCGTACGCGTCGGTCAGTTCCTCGATTTCCTCCGTGACTTTGCCCATCACCTGATGGACCCCCTCGCTGTTCTGCGGCCAGTCGAAACCCACGCGGGAGGCGCGGGCCTGGGTCTGGAACGCGCGCAGGAGGGCCGGGAGGGTTTTGGGCACGCCATCCAGGGCCGATTCGGGCCCGCCGGTCCGCTGCCGCTCGGATTTCTTGATTTGCTCCCAATTCGAGTAGACCTGATCTGGCGTGAGCGATCCGTCTCCCTTCGGACCGAAGACGTGGGGGTGCCGGCGGACCAGTTTGTCCGAAAGCAGCCGTATCACATCTTCGATGGAAAAGGCCTTGCGCTCGGCCGCAATCTGGGCGTGAAAGATGATCTGCAGCAGCAGGTCGCCGAGTTCTTCGCGGAGCTTGCCTTCGTCCTGTTTGTCGATCGTTTCCAGGACTTCGTAGGTTTCTTCCAGGAGATAGGGTTTCAGCGATTCATGCGTCTGCTTGCGGTCCCAGGGACAGCCGTCCGGCGCCCGGAGTTTCGCCATCAAGTGCACCAACTCGTCAAAACGCTGCGACATGACCTCGGCCCATCCTCTTTCTACGCGGTCTGGTTCGTGAGGGCTTTCGTCAATCGTCACGCGTCATTCGACAGAAAGTATGCAGTCAACTGCGTGCTCTTTCGAATGACGGTTAACGATGGACCAATGACGCTTTGCAAGGCGACATTATAGCTGTGTCGCTTGCGCAACACTAGGCCCTGTGATAGTTTACACACAGGATTTCACAAGGTTACGGCCATGGCCAAGGAAGAAGATCAGGGCTTTGTCATTCGCGACAAGCGGGGACGGAGCGACGAGACTGCGGCATCCGAGCCCGGCCGTTCGGCCTCGGCGGCTTCCCAGCCGGCGTCCGATCCGCAGCATGAGGCGGGCCATAGTCACGAGCCGCATCCACCCCTCACCTTTTCCTCGTTTGTGTTCTCGCTCAGCACCTCCGCGCTCATGCTCATGGGCGAGCAACTGGATCCCCGGCAGGGAAAGATTCCCGTCAACCTGCCGCAAGCCAAGGAAATCATCGACATCCTGTCCGTGCTGGAGGCCAAGACAAAGGGGAATCTGGAAAAAGACGAGCAGGCGATGCTCACGGACATGCTGTACGCTTTACGCATGAAATTTGTTGACCTGGCGTCGGGCAAGAAATCGCCCCTCACATCCTGACTTCGTGCCCACCCGATTGCCAGAGCCTTCCTCTGCGGGTACATCTTCCTCTAGGATCATCGGGCCTATGCGCCTCGTCATCATGATCATCGCCTTGTTGCTCTCGGGGCCGGCCTGGGCGGAGAAACCGCGGCAGGACGTCGGCGCCCGTACCGCGTCGCTGGCTGAGAGCGGCTGGAAGCTGATCAAGGGCGGGGAATATCACCGCGCGGAACAGACCTTTGCCGAGGCCTCGGCGCTGGCGCCGGCGGACGCGTCGCTGCTGGTCGGCCTTGGCCTGAGCCGGCATCTGCTGGTCAAGGACGAGCAGGCGGCGGCTGCGTTCCAGAAGGCCCTGACGATTGACCCCGGCGCGACCCAGGCCCACAAGTTCCTGGGCGACATCTACGACCAGCGGGGCGAGATCGATACGGCGTTGCGCCATTATGAGATTGCCGCCCGGCAGGATCCCGCGGATGCGGGCATCAAGGGACGCGTGCTGGCTGCGCGTCAGGCGGCCGAAGCCGAAGCCGGGCTCGATCGCTTGTTCAGCGCGCACTTCATCGTCAAGTTCCACCGCGCGACGGATCGCGAGGTGGCCGGCGCCGTCGCCGACCGGCTCGAAGCGATCTATCGGGCGGTCGGCGCGCAGTGGTCCTACTTCCCGGCGTCCCGCCTCGTCGTGGTGCTCTATCCCCGCGGGCGGTTTCAGGGTGCGGCGTACGGTCCGGACTGGGCACAGGGGTTGTTCGACGGCCGCATCCATCTGCCGGTGGAGCGGGTGTCGGGCGATCCGGTTTCGACCGACGCGGCGTTGCGGCACGAGTATATGCATGCGGTCGTCCATCGATTGAGCGGCGGGCAGGCGCCGGCCTGGCTGAACGAGGGGCTGGCGCTCTACATGGAGCGGGGACCGGATGCCACGGCGTCATGGGAGCCCGAGGGGCGACGGATTCGCGCGGGCGAGCGGCCTCCGCTGGCGGCGCTGCACCGGAGTTTTCTCGAACTGCCGGCCGGGGATGCCTCGCTGGCCTATGCGGAAAGCTACGGCGCCACCCGCGTGCTGCTGCAGCGTCATGGCATGGCGCCGGTGCGCCGGCTGCTGGAATCGCTGGTGGTCACGCCGGATTTCTCAGACGCGTTTGAGCTCCTGTTCCACGAACGATACAGTGATTTCGATTCGTCCTGGGTGGCCGCGCAATCCCAAACCGGAAAAGGATACTGATGCCGGGGTTATTCGATCCACCGGTTGAGACGAAGGGGCCCGCGAAAGATTCGCGCCGCGCCGTCGCGCCTGCGCCAGGGATCGGGCTGCAGACCGGCGAGTACGCCAGCGAGCCGGACCGGCGCCGTCTGCATTGGACGCCGGTGTGGACCGTCCTCTTGCTGCTCGTCCCGTGTCTCGCCCTGACCTACTATTACGCACAGGATATTCTGACCGGTGCGGCGAACCCTGATTCGCTCCTGCCGGATGCCGGCTATGCCTTCGTGCTGCTGCTGCTGAATCTGGACTTGATCGGGTTCGTCGTCCTGACGCTGCTGCTCTCCCGCAGCCTGATCAAGGCCTACTTTGAACGGCGGCACCGGCTGGTCGGGTCGGGCTTCCGGGCCAAGCTCGTCGCGGCGTTCATCGGGTTTTCGCTGGTCCCGACGGTGCTGCTCGCGATCGTCGCCAGCGGGCTGGTGACGAAGGCGATGGACGTCTGGTTCAACGAGCAGATCGAACAGGTCCTGAAGGACTCCCAGGACGTGGCGCGCATGCACCACGAAGGACACGTGGCTCTGGCGATCAACAACGCGCGGGCGATCAGTCTGGAAATTTATCGCGAAGACTGGATGAAGCGCGACCTGCGCGATCTCCTGGCGGACGGCATGGCGCGCAAGCGCGCCGAGCACTACCTGGCCAGCATTGAGGTTTATTCGACCAAGCTGGAACTGCTGACGAAGGCCGTGGATCCGGCGGTCTCGGCGTCGGTGGTGGAGTTGCCGATCGGGCAGCTGGTTCTGCAAGTGCTGAGCGGCCGGCAGGAGATGACATCGGCGCAGGAGGCGCAGAGCGGACGATTGATCCGCGCCGGGGTGCCGATCGCGTCGAACGCAAGGCAGGGCGAGATTGACGGCGTGGTGGTGGTGGCTGCCTACGTGCCCGAATCGCTGCTCGCCAAGATGGAGAGCATCTCGAAACAATACACGGAATACCGGCAGATCAAGGCCATGCAGAAGCCGATCAAGGTCGCGGCGTACCTGTTCGTGGCCGTGATCACGGTGATGATCCTGTTCGGCGCGACGTGGTTCGGGTTCTATGTCGCGCGCGGCATTACGGTGCCGATCCAGCGGCTGGCGGAAGCGACGGAGGCCATTGCGCATGGCAATCTGGATGTCTCCATCAAGGTCAAGGCGACGGACGAGATCGGCACGCTGGTGGCGTCCTTCAACCGGATGACCGAAGACCTGCGCGTCGGCAAGTCCAAGATCGAGGAGGCCAACGTCTCGCTCGATCGCCGTCGTGCGTACATCGAAGCCGTACTGGCGACGGTGGCGGCCGGCGTGCTCTCCATCGACCGGGCCGGCATGATCACGACGGTGAATCCGTCGGCGGAGCGCATCCTCGGTGTGTGGGGCGACAAGCTGCGCGGCCGTCCGGTGAGCGAGGCTTTCAAGGAGCTGAAACTCGACCTGTTCCAGAGTGCCTATGACCGCATTCTGACGGATGCGCTGGACACGCTCTCGATGGAAGGCGTGATGGAGTTGCAGGGGAAACCCATGACCACCGTGCTGAACCTGTCGCGCATGCGGAACGAGGGGGGGAAGGACCTGGGCTTCGTGCTGGTGTTCGAGGATCTGACCGAACTGATCAAGGCGCAGAAGGTGGCGACCTGGAAGGAAGTGGCGCAGCGCATCGCCCACGAGATCAAGAACCCGCTCACGCCGATCCAGTTGTCGGCGCAACGGCTCCGGAAGAAATTCGATGAGAAGGCGCCGGACTTCAACAGTGTGTTCGAGGAATCCACCAGCGTGATCATCAGCGAGGTCAACAGCCTCAAGCGGATGGTGGACGAGTTTTCAAAGTACGCACGCATGCCGGCCCCGCAGATGGCGCGGCAGTCGCTGCCTGACGTCGTGCGAGAAGTGGTCGCGCTCTATCGCGGAGCGCACCGCGACGTGCAGTTCCTCACGGAGCTGGACGACGCGCTGCCGTACATGAACTTCGACCGCGAGCAGATCAATCGTGTCTTCGTCAACCTGCTCGACAACGCGGTGCAGGCAATGGAGCAGCGGGGGCGCGTGTGGATCACCACCCGGCACGATGTCAAGCGGCGGCGCGCGGTGGTGACGGTGGCGGACGACGGGCCGGGGATCAATTCCGACGACATGGACAAATTGTTCCTGCCCTATTTCACCCGGAAGCGGTCGGGGACGGGGTTGGGTCTGGCCATTGTGCAGCGCATCATCATGGACCACGAAGGACAAATTCGAGCCGGACGCAACGAACCCCGGGGCGCCGTGTTCACGTTCGAACTGCCGACGTGAGGAGCGTAGGGGTAAGGGGTAACGGGGTAAAGGGGTAGAGGAGACAATGGCGGAATCGATTCTGATCGTTGACGACGAGCCGGCGATCCTGACGTCCTTGAGCAAGATTCTTGAGGACGAGGGGTACCAGATCGCCATGGCGAAGAGCGGCCAGGAGGCGTTGAAGATGCTGGGCGCCGATCCGCCGGACCTCATGATGCTGGACATCTGGATGCCCGAGTTGGACGGCATCGAGACGCTCAAGCGCGCGCGGGACCAGGCGCCCCAGGTGCAGGTCGTCATGATGTCCGGGCACGGCAACATCGAGACGGCCGTGAAGGCCATCAAGCTCGGCGCCTACGATTTCATTGAGAAGCCGCTGTCGCTGGAGAACGTGACGCTGCGCGTGCGGCATGCCCTCGACCAGCGCCGGCTGCAGGAGGAGAACAAGACCCTGCGCAGCAGGGTGGATCGGCAGTTCGAACTGGTCGGCAGCTCGCCGGCCATGCAGAAACTTCGCATGCTGATCAAGACGGCCGGTCCCTCCAATGCCCGCGTCTTGATCGGCGGTGAGAACGGAACGGGCAAGGAATTGGTCGCCCGGGCGATCCACCAGCACAGCTCGCGCGCCGAGAAATCGTTCGTCGCCGTCAACTGCGCGGCCATACCGGAAACGCTGATTGAAAGCGAACTGCTCGGACATGAAAAGGGCTCGTTTACCGGCGCCACGACACAGAAGCGCGGCCAGTTCGAGCAGGCGGACGGCGGGACGCTGTTTTTGGACGAGGTCGGAGACATGAGCCTGAGCACCCAGGCGAAGGTCCTGCGCGTGCTGCAGGAACAGCAATTCATGCGTGTCGGTGGGACGAAGGTGATCAAGGTGGACGTGCGCGTCATTGCCGCGTCCAACAAGGACCTGCAGGCGGAAATCAAGAGAGGGAATTTCAGGGAAGATCTCTATTACCGGCTCAACGTGGTGCCGATCGAAGCGCCGCCGCTGCGCGAGCGAACGCAGGACATCCCGCCGCTCGTGAAGCATTTCCTCAGGACCCACGCGGAAGAGCAAAAGGTCAAGCCGAAGGACATCACGGCAGAGGCGCTGGTGGCGTTGGAACAGTACGAGTGGCCGGGGAATATCAGGGAGTTGCGCAACCTGATTGAACGGCTGATGATCATGGTGCCGGATGCGACGATTGATGCGTCGCACATCGGAGTGCTGCTGCAGTCCAGCCCCTCCGCGTCAGGGGGCGTGGCGGCGACCGCGCCCAGCCCGCTTGCGATGAAAAACTTTGACTCGTTGAAGGACGCGCGGAATGCCTTCGAGCGGGAATACATCAGCCGCAAGCTCCGCGAACATAACTGGAATGTCTCCCGCACGGCGGACGACCTGCAGATCGAACGCAGCCATCTGCACAGAAAAATAAAATTACTGAACGTCGAGTTACGCCCGGAACACTAGAACAGTTTCCCCCTCACCCGTCACTCTGTAACTGACCAACGATGACCAGGGAAGCGCTGACCGTCACCATCGAAAAGCTTGTCCAGGGAGGGCGCGGATTGGCCCGGCAGGAGGGGCAGGTCCTGCTCGTGCGCGGGGTCATCCCAGGGGAGACGGTCTCCTGCGCTGTCGGCGCGAAGCGGAGGGGTGTGCAGGAGGGGACGATCCGCGAGATCGTGACGCCTTCGCCGGATCGAACTCCCGCGCCTTGCCCGGTGTACGAAATCTGCGGGGGCTGTCAGTTCCAGCACATTCAGTATGAGGCGCAGCTCCGGTTTAAGCGCGAGATTCTGGCCGAGACGCTGACCCGCGTCGGCAAATTGCAGATCGATGTTCCTGCACTCGTGGCCTCTCCCAATCCCTACGGCTATCGGAGCGCGGTCCGTTTCGTGGTGTTTCGTGGCCAATCGGGCTTTGCGCTCGGATTTCACGAGGAGGGGTCTCACGCTCCGGTCGAGGCGGTGGGTTGCCTGCTCGTACCGGACGCGATGCGGAAAGTGATCGCGGAGGTGCAGGTACGGCTGGCGCGGTACGGCAAGTTGCCGGTGCAGGTCGAGTCTCTGGAAGTCCGGCGGTCGGTGGCGTTCGGCACGGTGCTCTTGTCGTGGCGGACCGGCCCGGCGATGCGCTCCCAGGCGGAGAAGCTGTTTGCCCTGTTCCAGGATGTGCCCGATGTCGTCGGACAGGTACTCACCGCGAGCGGCGAAGGGAGCAGGCGACAGGCCACAGGCAAAAGCGGACGGAGTCAGCGGTGGGTATCCGGGCAGGATTGGATCGCCGACCGGCTGGACGATCTTTTGTTCCGCATCACGGATGGGTCGTTCATGCAGGCCAACTGGTCCTTGACCGACACGCTCGCGCATACGCTCGCCGAATGGGCCTCGCCGTCATCCGGCCTCCGCGTGCTCGAATTGTACGCAGGCATCGGCGTGCTGGGCCTGCCGCTTGCCCGGCACGGCGCGCTGGTCACGGAAGTGGAAGCCAATCGCTGGGCATTGGCCGACGCCCGCCATGCGGCGAAGACCAACCATATCGGGCGTTGCCGCTTCCGACATCAGAAAGCGGAAGAATGTCTGGAAATGACGGAATCCGGGGAATATGACGCCGTCCTGATGGACCCGCCGCGCACCGGATTGAGCCCGGAGTCCCTGGGGGGGCTTCTGGCAATCAATGTCCCGCGCCTATTCTATCTCTCGTGCGATCCGCCGACGCTGGCGCGCGATCTTGGCAAGCTTTGCGAGGGCGGCTATCGGATCACCCGCCTGCAGGCATTCGACATGTTTCCGCAGACCTCTCATATCGAAACACTGGTGGAGTTGACACGATAAAAACGTCGCTGGTCACTGGTCATTGGTCAATGGAGAGGGATACGCACGACTCGGTCGAGTCTTACCATTGACCGTTGACCAATGACCTTCCTGCGTTGACCCTTCGTTCTTCCTCCGGTATGATCCTCTCCGTAAACTCGGAGTTGGCCAGTTGTGTCGGTTTAGCTGGTTCGCTCCGTAACAGAAACTTTTTTCTCAGCCGACCCAACGGGCTCAACGGGCCTAACGGGCTTAACACATCAAACCTCTCAGTCTATGACCACTTACCGCCAAGCAGGGGTGGACATCGATGCCGGCAACGAATTTATCCGCCGGATCAAACCGTTCGTGCGCTCCACCTTTCGTCCGGAAGTCCTGACCGATCTCGGCGGCTTCGGCGGCCTCTTCAAGCTCCAGACCGACCGCTACAAAGAACCGGTTCTCGTCTCCGGCACCGACGGCGTCGGCACCAAGCTCAAAATCGCCTTCTTAATGGATAAGCACGACACGGTCGGCATCGACCTTGTGGCCATGTGCGTGAATGACATCGCAGTCAGCGGGGCCGAACCGCTGTTTTTCCTGGATTACTTTGCGACGGGGAAGCTGGCTGTTGCCAGAGGCGAAGCGGTGGTGCGTGGCATCGCGGAAGGCTGCAAGCAGGCCGGCTGCGCCCTGATCGGCGGCGAGACGGCGGAGATGCCGTCGTTCTATCCCGAAGGCGAGTATGATCTCGCCGGCTTTGCCGTAGGCGTGGTGGACAAGCCGAAAATCATTGACGGTGCCGCCATCAAACCAGGCGACGTGCTGGTGGGTCTGGCATCAACCGGCCTCCATAGTAATGGTTTTTCGCTGGCTCGCCGTGCGCTGTTTGACGACGGAGGTTTGAATGTCCGTAGCAAGCTGGTGGACCTCGACCGTCCGCTGGGTGAAGTGCTGCTGACGCCGACCAGGATTTATGCCAAGCAGGTGCTCGCGCTGGCCGCCGAGTTTCCGGTCAAGGGCATTGCGCACATCACCGGCGGGGGGCTTACGGAAAATCCTCCGCGCGTGTTCCCGAAAGACTGCAAGGCA
>DASWIN010000351.1:0-2254 GCA_036397655.1 Nitrospiraceae bacterium | reverse complement strand
ATGGCCATCGATCCCGTCTGCGGCATGACTGTCGACGAACGGAAGGCGCCCGCCACCGCCGTGCACGGAGGCACGACCTATTATTTCTGCGCGCCGGGATGCAAGCGACGCTTCGAGGCCGATCCTGAACACATCCTCCAGGCAGGGCCGAAGGGCATGGCCCACGCGGCCGCGCAACCAGTAGTGCAGATGGTGACGCTGGGGCCGACAAGCAGGCGAGAGGCTAGCGACAAGGGGCTGGAGGATTCTGGTTTGTCTGGTTCGTCTGGTTTGTCTCGTTCAACCAAAGAAACCAAACAAACAAGACAAACTCATTTCCCGGCTCCTGGCTCTGCACCCAGCCAAACTCTGACCATTCCCATCGAAGGCATGTCCTGCGCGTCCTGCGTCGCGAAGATCGAGCAGGGGCTGCAATCCATGCCCGGCGTACTCAGAGCCTCGGTCAACCTCGCAACCGAAAAGGCCTCGGTGGACTTCCGGCCGGGCGCCACGAATCCAGACGCCATTCAAGAGACGATCCGCTCGCTCGGCTATACGCCGCTGATGCCGGCTGTGCGAAAGTCGGATGCGCCCCCTGCTCGTGAAGACGCGGCACGCAGGCTGCTCGTGCAAGTGCTGGCGGCCGCCGCCCTCACCGTGCCGGTCATGATATTGGGCATGGGCGACCATCTTGGCCTGACGATCCCACAGACGACGTCGTTTTGGGCCCAGTTGCTCCTGGCCACCCCCATTCAGTTCTGGGCCGGCTGGCGCTTCTATAAAGGGGCCGTCGCGGTCGCCCGGCACGGCTCCACGGACATGAATACCCTGATCGCCGTGGGCACATCGGCCGCCTATTTCTACAGCGTGGCCGCCGTCCTGGCGCCGGAGTTCTTTACCGCGACCGGCCAGGCGCCCGCGGTCTATTTCGACACCTCGGCAGCCATCATCACGCTCATTCTCTTCGGGCGCCTGCTGGAGGCGCGGGCCAAGGGTCGGGCCTCGGCGGCGATCCGCGCGCTGGCGGGCCTGCAGCCCAAACGGGCGCGCGTGATCCGCGACGGACGCGAGCTGGATCTGCCGATCGAACAGGTTGCGGTCGGCGACCTCGTGGTCGTGCGGCCCGGCGAGAAAATTCCCGTGGATGGTATTGTTCGCCAGGGCGCCTCGGCCGTCGACGAATCCATGATCACGGGCGAGAGCCTGCCGGTGGACAAGCAGCCCGGCGATCCGGTCATCGGCGCCACGTTGAACCGCGTGGGCAGCCTGCGAATCGAAGCCGTCAAGGTCGGCCTCGACACGGCCCTGGCCCGGATCATCCGGATCGTCGAGGAGGCCCAGGCCGCCAAGCCGCCGCTCGCCAAATTGGCCGACCAAATCGCCTCGTACTTCGTTCCGGCGGTGATCGGCATCGCCGGCGCGACGTTCCTGCTGTGGTGGCTGCTCGGCCCCGCGCCGGCCTTCACGCACGCGCTGCTGAACGCCGTCGCCGTGCTCATCATCGCCTGCCCCTGCGCGCTTGGATTGGCCACGCCCACCTCCGTCATGGTCGGCATCGGCAAGGGCGCGGAACATGGCGTGCTGATCCGCGGCGGCGACGCGCTGGAGCGCGCGCACCAGCTCACGACGGTCGTGCTGGACAAGACCGGCACCGTGACGCGCGGCGAGCCGTCGGTGGGCGCCATCCTGCCGTTTGCCAAGGGCTGGACAGCCGAACAGATCGTCGCCATCGCCGCCTCGGCCGAGCAGGATTCGGAACACCCGGTGGGAGAGGCCATCGTCCGCCATGCCCGGGAACAGGGCGCCACCCTTCGTGCCCTGCAGGCCTTCACCGCCGTACCCGGTCATGGCATCCGCGCCACGGTGGCCGGACCGCCGGCTTCCCAACTGGTGTTGCTTGGGAATCTTCGCCTGATGGAAACGGAGCATGTCCCCGTATCGTCCCAGGCGAAGGAAGCAGCCGAGCATCTGGCGGCGGCCGGCGTGACCCCGATGTACGTCGCCGTCCGGGAGGCGGGCCCGCCGTCTCAGCCATCGGCCTCCAGCGAGATCGTCGGAGTAATTGCCGTCGCGGACACGCTCAAGGACCACGCCCGGGAAACGGTCGCGGCGTTGCACCGGCTGGGATTGGAGGTCATTCTATTGACCGGCGACAACCGGCGCACGGCCCAGGCCATCGCCGAGCAATTGCACGTTACCCACGTCCTGGCCGACGTCCTGCCCGATCAGAAAGCGCGGCAGATCGCACAACTTCAAGAAGAGGGCAAGGTCGTGG
>DASWIN010000350.1:0-13265 GCA_036397655.1 Nitrospiraceae bacterium | reverse complement strand
CTGTGACCTCTGCCTTGTAAGGGCAGCGCTCTACCAACTGAGCTATCCGCCCGAATGTTCAAAATTGCCGAGTACTTGCGGATGGTATCAAGGCCCTTTCGGGATGTCAACCGCACCAGCGACGGGGGATGGCCGCAAACTGCAAGCTGACAAGTACCAAGTAGTTTGGAAAAGACTTTTCCTAGTCAGCTTGTCCACCTGTTGCTTGCCCTCTTGTCAACTTGTCAGCCTGCCCGCTGCGCGGCGCGCCTTGCGGGGGAACAAGTCGTGATGCACCTGTTTGAGCCGCGCCCGCTCGACATGGGTGTAAATCTGGGTGGTCGAAATATCGGCATGGCCGAGCATCGCCTGGACGGACCGCAGATCCGCTCCATGGTCCAGAAGATGCGTGGCAAAAGAATGCCGCAGCATGTGCGGAGAGATCGGCTTCGTGATGCCCGCCTGCCGCGCCCGCGCGCGAAGCAGCTTCCAAAAACCCTGCCGAGTGAATCTCCCCCCGCGCCTCGTGACGAACACATGGGGCGAGGTCCGCCCCTTGAGCAACGGCATGCGGGCCTCCTCCAAGTACCGTTCGAGCTTGCGCCGGGCCGGGTCCCCCATCGGCACCACCCGCTGCTTGTTGCCCTTGCCGCTGACCAGCACATACCCGGCCTCCAGATTGAGGCGTGCCTGGTCCAGACCCACGAGTTCCGAGACGCGCAGTCCCGTGGCGTAGAGCAGTTCCAGCATCGCCGCGTCGCGCAGGTGTTCAGGTGTGTTTCCCGCCGCAACACGAAGCAACCGGTCGATTTCATCCGCCGAAAGCGTCTTGGGAAGCCGGAGCCAGGGCCGCGGCGTGGTCACATCCGCCACGGGATTCTCCGTGACAAACCGTTCCTTGCACAGAAACCGGTACCACCCGCGCAGGGCCGAGACGCAACGAGCAATCGAAGCGGGCGAGAGCGTGTGCCGCGACAACTCCCCGACAAAGGCCGATACCGTCCGTCGCGTCACGCGCGCGGGGTCCCGGATGCGCCGGGCCTTGAGGAACGCCTCAAACTTCCCCAGATCGTGCCGATACCCGTCGAGCGTGTTGCGCGACACCCCTCCTTCGATCCGCAGTTCGCCGAGATAGCGGTCGATGAGAGCTAGCGTGTCCATGTGATGTTCCGATCCTGCACGGCTGCGACTATAGCGAAGCCGACTCGTGAAGACAACGTGCGCAGAGGAATTCCAGGATGTTCAAAAAGGCCGCCTTCTCACCCGCCTACCCCGCACGTTGTCGCACCCACCCGCCTCGCGCCTGCAAGGCAGGTGCTTCTCCACGGGGACGCGTGCTTTCCCCGTGGGCGGCCGCAGCAGCGATACGAGAACAAAGCTAGCCCGGATTGTTCATGGCGATTCGTCGCGAAATCACGCAGACGCGTCGCGAGAGGGGCGCGTGGAGCCGTGAAGGAAGGAGGCGTCCTCTCAGCAGGACGTGGACTGACTGAGCGGCGAGCCCGCCCGTCGCAGCAACGTATTCGTGATTGCAGCAGGAGCGTTCATGAACATTCCGGGCGAAGGGCCTTTTTCAACATCCTGTGCGCGACCTTGACACCCTCCCAAAAGCCTCCGTATAGTGCCGTTGCAATCGGACGGCTGTCCGATGCACTACCGATGCCGAATCCTGCTGGCTCACAACAACACGCCGTCCTCCTCTTTTTCCTCCTCTCCACATTCTTCGGCTCCGATCTGGGCGCACCGGCGCTCGCGCAAACGGGACCGCCAAGCGCGCAAAGCGAACGCGCCGCGCAGATCATGCTCGAGCAGGCCCAGGCCCTGATCGACACGCATCAGTACGATGCGGCCGCCGCCGCGCTGAAGACGTTTCTGGCCGGCTATCCCGACTCCGGCTTCGTGGACGACGCATATCTATTGTTGGCCACCGCGCTGCTCGACAACAAACAGGCCGCGGAGGCGTTGTTCTACCTGGAACAGCTGATGTCCGATTATCCGGCGTCGCCCCTGATCGGCCGCGCCCGCCTGCTCCTGGCCACCGCCCACGCCGATCTGGGCAATCCGGACCAGGCGCTGGCCACGCTGGCCGAGGCGCGCAGTCTCGAGGACTCGGTGGAGATCAAACGCGAGGCGCTCAAGGTGAGCGGCGAGATCCTGATCACGAAGGGCAACTACCCGCATGCGATCCAGGCCTGGCTGGACGAGTTGAACCTGACGCCAGACCCCGACCAGCCGTACGTGCATTCGCGGATCCGTTCGCTGATTCGGGACAAGATGGACCGGAAGGCCCTCCACCGGCTGCGTGACGCGTACCCCACGACCTTTCCAGGCGACCTCGCCCTGATCCGCCTGATCGAACTGTACTCGTCCCGGGGCGATCAGCACCAGATCGAGCGAAACCTCTACCTTTTTTTGAACCGATTCCCCAACCATGATTATGCCCCGACCGCGTCCGAAACCTTGAAATCCCTGAAAGCCAGGTTGAAGGCCAGTCAGTACGTCATCGGGGTCATGGTGCCGACCTCCGGCCGATACAGCCAGTTCGGCACGGAAGTGCTGAATGGCGTCAGGCTCGCATTGGACAAAGGCCGGGAGACGCTCGGCCTGACTTCGATCGAGTACATCACGATCGACAGCGATACCGATCGGACGCTGCTCAAGCTGGACCTCTCGACCAAGATCTCGGAATACAGGCCCCTGGCCGTCATCGGGCCGCTGTTCTCCCGGGACCTCCCGCTCGTCGCGGAGCTGGCGGAGAAGACCGAGACGCCGTTCCTGACCCCCACGGCCTCGCTGGCGGACGTCCGCCGCCTCGGAACCTTCCTGTTCAACACCTCGACCAGCGCCTATCAGCAGGCCCATCGCCTGGCCGATTACGCGGTGCAGTATCTGGGCTATACCCGTTTTTGCATTCTCCATCCCGACACTCCCTACGGGCAGGAACTGGCCCGTCTGTTCGCCCAGGAGGTCACGCAGTTCGGGGGCGAAATCATCGCCGTGGAATCGTACAAGGAAACGGAGATGGACTTCGGCGCCCAGATCAGGCGCCTGAAAGCCGAGGATCTCAAGCGCCACGGCATTGCGAAAACCGTCCCGATGAGCAAAGGCGGTGTCCGCGTGGTCTACGAGCCGGGCTTCGACGCCGTGTTTCTCCCCGGCCGATCCTCCCAGATCGGACTGCTGACCTCCCAGTTGCTGTTCCACGACGTGAAAGTGGGCTTCCTGGGCAACAGCACCTGGAACGGCCCCGACCTGCTGCGCGTCGCCGATCGGACGATCGAAGGCGATATCTTCGTGGATGGATTTTTCGCGGACAGTTCCAATCCGACGATCCACGACTTCGTCGTGCGATACCGGCTGCGTCACAAGGCGGACCCGTCCAGCTTCGCGGCGCAGGCCTACGATGCGGCCAGGCTGGTACTCGAAGCCGTGACGCGGGGCGCGACGACCGGCCGCGCGGTCCGCGATGAGCTCACGCGCAGCCCCGACCTGCCGGCCCTCAGCGGCCCGGCGGCCTTCGCACCCAACGGCACGCTCGACCGCAGGCTGTTCGTGATCGAGGTCAAAAAGGGCAAACTCGTGCAAGTGGATTGATGAACTCGCTGTCGAACATATTACACACGATTTCCTACATGGGGCTGCCACTGCTGATGGCCATGGTGTTCCACGAATATGCCCACGGATGGGTTGCCAATCGCTACGGGGATTCCACCGCCCGCCTGGAAGGACGGCTGACGCTGAACCCGCTGGCGCACATCGACCCCTTCGGCACGATCATCTTTCCGCTGTTGTGCCTCTTGCTGCCGGGCGGCTTTTTCCTGGGCTGGGCCAGACCGGTTCCCGTGAACCCGTCCCGTCTGCGCAACCCTCGCCGCGACATGGCGTTCGTCGCCGCCGCCGGACCCGGCATGAATTTCCTGCTGGCCATCGCCAGCGGATTCCTTCTGAGCCTGCTCCTGTCCATCGATCCCACGCTGATGGCCTCTTGGCCGCCCCAATCCGGGCAGGCGCCGCGGCGGGATCTCCTCGGCATGCTGCTGGTTCCGATCGCCGCCATGGCGCTCTATTCCGTCTTTATCAACGTCCTGCTCATGGTGTTCAACCTGATCCCGATTCCCCCGCTCGACGGCGGGCGCATCCTGACCAGCCTGCTGCCCGCGCAGCCCGCCATGGCCTTGAGCCGGCTGGAGCCCTACGGCATGCTGATCATCGTCGCCTTGATCATGTTCGACCCTCAGATTCACGTGATCCGAACCATCACCGGCACGCTGGTCGGGCTGATGGCCGGCACGATCCTCTCCACCACCGGAGTGATCGAATGAGCGCGGGGACGCCGAACAAGCCTCGTGTACTGAGCGGCATGCAGCCGAGCGGGCTGCTCCACCTGGGAAATTTGCTGGGGGCGCTGGACAACTGGAAGGAACTGCAGGACAAGTACGAGTGCTTCTTCTTTGTCGCCGACTGGCACGCGCTCTCGACGAACTACGCGGACACGTCGCGGATCAGGGAATTCAGCCGCGAGCTGCTGATCGACTGGCTGGCAGCCGGGATCGACCCGAATCGCGCCACGATCTTCATCCAGTCCCGCATTCCCGAGCATGCCATTCTCTATGTCCTGCTCTCGATGATCGTGCCGATCCCGTGGCTGGAGCGAAACCCGACGTACAAGGAGAAGCAGGAGGAGATCAGGGAGCGCGACCTCTCCACCTACGGCTTTCTGGGCTATCCGGTGTTGCAGGCCGCGGACATTTTGTTGTACAAGCCGGACTACGTGCCCGTCGGGAAGGACCAGTTGCCCCATCTGGAATTGACGCGTGAGATTGCCCGGCGGTTCAACAGCCTGTACCGGCCCGTCTTTCCCGAGCCGAAGGAGCACTTGACGAAATTTCCGAAGGTCCTCGGCACCGACGGGCGCAAAATGAGCAAGAGCTACGGCAACACGATCACCCTCTCCGACGCCGAACCGGTCGTGCGTCAGAAGCTGAAGACGATGGTGACGGATCCGGCGCGGGTCAAACGGACCGACAAGGGCAATCCCGATGTCTGTCCCGTGTTCGACTTCCACAGGATTTTATCGACCCCGCAGACGATCGAGCAGGTCAACCGGGACTGCCGGACGGCCGCGATCGGCTGCATCGATTGCAAGAAGCTGGTGGCGGATGCCATGGTCGAACGGCTGGCCCCGATCTGGGACGGCCGGGCCCGGCTCACCGCGAAACCCGGCCAGGTGGAGGACATCGTCCGCGAAGGCAGCCGGCGCGCGGCGGAGGTTGCGCACCGGACGCTGGAAGAAGTCAACGACGCAATGAAGATCTAACAAGGGTGGTGTATGCGAATATTCTTTCTGCACGGCATCGCGCTCCTGGCTGGCACGTCGCTGTTGCTGTCGGGCTGCGCCTCGTTGCTGCACTCGAATCATCAATCCGTCCGTATTTTCTCCGAGCCGAGCGAAGCCAGGGTCGTGGTCGATGACCGGATTCATCTGACCACGGCCGGCACGGTCAATCTGAGCCGTTTCACCGACCATATGGCCGTGATCGAGAAGGACGGCTACGAACCGGTCACGCTGAAGATCGAACGTTCCATGTCCACGCGGGTATGGTTCAACGCCTGGTGCCTCGTTTTCGTTTACTGGTGCGTGAAGAGCGACCGTGAGGACGGCGGATACTGGACCTTCGACGATGACATTTATGTGACGCTGACGAAGCGTGCGTCATCCACGGACTCAGCCGCCCCGCCGGCGCAGTAAATCAGACAGGCGGTGACACGTCCCGTTGTCTTGACTTCACAGACGGGCCTGAGTACGATGCGGCTCTCGATGCCGGTCCGCGAGTCGGCCGGCATTTTTTGTTTGTGTGACTTATGAGAACGGAGCAGAATTAGCATATGGGCATTCGAATCGGCATCAACGGGTTCGGGCGGATCGGGCGCAACGTGTTGCGGGCCTCGCTGGGCGACTCCACGCTGGACATCGTGGCCGTCAACGACCTCACCGACGCAAAGACGCTGGCCTATCTCCTTCAATATGACTCGGTGCACGGCACGCTTGCAGCCAAAGTCGAAGCCCGCGAGGATGCCATCCTGGTGGACGGGAAACCCATCAAGGTCCTGGCCAGGAAAGATCCCAAGGAACTGCCCTGGAAAGATCTCGGTGTCGATATCGTGGTCGAATCCACCGGCCGCTTCACAGACCACGAGGGCGCCAGCAAGCACCTCTCGGCCGGCGCCAAGCGGGTCATTGTCACCGCCCCGTCCAAGGACCCGGACGTGACGGTGGTCCTGGGCGTCAACGAGCAGACCTACGATCCCGCCAAGCATGCGATCATTTCCAACGCCTCCTGCACCACGAACTGCCTGGCCCCGGTCGCCAAGGTGCTGCTGGACCGATTCGGCATCAAGCACGGCGTCATGACGACCATTCACTCCTACACGAACGATCAGCAGCTATTGGATCTGCCGCATAAAGACCTGCGCCGCGCACGCGCCGCCGCCCTCTCGATGGTCCCCACCAGCACCGGCGCCGCCAAGGCGCTGCACCTTGTGCTCCCCCAGCTCAAGGGCAAGCTGGACGGACTGGCGATCCGCGTCCCCACGCCAAACGTGTCGCTCGTGGACCTGTCGGTCGAAGTGGAGCAGGACTGCGACGTCGCATCGGTCAACGCCGCCTTCAAGCAGGCCGCGCAGGGTCCGCTCAAAGGCATTCTGAAATATTCTGAAGCCCCGATCGTCTCCGTCGATCAGAACGGGGATTCCCACTCAGCAACATTAGACGCCCCGCTGACCATCGTATCGAACCGCCGGATGGTGAAGGTGCTCGCCTGGTACGACAACGAGTGGGGCTATTCGTGTCGCGTACGCGATCTGATCAAGTTCCTGGTATCAAAATCCTGATTTCACCCCGACCGTCACACTGGAATGAATCTTAAAAAGCAAACCATCGAAGACGTCAACCTGCGCAACAAGCGCGTGCTCATTCGGGCCGACTTCAACGTCCCCCTCGACGAGGCGCTCCAGATCACGGATGACACCCGCATCCGTTCCACGCTTCCGACCATCAATCGCGCCGTGGATGAGGGCGCCAGGGTCATCCTCTGCTCGCACCTGGGCCGCCCGAAGAGTCCGTCCGACCTGAAATTCAGTCTCGCGCCGGTCGCCAAACGGCTGCAGCGGCTGCTTGGCAAGGAGGTCGCGTTCGCGCCGGACTGCATCGGCCCCGCCGCGGAGTCGCTCGTCGCCAAGATGAAACCCGGTGACGTGCTGCTGCTGGAAAACCTGCGTTTTCATGCGGGCGAGGAAAAAAACGACGAGACCTTCGCGAAATCCCTGGCTGCTCTCGCCGACGTCTACATCAACGATGCCTTCGGCGCCGCGCACCGCGCGCACGCCTCCATCGTCGGCGTTCCAAAATTCGTCCCGGTGTCGGCCGCCGGCTATTTGCTCAAGAAAGAAATCGAATACCTGGAAGGCGCCGTGGCCAATCCGATGCGACCGTTCGTCGCCATCCTCGGCGGCGCGAAGGTGTCCGGGAAAATCGGCGTGATCGAGAATCTCGGCAAGCGCGTGGACAAGGTCATCATCGGCGGCGGCATGGCCTTCACCTTCATCAAGGCCATGGGGATGGAAATCGGCAGTTCGCTGGTCGAGGACGATATGCTCGACTTTGCGCGCGGCATCCAGGAACACGCGATGTCACGGGGCGTGAAGTTCTACCTCCCGGTGGATTGCGTCGTCGCGGCCAGCCGCGAGCCGGGCGCGGAGACCAAGCTCGTTCCGGTGCAGGAGATTCCGAAAGGCTGGTACGGGCTGGACATCGGTCCGGCCTCCGTCAAACTGTTCAGCGAGGCCGTCCAGAATGCCAAGACGATCCTCTGGAACGGCCCGATGGGCATGTTCGAGACGGACGCGTATTCGCGCGGCACCTTCTCGCTCGCGCATGCCGTCGCAAACGCGTATGCGCTCACGATCGTCGGCGGAGGCGACACGGCCCTGGCCGTGCATCGCGCGGGCGAATCCGAAAGCATGTCGTTCATCTCCACGGGCGGCGGCGCAGCCCTCGAGCTGCTGGAGGGCAAGGAACTGCCAGGCCTGGCCGCTCTTCCCGCCAAAGACGCGTGAAGACCCCCCTGAACAGGCTCGCATCCCCGGAGGTCCAGTGCCCCGCCCATTGATCGTCGGCAACTGGAAGATGCACAAGACTGCGCCGCAGGCCTCTGCGCTGGTGCGCCGCCTGGCAGCGCTGGCACCGAAGAATGCCCGCGCCGACATGGTGCTGGCGCCCCCCTTCACGGCGCTGCACATTTCAACGCACCCTGCCGCACGTCGCTTCACCTTTGCCGCGCAGAATATGCACTGGGAGACCGAGGGCCCGTTCACCGGCGACGTCTCCGCGCCGATGCTCAAGGCCCTGGGCTGCCGGTATGTCATCCTGGGCCACTCGGAGCGTCGGAAACTGTTCGGCGAGGACGACACGGCCATCAACAAAAAAGTATTGGCGGCCCTTAGGCACAGGCTGAGACCGATCCTCTGCGTGGGGGAATCGCTTGCCGAGCGCAGACGGGGTGCGACGGCCAGGGTCGTCACCCGCCAGCTTCTGCGAGGACTGAAGGGAGTGCCCAAAAATACCGGCCGGATGGTGACGATCGCCTATGAACCGGTCTGGGCGATCGGGACGGGCCGTGCAGCCTCGCCCGAGCAGATCAGCGGCGTACACAAGACGATCCGCGCGATGCTGGCACGAGCTTGGGGGAAGGCCGTGGCCAAACAGATCAGGATTTTGTATGGGGGAAGCGTCACGGCGGTCAATGCAGGCAGGTTTCTGGCCTTGCCTGAGGTGAACGGCGCGTTAGTCGGCGGCGCTTGTCTCGATCCCGGGTCCTTTGCTAGAATCATAGCCGTCGCGGAGTCTGCCGGACGGTAAGACCCTCACGGGTTTCGGAAGGAGCACCATGTATACGATGGCGGTTGTACTTCACGTGCTGGTTTGTTTCCTGATGATCGCGTCCATCCTGCTGCAATCGGGCAAGGGTGCGGAAATCGGTGCGGCCTTCGGCGGGTCCAGCCAGACCGTCTTCGGCAGCCGTGGCCCCGGCACGTTTCTCAGCAAAGTCACCGTCGCCGCCGCCATCATCTTCATGCTGACGTCCCTCGGTCTGGCGATTCTATCCAAGGAACGGACGTTCTCCTCGACGGTCATCGACGTCAACAAGCAGCAGTCCTCTTCCACCCCAACCCATTCCGGCGACACCAACCACGACGCACCGGCTGCTCCGGCGCCATCCGACACGGCAACCCCTCCGGCCGAGCCGACGAAGCCGTGACAAGCTAAGAGCAGGTAGCTTATGGCGAATAGCTATGAGTTAGCGCTACGTTCGGCGGGCTTCGCTGGCAGATTCTTTATTTCAGGCTGCTCAAAAAGGTCTTGCAGCTAGGCCGCAGGGAGCCTGGCGACTGAGGCATACGCTTTTCGGTATGTCGCAGGGAGACAGGCGACCGAGAACGACGCTGGAAGCCTTTTTCAGCAGCCTGTTAGACGCGCGTCAGCCAGGAGGCGTGTGCTTTATCCTCCCCACGCACGATTTCGAAGAACGACTTTTGCAGCGCTTTCGTGATGGGGCCCGGTTTCCCGTTGCCGATCTTGCGCCCGTCCAGCTCGCGCACCGGCGTCAATTCCGCCGCCGTGCCGGTCACGAACACCTCGTCCGCCACGTACATGGCATCACGCGTAAACCGTTCTTCGGCCACGGGGATGTGGCGCTCGCGGGCAAGCTGCATCACGGAATCGCGTGTGATCCCTTCCAGTATGGACGTCAGCGGGGTCGTGACCAACCGCCCGCGGCGGACGATGAACACATTCTCGCCCGTGCCTTCGGCCACGAACCCGTCCGAATCGAGCAGAATCGCCTCGTCATACCCATCCGCCTTGACCTCGCGCTTCGCCAGGATGGAGTTGACGTAGTGGCCGGAGATTTTGGCGCGCGCCATGGCCGCGTTCACGTGATGGCGGGTAAATGTTGAAATCTTGGCGCGAATACCCTTCTCCAGGCCGTCCTGACCCAAATAGGTCCCCCACTTCCAGGCGGCGATCATCACCTTGATCGGGTTGTCGCCCGGGTAGAGTCCCATCGCCCCGTAGCCGATATAGACGAGCGGACGGATGTAGCAGGCATCCAGCTTGTTGACGCGCACGGTCTCCACGATCGCTTCCGAGACCTGCTTCTTGTCGTACGGCATCGTCATCATCGAGATATGGGCTGACTCGAAGAGGCGATCCACATGCTCCGGCAAGCGGAAGATGGCGGAGCCGCCCTTGCCCTTGTAGCAGCGGATGCCCTCGAAAGCCGCCAGGCCGTAGTGAAGGGAATGGGTCAGGACGTGGACGGACGCGTCCGCCCACTTGACGAACTTCCCATCCATCCAGATTTTATCGCTGGGTTCGAGCATGGGTTTCAAGTCCCGACGCGGCCGATAATTGAATTGAGCGGACTATAGCAGCGCCTCCGAAGAACCGTCAAGCATTCGACGGCACGGCGATTCTCCCGCGCAGCCCCTGCGCAACAGGCCCGAGGTTCACCCCCTTTGAGCCCATATTGAGATTGATTCGACGGAAAAGAATCGGTAAGGTAGCGCCGCTCAATCCACCTTTATGCCAGAACAGCCTCAAAAGATTGGACGATACGAAATCCGCGGCACGCTCGGCCAGGGCGCCATGGGCGTGGTCTATCAAGGATGGGACACCCGCCTCGAGATGGACGTCGCCATCAAGGTGTTGCTCGCCGATCCGAAGGATCCCGCGACCAGCGAGGAGCTCAAGCGGCTCGTGCGGGAAGTCAAAATCAGCCGTCAGCTCAAGCACCCCAACATCGTCTCGGTCTATGACGTGGATGACGATGAGGCCACCGGCCGGACATTCATCGTCATGGAATTCATCCAAGGCGTGCCGCTCGGATCGCTGCATACGAAGAAAATCCTGAGCTTCCAGGACACGGTTGCCCTGATCGGCCACATCGCCAATGCGCTCGACTACGCCTCGCAGGCCGGCGTCGTGCACCGCGACATCAAGCCGGCAAACATCCTCGTGGATGTGGAGTCGCTGACCCCCAAACTGGTGGATTTCGGCGTGGCGCGGCTCCAGGGGGCCAATATGACCCAGGCCCAGTCCCTGTTGGGCACGCCCCATTACATGTCCCCGGAACAGTGGCGCGGTGAGGTTGCCGACGGACGATCCGACTTATTCTCGCTTGGAGTGGTGCTCTACGAACTGCTGACCAGCCAGAAGGCCTTCCCCGGCGACTCGCTGCCGTCCATCATGACGGCGGCGCTGGCTCCCGACACGCCGGCGCCTCCGGACACGGTGCGTCCGGGCGTCATTCCGCCCCAGTTGAGCCGCGTGGTGATGAGAGCCCTGGCCAAAAATCCCAATGACCGCTTTGCCCGTGGCACCGAGATGCAGAAAGCCTTATTGAAATCCCTGGAGCAGCCGCGCGAGGCGCCACCGCCCGCATTCAAACCTGCGGCGACGATGCCACAAGCGGCTCCGACGCCTCCGGTCAATCCGACGCCTGGTTTCTCCTCCGGCGGCCTCGCTCTGAAGGTGAGCGAGCCGGCGCAGCCAGTCGAACAGGACCAGGGCGAAGCCAGGACAATGAAATCCTCACGAAAGGGCAGGAGGAAATTGCTCCCATCGGGCTCACTGATCGCGGGGCTGATGATTGTGATGCTGCCGGCGATCGGCTGGTTCGGCTGGCCCATCGCCAAGGCCACGCTGATGCCGACCGTCGCCATTCATGTGGGAGTGCTCAGGCATTCTGAACGGGGCCTGCCCACCGTGCTGAAGCAGGGGGATTCGTTCCTGCCCGGCGACCGGATGGCCGTCTACGTCAAGCCGAAAGACACGACCTTTGTCTATGTGCTGCGCGTCTCGTCTTCCGGCGAAGTGACCAGATTGTTTCCCAGCCCATCCGTCACGCCGCAGGAAAATCCCGTGCTGGCCGGCACGGAACTCTGGCTCCCAGCCCCCAATAGCGTCCGCGGCTGGTTTTCACTCAAAGATAAAGCCGGGCGGAGCGAAGTGATCGTCATCGCCACCTCAGACCCCTTGCGGCGGCTCAGCGATCCGATCGGCCTCTTGTCAGCGATGGGCCGCGTGAGTCCCGATACGGATGAGAAGTTATTGAAGAATCTGCCGCAGCTTCAAAGCAAACTGACGGTGGGGCAGCACAGAGGAAGCTTTACGGCTCAGGGCGGCTCAGTGACCGCACCGACGCATTTACTGGAAGGCAACGGACTGGGACTCTATTACCGTTTCCAGTTGAACCAGCTCTAGCAGGATGTTGAAAAAGACCGCCAGAGATTGGAAGGCTGAGGTTCAGGTTTAGGTTAAGGAAATCGGCTGGGCTTGCTGGCTCAACCTTAGCCTCAACCTTAACCTTCCTATTTCTTGTCGAGCACGCACCACATTCGTCTAGTCTGTGATTTTTGATCCGAAATCACCTTCCCCGTAAAAAAGCTCACATAGTAGGCCAGGATGTCGTCCGAGGCATGCGGCGTCGAGGACCAGAAGATGTCCGAGCGGATATTCGCGAACGGATGACCTTCCGGCAGCGAGGGATCGTTGCGGTCAGGGTCGATGAGCGTGGCCAGCTCGTCCTTCGTCGGCGCCCGCCAGTCCTTCTGACCGCCGACGGTTTTTGTCGCGCAGCGCGCCACCGACGCGCTCCAGACATCGAACTCCTTATCCGGCGCCTGCTCCCAGACCAGGCCGGTCTTGTTGTCCTTGACGGCTACACCATTCATCGTCAGCATGAAGCGATCGCCGGCCACAGCAATCTCACCGACGCCAATCAGCACGACCAGCCCGGTCACTGCGCAAAGTCTTTCAATACTCCACCAACGCCCGTTCATTGCTCCCCCACTTGAAAAGTAGCCTGCCCGCATTTCCGTTACACCCGCGCATCATACGCCTCCAATCTGACCCTGTGAAGCAGCGTGGGGCTCAGGGATCGAAGCCGTCGCGCGCTTGACACCCCGAAAAGCCCTGTGTTACAAAGCAAAGCGCTAACGGACTGCTGAAGTCATTTTAGGCCCTCCAGTAACCGTAGCACTGTAAACGAGAAAGTGGTCGCAGGTTCACATCCTGCTGAAAACGAGCAGCTATGTACGCAATTGTCCAAACAGGCGGCAAACAGTACCGGGTCCAGCCTGGCGAAGTCGTCCGGGTCGAGTCCCTTCCGGGGGACGTCGGCGGGACCGTCGAGTTGAAGCAGGTCTGCCTCGTCCAGGGCGACAAG
>DASWIN010000349.1:0-4496 GCA_036397655.1 Nitrospiraceae bacterium | reverse complement strand
CAATTGATTGGATCTTCGATTACGGACCGTGGGAAAAGACCGTCGTTCTCGATCAATCTCGGAGCAGATAGAGGCGCCACAGACGATGTATCATCAAACCTCATGCTGAAGAGGATAGACCTGCCGGTGGTATAAAAAGGTGACGCAAGGTGGTGCGCGAAGCGTGAACGGGGACCGGTCAAGATGCGGCCGGTCCCCGTTCCACTTTATATATTTTTTGAGGGCGGCAGGTCGGGCGGCATGGCCGTGAGCAACTTCACCGAAGGAGCGGGGCACCCACCGAGGCTTTGCCAAGAAGGAAAGCGGAAACTGACCGAGTCTGCGAGGGAATTTCCGAAGGGTTCCGCCTGGCAAAGTCCGAAAGGGCCGTTCCGAGAGGCGCTGAAGCGGAAGGGTATGCCACCCCGCCATCCCTTCTACTAGAGCAGGAAGCAGATCGGCAGGTCGGCCAGGAGGCACTGCATCCGCAACGAAAGCCGTTCCAGCCGTTTGATATCGTCCGCAGTCGCCTTCCCCGACTCCAGCGCGCGCAGCCACTGCTCGTCGGTCTTCATTCTTGACCTCGACAGGAACGATGTGCCCGGAATTTCCGATTCCTCCCGCGAGGCCAGTTCCGCGAGCGGACGCAGCGTGGCGATCTCGTCGGCGAGTTCCATCCGGTCTTGCTCGAAGCGATAGGGTTCCGTGTCCTGGTCGATCCCGCGCACCAGATGCTGCAGCCAGCCGACCGTTGCCGCCATCCGCTCGTAATGGAGCGTGTCGGGCAGGTCGGACGGCTGATGGTAGCGAGGCGTCCGGCCGGAAGAGAGAAACAGGAACGGTACGCCGATGTTGCGGAAGGCGTCATAGTCGCTAAAAGAAACGTGCCCGATCAGCGGCCACTCCTCGATCAGGTGCAGGCCGAGCGGCAAGACCGTTAGGCGGCGAGGTTCGAGGTTCGAGGTTCGAAATTCCAACGTCGAACGTCGAACTTCGAACCCGGAGGAGTGGCTTTCGTTCAAACGACGATACAGGCCGGAACTCTGTTCGGCGCCGGCGGCGAAGATCGTGTCCCGGAGCGGCCGCCAGTGCGCGCCGCCCATCAGGTCCATCACGATGACGGCCTGGAAGCCGGAGGCCGAGGAGATCTCCTTCGGAAGACGATCCACGAACTGCTGCGAGCCCATGAGCGGCGTGCGGATATAGGGCGGTTCTTCGGCGTTGAAGGCCGCGACCAGCAGATGGTGATGCGGCAACGACGGAATGGCACGGGCGGTTTCCATCAGGATGGCCACCGCCGAGGCGTTGTCGTCGGCGCCCAGATAGTCGCCGCCGAGATGATCGAAATGCGCCGCCAGCAGAATCCAGGGCGCGGGTCCCGTTTGGCCTGACGCGGGGCGCCACCCGATGACATTGTCGCCCAGATTCCCATCGAGGGCCTGCCGATAGCCGCCCAGCGACGGGAGCGGTTCCAATCCTGCCTCATGAAACCGGACGGCCAGATGATCCGCCGCCTTGCGGTTGCCTTCCGTTCCCGGCTTGCGGCCTTGTAGTTCAGGGGCGGCGAGAAATACCACGTGGGTGCGCAGGCGGTCTGCGAGTTCGCTGGTGACGGGCAAGGTGTGGGGATCAATCGCGGTGGTCATGGAAGCGGCCTGCGCAACGGCGACACACAGCATGGGGCAGGCGATTCCACCGAGGAGTCCCCGCCCGTGGGTGCGACGTTCGGTCAAGATGGCGGCGTCTGGGCTCCCGGATCGGCCGCCGGAGGGGCTTTGTGCTTGAGCGCGCGGCCCTTCTCCGGTGACGGATCGGCGATCAGCCCGTAGGTCTGCCGGCCTTCGTGGCCCTCCGGCAGGTATTCCGTGATCGGCATCCCGTCTTCCCGTACGAACAGGAGGCAGTGGCAGTACTTGTAGATATGCATCTCGTCGCAGGCGCAGATCCATCGGCGCAGCTTCGCTTCTTCCCTCTTGTCCTTATAAAAGTTGCAGGGACAGAGCGGCTTGCCCAGTTCATCCACGTTTGCGGCCAGGCCCTTCACCACGGCTTCGGTCACGGCCGGATTGGGATGCATGGTGGTGCCGGACTTCTCGGCGAAGCCCTTCACGTACTTCCACATCTTGCCGAGGCTCTCTTGGCGTGGTTCGGACATGATATCCCCCGGATTACGCTTTCACGACGCTCTGGGTTCCCAGAAAGACGCGGAGCCGCTCGCGTTGCGAAGCCTGGACCTCGACGAACTCGAGGCCGAAGCTGTCCGCCTTGGCCCATCGCACAAGACCCCGCTCGACTTTGAGCGGCCGCGGGTAATCAGGGAGGAAGAGGTCGACCTTCAGGGTGGTGCCCGCTTCGGGGATGTTCTGGCACTGGATCTTGCAGCCGGTCTTGGACAGGTCGTTGACGAGGCCCTCACCCTCCAGCCCGCCGCCCGAGAAGAAAGCCCGGCAGTTCAGCTTGTGGCGTGTCGCAATGCGGGGCTTCTGAGGGGGATGTTCCTGCAGTTCCTGCATCAGTTCCAGCGCTTCACTTTTCGACAACCACCCCTTGCGGGCCAGCAGGCTCAGCAGCGCGACCGCGTCCATGCGGTAGGAGACCACGAGCGCTTTGAGCGAGATCAGGTCGCGCGGATCGATCAGTTCAGGCATGGGTCGTCCTCATGCGTCAGGTTCGCCAGCGGAGCGTGACCGGTCCCTTCAGGGGATGGTCCAGCGCGCCGCCGTGCTGCTGGGCGGCGAGATAGGCCGCCTTCAATTTCGTATACCATTTGGCCGGCGCGTCGGGGTCGCCGACGAGCATCAGCGGCGGATTATGCCGCAAGCCGATCGCCTGCCGCGCCATCACGGTCGTGTCCTGATTCAAAAAGGCCCGGCCGAACAATCGTAGAAGTGTTTTCGAGAAGGGCAGCCAGCGAAGGCAATCCCAGGCCGCGCAGAAGTCCATGCGGCACTCTGTTTCGGAAATCGGGGTGATCATGGTGCGGGAAAGAAACCACTGGGAGCCGGACTGAATGGTCTCGATACGGATGTTCGGCAACAGGAAGTCGATCGTCACGGACGGCGCGCCGCCAGAGAGGCCGACCAGTTTATACACCGAGCTGTTGCTCGAGGCCGGGTGGGAGACCATCCGAAAGCCGAGCGGGAGCGGTTCATACGTCTTGGATTTTTCCCGGATGGTTGCCCGGCTGCGCCACCAGGGGCTGCGGTGCACGAAGGGGCCGTGCGCCGGGTCGATCAACCCCACGAGCCCGTTGTCGAGCGTCGAAGTCAGCGGTACTGAAATATGAAGCGTGCGGTAGGATTTCGAGAGCACGGGCAGCGCCGGCGGTTCGGGCAGTCCGGCCGGCACGCCCTGCTTGCCGGGCACATAAACCCAGACGTACCCGTCAAGGTCCCGGGCTGGATAGGTGGTGACGCCGATTTTTTCCGGCTGCACGCCCGAATCGGGCGGGAGCGCCGGAATCTCCCGGCAGCGTCCGGTGATATCGAATTGCCAGCCGTGGTACGAACATTCAATCCGCTCGCCGTCAAAGCAGCCGAACGAGAGCGGCATCGCGCGGTGCGGACAGATGTCGCGAAGCGCGGCCACGCGCCCCTGCCGGTCTCGGCAGATGACGAGCGGAAGCCCGGCCAGTGTCTGGCCTTTCATCTGCCCCGGCCGCACATCGGACGACAGCAGGGCAGCGTACCAGAAACCGGTCAGCGGCTGGTTCTGGGTTCCGTTGGAGGAAGCGTCCATAATATATGCGCGAGTGAGTGAGGGCCTTAGCCCGCAGTATTCATGAAGGTTCGTGACGAAACTGTGGAAACGCCATGCGAGACGGGCGCGCGGAGTCCCAAGAGGCCGAAGAGGTAAATACCAAGCTTCGCTTGAACCGCTCGCTTCAAACATATGCGAGCGGAGAGGTACTTTGCCTCCAGTGGGCTTATCAGTACGTTGAGGCCACGCGGGGCGAGCCCGCCCGCCTGGCCGTGGGAAAACCACGGCCAGGCTTGTCGTAGCGGCGTATGCGCAGTTGCAGTAGAAGCTTTCATGGATACTGCGGGCTAGAATAGTCGAACACCGGCGTCGGTGCAAGGTTCTTGGACGATGACGCGGTCCGTGTGCGCAGTTTACAAGCGCCCGGACCTCCTTTACAATCCGCGAGTTCGCAAATCGTGGAGAATCGGGCGTGGAACAGAGCGTGCCTGAACAGCTGGCAGCGCGATTGACCGAAGGACTGGGGCTGGCCGAAGCTGCTCGGCTCGCCGGTGAACTCGACGGCACCGGCAAGGCCGCTGCCGTGCTGGCGCTGTTGGATGAGCTGCGCGACGTGTCGGCCAAGGCGGCGGCTGGCGCCATCGACGCGCTGCCTGAACTGCAGCGTCGGGGCAGCATCTCCGATGTCGTGGCGTGGCTCGATCTGGGCGTGGCGATCGCTGCATCCTCCGGCGCGGCGGCGCTGAAGTATTGGAAGGACAGTCCGCTGGTGCTGGGTCTGCTGGAGCCGGCGGCGCGCGGACCCGCGCTCTCGCTGG
>DASWIN010000348.1:0-2933 GCA_036397655.1 Nitrospiraceae bacterium | reverse complement strand
GAGGTGCCGCCGAACCGCTGGCTGTTGTGGACGGGCGGGCCGGGCTGGGGACCGGTGGTGCTCTTCTGGCAACATCTGCTGGTGCTGGCGCTGGCGGCCTGGGCCCTGGGACGCTGGGCGCCGGCGCCGCTTGCCTGGTACCCAGGACCGATCCCACCCCCCTACGACGACGATGATTGGAGAGACAACCCTGCACAAGTCTAATTGTCGTTGGGGCACAAAAGTAGTTGACGCCAGGCACATGTCCCAAGCGCGGCTCGAAGAAAGAGCGGACGGAAGGCGGCAGTGGCCGGCCGCCGCCGCGAAGGTGTCCGATGTGAGACTCGAGACCGGCGGCGGGCTGGTGAGGGCCGCCCGGTGCAGCCTTGGGCTGGAGAAGCTCTTCCTCTTCTTCCTCGCGCGGCTGGCGACGCAGCTTTTCCTCTTCTTCCTCGGCGCATTCCGCGCACGTCCGCTGGGGCTGGGCAACCGGTGCCCGACTCACCTCGGTTTCATCTCGCTCGTCGGACGCCGGCATCCCCATCACCGCGTCGGCCATACGGTCGGCCTCGCGCTCGAAGCGATCGTCGGTCGCGCCGACCCGCAGCTTGGGTTGGACGACGCTGAGGACGTCACGTGTGGCGCGATTCCCGATTGCCTGCTGCAGCCTGAGAAAGGTCCGCTTGGGAGTGGTCACGCTCCATGAACTATCGTTCGACTCGCGGGCAGTTGGTTTCTCTCGAGCCGAGATCGCAGGCGTCTGCGATCTCGATGATCTCTGACATTGTCGAGAGGCCGCGTGGAGTGCTGCTTCAATGGCCATGTGACACTCGATTCTTTCCTGAGATCTGGTTGCGGCCGAGATGGGCCATATCTATAACTTATAGAAACGCACTCTCCACTCGTGAATACCCTCAATGGGAACGTAGGTCATATTCTTGTGGAACCCTGGAGTCCAGACCTCCTCTTTCCTTCCTTGGGTATCGGTAAACGAATCCAGCCCACCCCCACATCCTTCCCCCTTGCACACTTCACCTTTCTTCGGCTGAGCATTGGGAGAAAACCATTTATGCGCGCCCTGAGTGATATCCTCTGACATTGGTTTCTTTAGAATATCGTCCGCGATTTTCAAACTCTCTTCGGTTGCGCTCTTGTGAGATCTGACTCGGAAAGTAGCACCGGCGGTTTCTGCTTTGTCGGTCCCTACGCGTACCATCTGGTTGCGAATTGCCCACGCGACCGCCTCCTTCGCTTTCTTCACTTCGGCTCCCATCTCGGTCTGGACGGCTTTGCCTACATAATCTACGTTCTCCTTCGTGAAGTGGGGGTGATGGCTACCGGTGCCTTCGCGCTCTCTGAACTTGACATGAATGCTCGGCGAGATGAGCTTGGGATCCTCCGCGGCAAACAGGTCGGACGATTTCTTCGTAGTCTTGTCATACTTGAAAGCATATTTCACCCTGTCGAGACGGTGTTGATATTCGCCATCGTCGATTTTGAGCGTGCCTTCCTTTTCAAATAGTCTCTTGCCGTCCCATTCCCGCTTGAATTCGTTTTTCGGCTCTGCGGGTGATGTCGGCTGCCGAAGGCCCAGAGACGTGCCGTCCTTGGTCTCGATTATAGAATCCCAGGATCTGACTTTACAAGCGAACTTGACGGTAACTTTCACTGTGTCCGCAGGGTTTTCGAGGATACTAGGTTCAACCTTGTGCTCGCGGACGATTTTTTTGGGATCTGCTTTGCTATCGCAGTTCTTTTCGGCGACCTTATCTTTTTCGATCCCAGCCGCCTTGGTTGCTGCTTCCCCAGCATCCTTCGCATCAGCACGATCCACCTCGCGCTCTCCTGCGGATGGCGTCGGCTCGTCGTGGGGGGCCGAAGAGAACCGCGCTTCCGCCTGCTTGGCAGATTCCTCCGCTTCTTTCGCATCTTCGGACGAGCATCTCTGGAGCCTCAAACCTGAACGCAATCGCGGACCCGGATTGCTTTTTGCACGTGTAGTGCTCCGTCCGGCCGGTGACCTCAGCGAGGCGACGACTCGCGCCGCGGTCAAGGTCGCATCTGTCTCGAGGGCCGGATTGGTCGTGGTCGTCAGGTGGTCCGCGTCCTTCTGCTGAACGGTGTGGGCCAGCTCGTGGGCCATCAGTGCATCGCCAATCAAGGTGCCGGGCCGGTATCTCCCCGAGGCGAAGGCGATGTGCTCGCCCACGGTAAAGGCCTCGGCGCGCAGGCGATTTGACATGCGAGCAGCGCCGGAATCGTCGTGGACCCGGACGCTCGAGAAGCTTTCTCCGACGGCCGACTCCATTCGCGATCGTACAGAGCCAGCCAGAAGTCGGCCTTTACCGAGCTGTGCCTCGACGGCTCGCGGATGAGCACTACCTCGCGGACCGCCCGGTTTCGCCTTGAAGAAGACTCCGGCCAACCCGGCAGCCAGCGAGCCGGCCAGACCTCTCCCCGGCAGACCCTCTGGCAACCCGGTGACCTTCCCGGTCTCCACCCAGGTCTCGACGCTTCGGCGAACCCGCGCGGCAATGAAAGGAACGTAGTCACGGGCGCTGGCGGCGCCGGCTGCTTCCGGCACGTAATGGACCATGAGATCCCGCTCGACCCGCTCGGCGCTGCGGCCCTCGTAGAACCACAAGGACGCCTCGAGCCAGGGACAGCCCTGGGCCGTGTTTTCGGTGCCGGCGAAGGCCTCGTCGGCGGCGGCACGGGCGGCGCTGCGCACCGCGGCCAGGAAGTCGCTTTTCCTCATCTGGCCCGAACCGAGATCCGCGGCCTCGTCGTCGACGATCAGGCCGGGGGCGGTAGTCTCCTCCGCACGGGCGTTTTCGGGTTCGGCTGCCGCGGGGGCTGGTTCCGGAACGGGCTCTCGGGCCTCTTCTGTCCCGCTCTCCTTAAGTGGTGCTGGCGTTTCCGGCTGACGTTGGACAAGTGGCTTTCGGCGCGCC
>DASWIN010000347.1:0-2768 GCA_036397655.1 Nitrospiraceae bacterium | reverse complement strand
ACCAGGATTGCGGCGAATGCCGCCTGCACGCCAACTGCCTCATCCGGGTCAATGGCGAACAGGGCAAAGGGTCGCGGGCGGGCATGCCCGTAAGCGGGCACGTGGTCAGACGCGGTACCCATATTTTTCGCATGGGAGACGCTTTCGACACCCTCTACGCCGTACGATCCGGCGCGGTCAAGACCTATCGTCTTACGGAGGATGGGGAACAGCAGGTTACCGGTTTCTATCTGCCCGGCGACGTCTTCGGTCTCGATTCGGTTGAAGCGGGATCCTACGCAAGCAATGCCGTCGCGTTGGACACCACGTACATCTGTGCATTCCCTTACGATCGGCTCAAATCCCTGTGCCGGAGTTCGATTGATGTCAACGACAGGCTCAGCGGACGGCTGAGCGAGCGTATTCGTGAGGGTGAACGGACCTTCATGGTTCTCGGGCACAAGTCGGCCGACGAGCGCATGGCATGGTTTCTGATGGAACTCTCAGAGAAACAGGCACGTCTGGGGCTGTCTCCGCATGAACTCACTCTGGTGATGCCGCGCACGGACATAAGCAGTTACCTGATGCTTGCGGTGGAAACGGTCAGCCGCGTGCTGACAAGGCTCCAGGCCGCGGGGGTCATCAATGTAAGCCGCAACCGGGTGGTCGTGGACGACCCTGCGGAGCTCGCGCGCCTGGCCGGCATCGCGCCGGCCGGCGACAAGATGCCGCACACGGGCGCGCGGGTCGGATCCGCCGGGACCCGTCCGAATTGCCGCGCGCGTGGCTTTTCCCGGGACCGGTTGATCGATATCAACACGGTACGCGCAGGCGCGACCTATGTATAACCAGTGTTGATGGTCCTTAAGGGAGAAAGTCCGCGTTCAACCACATTCTCGCAGCCGTCGACGGCTCTTCACACGCCCAGCGGGCCGTAGAAACAGCAGCATGGCTGGCAAAAAAGGTGGATGCGAAACTGCTCAGCCTTTGCCACGTGGTCGGATCGGGACCCGTCCCGGCCGAGTTGACGCACATGGCTGAGGTGGAGCATCTCGTCCCCGGACCTCGACCCGCCGGCGTCCAGATAGTAGAAAATGTGATGGGGAATCTCGCCACCATCGAGCGGGTCGGCGAGGCGGGTGAGATCAGCTACGAAACGCGTCTTGCCATCAGCAGGAAAATTCTCCATGACGCATCCGGCACCGCCGTCAGGCTGGGCGCACCCTCCGTGGAAGCCGTGCTGCTGGAAGGCCAGGCCGTACCAGAGATTCTCGACCTGGCGAACAAAATCCACGCCGACCTCATCGTTATGGGAAGCCGCGGCCTTTCCGATCTGAAGGGCCTGCTGATGGGGAGTGTTTCCCACAGGATTTGTCAGCTTGCCCGGTGTCCGTGTCTCACCGTGCGTTGAGCGGCCGCAGCCCGGATACGGGCCAGGGTGGGGTCTGGCCGGATCGATAACTGCCGGCCGGTATCAGGATCCCAGTCGTTCGAAGTCCGTCTGGCACTCGATGCACCGCCGCGCGCAGAGATTGGCTTCGAGCCGGGCTTCGCCGATAGCCTCGCCGCAAACCTCGCAAATTCCATAGGTGCCGTCGTCGATCCTTTGCAACGCTTTGCGGACCCTGGCCAGTTCTTCCGAATGCGAAACACTGATGGCCGAGCTGACTTCGGCTTCCGAATCCGCAGCCGATTCTTCTCCACGATCGCGCACCTCACCCAGGTAACCGGCGCTGCGTTTTTCGGCGTGTTCCGCGGCGCCTTTCGACAAGGCCGACACGAGCATATCCATCCGCTGCTGCAAACGCAGCCTGTAAAGGCTCATGACCGGCAATTTCACCAGCTCGGGCACCAGGGTTTTCCGTCAGTTGGGCGTGCCGCGAACCTAGTCGGTCATTCCGTCGCTCGCATTGATCCGGGTCAATACGGTGGCAGCGCCTGTATATCAGGGTTGATCGACCTCCGTTTGGGGTGACAGGCGGGTGGCCCCCCTTGCCGGCGCCGGTCCCGAAACAGCGTCGATTATCCGGACTATTTTCAAACGGACAACTTGTGGCCGCTACCCTGTCAGCAACAAACACACGATCGGATCCGGGAACTTCGACGATCGCTGCTGCGACCGAGGCGAAACTTCGCGCCGCGCGCCTGGCGCTGGCCGAGGAACACGCGCAGATCATATCGCTTCTCGAAATTCTCATACACACGCCGGATCCAGCCTCGCTCGTGCGGCGCCTGGAAGAGTTGCACACGCTGCTGGTCAACCATTTTGCCCGCGAACAGTTCCCGGGGGGCTTGTATGAAAGCATGGGTGCGTTCGGGTCACGCTGGCACGACGACCTGCGAGGGCTGATTCAGGACCATTGCCTTATTCTCTCGGAAGCGCGCGCGCTTCTGGAGCACGCACGGAAAGCATCGCCGGCGGCGCGAAAAGACTTGCAGGCTGACGTGAACGCACTGGTTGAACGACTCCTGGAACATGAACGAAAGGAACATCGCCTCGCCGAGCGCCTTCAGTCGGCCGCCCCGGGTGATGGCGCTCAGGGTCTTGGCGGGGCCGACAGCGCTTGAAGCGCTTGATCGCCGTCAAGCCCCGTCAGGCTGGCCAGGCGCAGTATGCGAACCAGGAAAGACGGCGCCCGGGGATCGAGTCATGAGTTATCGGGACATTCTTGTTCATCTGGATGACAACATGGCCGGTTCCTCGTTCATCGAGGCGGCTGTGGCGTTTGCGTCCTCGCAAAACGCCCATCTCGCCGGTCTTCACGTCATCGACATTCCGGTCATACCGG
>DASWIN010000346.1:0-1753 GCA_036397655.1 Nitrospiraceae bacterium | reverse complement strand
ACCAGGATTGCGGCGAATGCCGCCTGCACGCCAACTGCCTCATCCGGGTCAATGGCGAACAGGGCAAAGGGTCGCGGGCGGGCATGCCCGTAAGCGGGCACGTGGTCAGACGCGGTACCCATATTTTTCGCATGGGAGACGTTTTCGACACCCTCTACGCGGTACGATCCGGCGCGGTCAAGACCTATCGTCTTACGGAGGATGGGGAACAGCAGGTTACCGGTTTCTATCTGCCCGGTGACGTCTTCGGTCTCGATTCGGTAGAAGCGGAATCCTACGCAAGCAATGCCGTCGCTCTGGACACGACGTACATCTGTGCATTCTCTTACGATCGGCTCAAATCCCTGTGCCGGAGTTCGAATAATGTCAACGACAGGCTCAGCGGACGGCTGAGCGAGCGTATTCGTGAGGGTGAACGGACCTTCATGGTTCTCGGGCACAAGTCGGCCGACGAGCGCATGGCATGGTTTCTGATGGAACTCTCAAAGAAACAGGCACGTCTGGGGCTGTCTCCGCATGAACTCACTCTGGCGATGCCGCGCACGGACATAAGCAGTTACCTGATGCTTGCGGTGGAAACGGTCAGCCGCGTGTTGACAAGGCTCCAGGCCGCGGGGGTCATCAATGTAAGCCGCAACCGGGTGGTCGTGGACGACCCTGCGGAACTCGCGCGCTTGTCCGGAATCGCGCCGGCCGGCGACAAGATGCCGCGCACGGGCGCGCGGGTCGGATCCGCCGGGATCCGTCCGAATTGCCGCGCGCGCGGCTTTTCCCGGGACCGGTTGATCGATATCAACACGGTACGTGCAGGCGCGGCTTATGTATGAACAGTGGTGAAGGTCATCCAGGGAGAAAGCCCGTGTTCAACCACATTCTCGCAGCCGTCGACGGTTCTTCACACGCCCAGCGGGCCGTAGAAACAGCAGCATGGCTGGCAAAAAAGGTGGATGCGAAACTGCTCAGCCTTTGCCACGTGGTCGGATCGGGACCCATTCCGGCCGAGCTGACGCACATGGCTGAGGTGGAGCATCTCGTCCCCGGACCTCGATCCGCCGGCGTCCAGATAGTGGAAAATGTGATGGGGAATCTCGCCACCATCGAGCGGGTCGGCGAGGCCGGTGAGATCAGCTACGAAACGCGGCTTGCCATCAGCAGGAAAATTCTCCATGACGCATCCGGCACCGCCGTCAGGCTGGGCGCACCCGCCGTGGAAGCCGTGCTGCTGGAAGGCCAGGCCGTACCTGAGATTCTCGACCTGGCGAACAAAACCCACGCCGACCTCATCGTGATGGGAAGCCGCGGCCTTTCCGATCTGAAGGGCCTTCTGATGGGCAGCGTTTCCCACAGGATTTGTCAGCTTGCCGGGTGTCCGTGTCTCACCGTACGTTGAGCGGCCGCAGCCCGGATGCGGGTCAGGGTGGGGTCTGGCCGGATCGATAACTGCCGGCCGGCATCAGGACCCCAGTCGTTCGAAGTCCGACTGGCACTCGATGCACCGCCGCGCGCAGGGATTGGCTTCGAGCCGGGCTTCGCCGATAGCCTCGCCGCAAGCCTCGCAAATTCCATAGGTGCCGTCGTCGAGCCTTTGCAATGCTTTGCGGACCCTGGCCAGTTCTTCCGAATGCGAAACACTGATGGCCGAGCTGACTTCGGCTTCCGAATCCGCAGCCGATTCTTCTCCCCGATCGCGCACCTCACCCAGGCAACCGGCACTGCGTTTTTCGGCGTTCTCCGCGGCGCCTTTCGACAAGGC
>DASWIN010000345.1:0-4250 GCA_036397655.1 Nitrospiraceae bacterium | reverse complement strand
GAGGAGGGCATCCTTGTCCGGAATCTGATTCAGCAGGTCAGCGCGCGCCTGGTAAATGCCGGGGAGGCCGCTGCCCATGGCATAGGCGAGCCCGCTCATCTTGTTGCCCAGCACCAGCCGGTTTTTTGTCTTTCCATCCTTGGCCGTGGCGGTGAATTCAACGGCCGGCGATGACAGGCCATAGGGGGCCAGCGGGCCCGCGTCCTTGACGACTCGTAGTTCGGCCGGCAAGTCTACGACGCGGGCGACGAACAGGTCGACGGTTTGCCGGTTCAGGTTCTTGTCAGGCCGGTCTTCGAGCACCCATTCCTCGACATTGTTATTGACCAGGACGTACCGTCCTTTCCTGGTTTTCACCGACAGCGTGGCAATCTCGTGCAATTCCATGCCCAGGAGGCGCTTATCCTGCAAGGAGAAGAGGCCTTTCGTGAATTCCTGGATAGCCGCCGGGTTTACTTTGTAGATCGGGGCCTCCGGAGTGGAGACGGCATAGGCCTCCCCGCTGGACCGGTCCGGCTGGTAGAGTTTCAGGATCTGGTCCGCGCCGCCGACGGTGGCGGTGATTTTCACGAACGGCTGCCCGAGCCGCGCGGCCAGTTTATCACGCTCCGGCCCCGCATCCACGAACGCCAGCGCTTTCAAGTCCCCCAGCTTGATCAGGAGGTTCCTGACTGCCGGCTGGTCGGCCCTGGCCTCGATGGGGAAACGGATGCGCCACAGATGCTTGCCTTTTTCCTCGAATCGCTCCAGCAGCACTTCGGTCTTGGGATTGCTCAGCCGCAGCCGCTCGACCTCATCCTGCGCGACCGGCAGCACTTCCTTGCTCCGCAGGCCTGCCAGGGTCCTGGTCAGGAGAATTTTCGGCGGCAGGTCGGTCAGCAGCACCTGTTTGTCCGAAGCCCGCATGGCATACAGAGTGGACGAAATCGGTCCGATGTCGCCCAGCGACAGTGTCTCCCTTCTGTCGCCGGCGACAATGGTCAGCAGGACAGGGGGATGTTCCAACCCGAAGGGCGCGAGCGAGGCCGCCTGTTCTTCGATGACCCGCGTGACGGTCCCGAGCAGCAGGGTCCGCAGGAGGGCATTCACTTCGCGCGTATCGGCGTCGGTGCGGATCGGGGCGGTGATTTTCCAATTCCGCTTGTCATCAGGCGCCAGGACGATCTCAGGCCCGCCTGCGGCACTACGGACCGTCAGGCCGGTAATCTCCCGGTCTTTGAACGGCAGCAGCTTCTTGGCCTGGGTATCGGTCCGGAGTCTTGTCCGTTCGGCGGGGAACTCGATGACATAGAGATACGCGCCCAGTCCAGCCAGCACAACCGCCATGGCGATGGTGAAACCGTATTGTCTCATTGGCAGGTTTAGGTTGAGGTTAAGGTTGAGTTCGTGGAACCGGATCGAGAGACGTTCATCTTCCTAGCCCTCAACCTCGGCCTGAACCTCGACCTTCCGGTTTAGAGCCGACGCCGACGCCGCCACGTTGCGATGCCCCAGAAAAGTGTGAGGGCGGGCAACAGGAGCACCTGGACGTAAAAGAGCGCGCGTTCCTGCGCCGGATTGGGCACAAAGGGGCGCATGGCCGGCTCTTTGGGCGTAATGGATATCAGGTTGCGTTCTTCGGCCAGCCACCCCATCGCATGCAGCAGGAAATCGGTGTTGCCGGGAAAGTTGAGGTACGCGTTGCTGGCGAACGATGAGTTGCCGACGATGACGACCGCCGGCTGATGCCGGCCTTCCGCCGCCTGCTGCGCGGGCGTGCTGGCCACGGCCAGGGGAAGCGGACCCTTCACATCGGCCTTGTCGTCCAGCTTAAAGGCTCCCCCCTTCGCGTTCATCACCGCGCGGCTTTGAGGCGATGTCTGGGCGAGGGGGGTGGCCGACCAGGCGCTGCCGGCCGCGTCATTCAGGACGAGGTGGCGAGAGTCCGGGAACAGCACGACCGACGTGAGGTCCTGGGTGATTTCATGCTCCGTAAAACGTCGGATCAGGAGAAAATTGATGCCGCTTTGCGCCAGCCGGTCCTGAAAATCCACGAGCACGCCTTTGCCGGTCTTTACGCCCCATGGGGCCATGAGACCGTCCAGATCGGCCTGCGAGCCAGGATCCACCATCGCCAGCAGGCGGCCGCCGTCGGTGACGAATCGGCCGACCCGGTCCTGCTCCTCCTTGGTCACGGAGTGGCGTGGACCGGCCAGCACAAGCACCGCCGTGTTTGCCGGCACCGCGCTTTCCCGCAGCAGCGTCAGGGTGCCGACCTCGTAGCCCTGTCTTTCCAGCGCGGCCTTCATGAGGGAGAGGCCGCCCTTGTTCTCGTCGGAGATGGCCCGTTCGCCGTGGCCTTCGAGAAAGAGGATCCGTTTCTTCTCGTCTTTGGAGACCCGGATGAGCGCGCCGGTCAGTTCGGCTTCGGAGGCGGTGGTGACCCGGTTGGTCTGGCCCCCGCTCTCGAGAACGGCCGTGTCCGTCCGCGTGACGCCGTGTTGCCGCGCGAGGCCCGGCCGGCGCTCGGGATCCACGTATTCGACGCGGAGCTTGTCGCTGTGCGAGCGGTAGCTGTCGAGCAGGTCCCGGTAGGCTGTGAACGACGCGCTGCGCTCCTGCGAGAAGACCGTGACCGTGACCTCCCGCTGGAGCCCGCGCAGCACGCGGTGTGTCTGGGGCGACAACGTAAACCGTTTCGTTTCCGAGAAGTCCCACTGGGTAGCATGGCGGGCCGCGAGGAGGTTCACGATGACCAGGATGCCGGCAAACAAGGCCACCATCAGCATGCTGTTGGTGCCCATGCGCGTCGAACGCCGGGCGGAGAAGGCTTTCACCGTTTCGAAATGGAGGACGAAGAAGGCGATCAGGCAGATCAGCGCCAGTCCTTCACAGAGCGACACGAGCCAGAGTTTCTCAGGAGCCAGGCTGTAGGCGACGAGGCCGGCCACACCCAGCGCCGCGCCGACAATCCCGATGGTGGGCGCAGATTTGTTCATTTCCATCTTTGGGATTCCACGACGCGGTGCGTCAGGAAGAGCATGAACAGGATGCCGCTGGCGTAATAGGCCAGGTCCTTGGTATCCACGAGGCCGCGCACCAGTCGGTCGTAATGCTCCATGAAGGACAGGTACGAAATCGTGTTGCCGACCGGCGTATCGCCCAGGATGGCGCCCATCGCGCCCATCAACCAGACCGACAACAGAATGCCGAAGCTCAGGAACGCCGCGATAATTTGATTTTCGGTGACGGCCGAGGCGAAGACCCCGACGGCGAGAAACAGCGCGCCCATCAGCAGGAGTCCCAGATAGCCGGTGAACACGGGCGCCCAGTCGAAGCTGTTGAACATGGCCAGCACCACCGGCACCACGCCGGTCAAGGCCAGCATGCCCAGATAGATGAGGAACACAGCCACGAATTTTCCCGCTACAATGTGGTTGATGCCGATCGGCGAGGTCATCAGGAGTTCAAAGGTCTTAAGCTTCCGCTCCTCCGCGAAGGCGCGCATGGTCAGAATCGGCAGCACGAGCAACAGGATGATGGCCGTGCTGTAGAAGGTGGGGCGGAAGACGAGATCGTTCAGGTTGATCTTGGCCGACAGGCCTTGGATCTGCATCAGTCGAATGGCCTGGGTGCCGGCGTTGACCACCGCGATATAGGACAGCACGCCGAAGATCACCAGGAACACGGCCGCCACCACATATATGATGGGCGAGGTGCATGCCGAGCGGAGCTCCTTGGCGACGATGGCTTGAGCCGGGGTCATGCGTGCGCCTCCTGCGGCGGTTCACCGCCGCTCCGTTCGCCCATCCCCTCTTCATGACGGGTAAGCCTGAGGAACACGTCTTCGAGCGTCATGGAAATCGTACGCAGCTCCAGCAGCCCCCAGCCGTTGGTGACGACGAATCGCGCGAGGTCGTCCCGGATATCGCGGCCGAGGGCGCATTCCACAAGGTAGGCGCCGCCGTTCGCCGGATCGAAGACGCTGACGACACCCGGCATGCCGCGCAACCGGTCGGCGAAGTCGGTCGGGGGCGCCTTGACCGCGAGGCTGATCTTTTCCGAGCGGCGGAGCCGGGCCGAAAGATGCTCCGGCGTGTCTACCGCCACGATCCGGCCTTCGTTGATGATGACGACCCGCTGGCAGACGGCGGTGGCTTCCGGAAGAATGTGCGTGCTCAGAATGACCGTGTGCGAGCCGGACAGGCTCTTGATCAATTCCCGGATCTCGATGATCTGCTTGGGATCGAGGCCGACGGTCGGCTCGTCCA
>DASWIN010000344.1:0-13709 GCA_036397655.1 Nitrospiraceae bacterium | reverse complement strand
GAGCCGGTCTACCGAAAACTTCTGGCCCTCAACCCGAACGATCCCACCGCCGTGCATCAACTGGGGCTGACCCTGATGGAGCTCGGCCGGTGCCAGGAGGCGATCGACGTTTTTGGCAACATCGCCAACCTGAACCCAAGTGACGAAGAATATGCCGATACGGTGTTTCGCATGGGGCTCTGCCTGGTGGAGTTGAAACAGTGGTCGGAGGCCCTGGTCCACTTTCAAGTACTCTACGATGCGGCCGTGGAATTCGAGGAAAGCAACAAGGGCCGCAAGCTCCCGCCTGGAACCCGCGTGTTAAGCAAGGACAAAATGGCGCAATGGATCGAGAGGGTCCGCCCCCACGTTCCGGACGCCGAACAACCGAAGGGTGATCGCGCTTCGCGCAGCGCTCCTCCCGTCAAGCCGACTGAGCCAGCAGTCCTGTCGGAGGAGGAATTCTACGCGAAACTTGCAGCCGAGCCGATGAAATCCCAAAAACCGCTGAATGCGCGGGCGTCGCTCATCGGCAGAGACGCCGATTTCAGCTGGTTTCGATTTCTCATTCCGGCGAGCCAGGTCATGCGCGATGATTTTCCAACCGGAGAGCATGATTTTATTCCTCTCAACCCGGGAGACAGCTTTCCCACCACGCAGAAAGCGATCTACCTGGTGTTCGGGTTGGTGGCCTCCTCGTACGATGCGGTGCCGCTCACAGCCCAATGCGCGCTGGAAATATCCGAGGCGACCGGAGAGCCGCGCGCGCCGGCGAAGGACCGGGTCGTCATGTCCATGAGCGACCAGTCCGGCTATTTCCTTCTGCGCTCACCCACGACCGGATGGACGCCCGGCCTCTACCGCTGCGGGCTGTTCGTGGGAGAGCGGATGTCCGCGGACACGCATGTTGATGAAGTCAGGTTCCGAATCGTGGCTCCGCCCCGGTCATCGTAAGGTGAACGCGGCTGGAGAGTCCGGGACGACCCGGACCCGTCGGCGTGAAATGCGCGACAGGGCCTAGTCAGGTAGATCCATTCGTGGATTCCAGGCGATTTCCCACAAATGGCCGTCGGGATCCTGGAAGTAACCGGCGTAGCCTCCCCAAAAGGTGTCTCCGGCAGGCTTGGTGATCCTGGCCCCCGCCTGTTTTGCCTGTTCCATCACCGCATCGACGGCTTCTCTGCTGCCGACATTATGGCCGATGGCGCATTCCGTCGCGCTGTGAGGTCCCTGGGGAATATTCGCGTCCCAGGCGATGTTTTCCCGGGGCCAGACGGCCAGCATCAGCCCAGGCTGTAAATCGAAGAAGGCCACCGCGCCACGCTCGAATTCCGTGCCGACAATCCCTTCCGTCGGAAATCCCATCCCGTCTCGATAAAACTTCAGCGATCGTTCCAGGTCATCGACTCCAATTGTAATGAGGGTAATGCGCGGTTTCATGATGGGGTGGGATCATAGCGGGGCGTGGCGACGGCGGATAAATCAGCGGATCTGCCATGGCTCGTCCGCCGCCATCGGCGGGCCGTCAGGATTCAGCGGACACGGGCCGTGCCCCCTGTTGCTTCTCTCACCCTTTCTTTCTTTAGAATGTCCCGCTCCGCCTTGAGCCAGTCATCGAACGGTCCCTGGCGGCTGCGTTGCTCATAAATTTCAAAGGCTCGTACGGCAATCCGCTGGTGAAGATCTCCCGACATCCAAGGTGTTGAAGGGGTTGGGAGAAGGCGGCGAGCGGGTTTCTGGCTCGTAGCCGTGACCTTCTTTGGGTTCCTCGTCGTCTTCGATTTCTTTGGTTCCATGGGTCTCATCCAGCGACATCAGTGCTGACCAAACCAACTGACGCTAGGCTAGGCTGACCGGGGGGAGTAGTCAAGCGGATGCGCGGGGGTAAGGAAGGAGGGCATTCCGACTGTTCATCGCCAGTGGTTGAATCGAGCAGACCGGTTCTCGTATAGTGCGGACACACAGGGGATGGAGTCCCCCGGAGAACCGCCGTGGTTAGGCTGATGACTCCTGCGCTGCCGATTATCGGAGCGGTGGAGTTGTCGCCGATGACGTGACAACCGCTGCCAGGCGGTTTTTTTTGTGCCTTGAACAGAACGGAGGACTCCTGCATGGAAGAGATCTTTTTTACCGCGTCCCTGTGGCTGGCCGTGGCCGTCCTGTCCGCCCTCATTGCCAACAAGCTCGACCTCTCAATCGCCCTGGTGGAAATCTGCGCCGGCGTCACGTTCGCCTACGTCGCCGGGTGGTTCGAGCTCGGGGACGTGCTGGGCGCGCAGTCCGAGTGGGTGCGGTTTCTCGCCTCTGCCGGCGCCGTGGTCCTGACCTTCCTGGCCGGCGCCGAACTGGATCCCGATGTCCTACGATCCAAACTGGCCGAGGTGAACACCGTGGGAGCCGTGGGGTTCCTGGCGCCGTTTCTTGGGTGTGCCGCCCTCGCGTACTACGGGTTGGGATGGAATGCCGATGCGAGCTGGCTGTGCGGGGTGGCGCTCTCGACCACCTCGATGGCGGTGGTCTACGCCGTCATGCTCGAAACCGGCTTCAATAAGACAGAGTACGGGAAAGGCATTCTTGGGGCCTGCTTCATCAATGACCTGGCCACGGTGATCGTCCTCGGCCTGCTGTTCGCGCCGTTCACCTATAAAACCCTCGTGTTCATCGCGGTCAGCGCCATGGTCCTGATCTCGCTGCCGACCGTGACCGGCTGGCTCACGCAGAAGTATGCCCATCGCACAGCCGCCATCAGGACGAAGTGGGTGGTGCTGGTGCTCTTCGGGCTGGGCACGCTGGCCTTGTGGTCGGGCAGCGAAGCCGTGCTGCCGGCCTACCTGGTCGGCATGGCGCTGGCCGGCAACGCCGCGAGAGATGTGCAATGGATTTACCGGCTCCGGACGCTCACGATCGGATTTCTCACGCCCTTTTATTTTATTCGCGCCGGAACGCTCGTCTCACTGCCGGCATTGCTGACGGCCCCGATGGTGTTTCTCGCGCTCCTGGGAGGCAAGGTGGCGACAAAAATCTTCGGGCTCTACCCCGTGATCGGCCTCTTCAGGCAGGAGCGAAAGGAACGCTGGTACTACACGCTGATGATGTCGACGGGGCTGACCTTCGGGACCATCTCGGCGCTCTATGGACTCTCCCACGGCATCGTCACCCAGGAGCAATATTCCTTTCTGGTCGCGGCGGTGATCGCCAGCGCCGTGGTGCCGACCGCGATCGCAGGCCTGGCCTTTCTCCCGTCGCACCTCTTGCCGGCGACCGCTCAGGCGGGTCAGCCGGTGAAGTCGTTGGATAGCTTCAGCGACGAATGATAGGCGGAGGGGCGTCAGGGGGCGTCCGTCGTCCTCGGAAGGCACCAGGCATCAGCGGAAACGATTCCTGACACCGTTAGCTTCCCCCCATCCATCAAATGACGCGTGCCGGCAGCTTCGGATTAAGCACCCTGCGGGCACTTTCAACACCGCTCACGGGTAATTTTGCTGGATTGAGTAGCCCGATCTGTACGAGGACGCTTGCCTGATCCCAATAAATGTGCTCGTGGGAAATCTTGCCATTCTTGAACCCGACAATGACCGCCACGGCCATTTCGACTTTCTTGCCCGTTGGCGGCACCCCAGGGAGCAGCCAGTCGATCGCCGTGGTGTGCGTAAAGCTGATCACGAGTTCGTCCACGATTTGATCGCTCCCAATGGTACGGGAGACGTTCACCATTTTGACGTCGGGAGGGAAGAATTTGCCAACGAGGTGGTCGCGGTAGAAATCACGGACTCCTTGACTGCCGACCCCACCCATCAGAACCGGGACATTATTGAGATGGGGATCTTCGGACATGGTTGCCATGGTCGTTTCAAGGTCCCCGTCCAACTCAGCCTTCACATGGCGCTGGAAGAGCTCGAGCATGGCCTGTTGGCTGGCAGACAATTTATCGCTCACAGTGAATACCTCCTCACGTCTACCGAGATTAGGCCGTGTTATGCCCCCTCCGGTTGCACCAACCGCAATGTGAGCTACGCACAGCGCGGGCGCCATTAACAGAAAGAGAATGGCTGGAGGAGGGGGGATTAGTCATGGCAAGGCTAGGCTAACCTTAGAAAAGGAGTCAAGCAGACGCGCCCCTCGGCAAGCTCAGGGCAAACGGGGGTGGGGGAGGCAGGGAGCCTGGTCAATGGGTGATGGTCAATGGTCAACGGTGGATGGCCGGAATGAAACGGAGCGGCGGTTCGACAAGCTCACCGCAAGCGGGGCTGAGGTGGGCCGTCAGGCGACAGCGGAAAAGTAGAATGTCCACTTTTTCTTTCCCCCCAAGTTATAAGCGGGGCACAACACCGCCGCCGGCCTTCTTTATCGGGCAAAAATCTTCATGGACCTGGTGACGGTTTGATTCAGGGCGTTTTTCTCGTCGGTGGAATAGGCCAGGAACTTGAGTCCGGCACGATTGCCGCTGACCCCCATCACCGTGGCAAGCTGCTCCACTGTGCTGTCGGGCTTCTGGCCCTTGGCGGCTGGAAGATGCAATCGAAGGACGAGCCCGGACCGGAGGGTTTGCTTTGAGACAAGCGAGCAGCCGTGCGGCGACATGTCCATCAGCGTGCCTTCACCCGAGACCTCCTTGCTCTCAAAGGTCACCGGAATCTCCACAGGCACCCGCAGGGATTTGCGGCGCTCCCTTCCGTCTGAGGAGGACTGTCCTCCCTGCCGGAAACGCTTCTTGCACGACTCGCACTGGAAAGGGTGACGGGCAATCAGGGCCGCGAGCTGATCCAGCAGGCCCGCAGGCTGGACTTGCGTGACTGATTGGCTCTTACAGAACGGACACTGTGTCTTCGTCGTCTCCATCGTGTGTGCTCTCTCTGTTCGAATATAGCACAGCCCCCTGACCCGCCCCCGGTCGCTACACCACCTTCTTAAGGTTGGGAAGGCTATGCCGACCGGGGGGTGGGTGTCAAGGATTGTGTGGGAGAGCGGGAAGGACCGTCCGTCGCCCTCGGCGGGCCGTCAGGATCCGGCGAAGACAGTTCCTGGCCTCCTATCCCTGTCTCCCATTCCGGGAGTTGCATAGGATCCGCGGCAGGCGTAGCATTTTGCCATGACGTACCAAGCCCGCTGACTGTCCTATCCCTCGCGCATCCCGATCGTCTCCTGGCGCGACCGATTCCTCAGTCTCCGTCGCTTCGACGCCAGAGTCTCTTGCAACGCGGTGTGCACTGGTTGTGAACGCCGGGTGTTATTGCCCTGGAGACCAAGTCGTCCCCCTTACACAGGAGGTGCCTAATGGAGCCTGGGAAAACCGTCGGTCAGGGAGAGCGTCAAGTCGAGGATTGGGAGATCAAACTCGGGAAGATGATTTTCTACATCACCTGCGCGACAAGCCTGTGGTTTTTCTATTGGCTCAACGGGATTCAGTGCCCCTGCTGAACAGCGCGCGGCGGGATCAGTGCGAATAAACGGGCCGCCTGGAAAGGCTCTGTTCATTTTTCCGGGACCATGCGGAGCGGCCTGTTCCCGGGCATGAGCCGACACGCGCGGGTGGGGGCAGAGGCGTCGTTCGCGGTGGCAGGCAGCAGAGGCGGGCGTCCATCGCCATCGGCGGGACGTCGAATCCAGTGGAACAGCAGCCTGCCCCATCTTCTTTTGCCCGCCTGAGGGTGCGCTTGCCCGGATAAATAGTGAAAACCTCGTGGGAACGGGACGGGTAATAATCAAACCGACGCCCTGCTGGTGTGGTATAGTGACCCACGACGTACTGAGCTCGTTGACTGTCCGATCTCCCCGCGCTTCCTGATTCCTTCCCAGCGCGCCCGATTCCCCAGTCTCTGCCGCTTCGACGCCAGAGTACCCGGCAACGCAACAAGCCGTGGCATCACGGCCGGGGCCGGAGCCCGTCTGATGACGTGGGGGTCGAAAGGGGTGCGCGGAGTCCAGAGGCTGCTCAACGAACCTCCGTCAAAAGGAACGCGAGATGATCTATTACACGTGCCTGCTCTTGGTGATCGGAATAATGGCGACAATCCTGGGATTGAGCGGGGTGGGTGCGGCCGCGGTCGAGATTGCCGCGACCCTGTTTGTGGCCGAGATGGTCTACGTGCTGGCGATCCATTTGATTTCGAGGTCCACCGGGCAGGCGTGACCGGCCTAGCCGGTCGTCCTGTCGGTAAGGAGTCGGCAAGAAACGATCGTGTCTTGTGAGAGAAGCATAAAGGAGGAGTATCCAATGGCAGACGACAGAGGGTTTTCAGCAGGAATGGTAGGATTAATCTTTTTGATCGGGGGCCTGACGGGGGCGGCAACGGCGTTGCTGCTGGCGCCACAATCCGGCCGTGAGTCGCGGGAGCAACTCCGGCGTTCCATGCGGCGCGCTGAAGAGAGTTTTCATGAACAGGCCGATGAGGTCACCGAGGCCCTGGGCCGGGTGATGCATGCGGGACGCGGGGTCATCCAGGAGAAAAAATCGGTCCTGGCCGGCATGTTCAAGGCCGGTCGTAACGGCATGCAGCGGGAACGCGGGCAGCTGATTGGCGAGAAGAAGGGGTGACGGTGAACGAGACAGCGGCAATCGGCTTGCAGGAAGAGGAACGGTCTGCACTCAGTGATCACGTGATGAATCAGAGCAACAGGCCTACCGGCGGAATCCACCAATGCTTCGTTCGGAAGCAGGTGTGTTTGCTAAAAGAGGCGAACTGTGGAAAAGGGGATGCGCAATGACAGCCGACGAGCACGTCGCGACGATGGCGACAGCGATCAAGCAGGCCATCAAGGCGATGGCGGACCGGTTCGGATCGACGGAGGAAGAGGTCGCGAAGGTCATTCGGGAACTGAGGGGTTCGCTACAGGGTGCGGCGTAACCGTGCCCACGGCGACGAGGAGGGACGCATGAAGAACCAGCCGAGAATATATCTGCTGACGATGAATTCACCGTCCCATGCGGCCCCTCGGCTGTGGACGGGGGGCCGCGTCCATAAACTGCGCCACTGTTCGGTCAAACACATCGGCGGCGCGCTGGTGGAGATGCAGCAGAGCGTGGGTGAATGGCAACAAGACTTGAGCGTGCTGACGGCCGCGCAGGCGCAGCGCGCGGCCGTCCCGGAGTAAGGAACGAGGCATCCATGAAAAAGAATCCTGCCAGTGTCTCCAAGGGACGCACCGTCGAGAAATTCGGCACTGTGCCCAAGCCGGACGGCGCGCGCGTACCACGGCGCGGCGATGACGGGCTGACCTGCAGCGAAGCCCAGGTGGAGGCGCTGCTGTCGGAGGGCGAGTCGACCTAGGCCTCCTGCACGTCTTGCAAGCCGTCAGGCGACAGCGGAAACGGTTCCTGACACGTTTGTCTTCTCTCTCATGACTAATCCAGCGCCAGCAGACGCTTGACGAGTTGCTGTAGTTCCTTCACGTCCAACGGCTTCGCGAGCGCGGCATCGACCATCTTGTGATCGATGGCCTCCACCAAGTCGTCCGGCGTAAGTGCTCCGGTGATGAGCACGGTCTTGATCGGTTTCAGGTCGGTCCGGCGGCGGAGCTGATGGCACAGGGTCAGGCCGTCCCAGTTCGGCATCTGATAATCGGACAGCAAGAGGTCCGGTTGTTCGGTTTCGATCAACTTCATGGCTTCTTTTCCATCGGCTGCTTCCGTCAGTTCAACCGGGAGCTTCTCGAGTGCGGCACGAATGAGCAGGCGCATGTGGGGCTCATCGTCGACGATCAGCACCTTGGCCTTGGGCACGCTTCCTGTATCCATTACCCTCTACCATTACCCTATCCTTCACTGTTTTGCCACCAGTCCACCCCGCAACGCGTAGAATTGATCCACTCCGGATGGGCGGGGGTGGAGGAGGCACGGAGCATGGTCAATGGGTGATGGTCAATGGTCAACGGTGGATGGCCGGAATGACGCAGGGCGGAGGGGCGTGCGGGCCGGGGTTAGGGCTCGTCCGTCGCCATCGGCGGGCCGTCAGGCGACAGCGGAAACGGTTCCTGACGCCGTGTTCTTCATTTACTGCTTCAAACGAAATAGCAGATGCGCTACAGTGATTGCAAAGGAGAGTTCCATGGGATTTGAAGACCTGGTCCGGGTGGCCTCGTACGTGTCCGTGCTGGGCGTCATGGCGACGTGGGAAGTAGTGGCGCCGCGCCGGACACTGACGGAGTCGAAGCTCTGCCGGTGGGGCGGCAATCTCACGATCGTGTTGTTGAATACGGCCATTGCCCGATTGTTTTTCGTGGGAGGCGTCACGGCGGCGGCAGTGGCGGCGCAGGAGCGGGGCTGGGGTCTCTTGAATGGGGTCGACTGGCCGTTCTGGCTCGAGTGTGGCCTGGCGGTGGTGGCGCTCGACCTGATCATCTACGGGCAGCATCAGGTGTTCCATGCAGTCCCGGTTCTGTGGCGGTTTCACATGATGCATCACTCCGACCTGGATCTGGATGTGACGAGCGGGGTGCGGTTTCACCCGGTGGAGATCGTGATCTCAATGGTGGTGAAAAGCCTGGCGGTGATGGCGCTGGGGGCCGCCCCTCTGGCGGTGGTCGCCTTCGAGGTCGTGCTCAACGGCACCTCCCTGTTCAACCACAGCAACGTGAAGATCCCTCTATCCGTGGAACCGGTGCTCCGGTGGTTCGTCGTCACCCCGGACATGCATCGTATTCATCACTCGGTGGACCCCCGCGAGACCAATAGCAACTACGGATTCAACGTGCCCTGGTGGGACCGGCTGTTCGGGACCTATTGCGCGGAACCGGCGCTGGGCCAGACGGGGATGAAGATCGGCCTCGAGCATCTTGGCCCCCCGGTCTGCCTCAACCTGTTCATGATGCTTCGATTCCCCTTCGTGACGACGCTCGGACGCTACGCCGGCCGCACCACACCGTGATTGCTGCCAAAGAAACCATTCATAGGGGTCTGTCGCCATCGGCGGGCCGTCAGGCGTCAGCGGAAAAGTAGCCTGGCACCTGTTACCTCCTCTAGGCAGGCGAAAAGTGGCGAACAATGACCTGGGGAAGTTTTTGAAAATCGCGGTCGGATGTCAGGATCGGAAGCCCATACTGCATGGCGCTGGCGGCAATCCAGATATCGTTGACGGCAACCGGAGTACCGGCCTTCTTCAACGCAACGCGAATGGTTGCGTAACGGTCTGCCGTCTCTTCGTCCACGATAAGCACGCTGACGCGCGAGGATTCCAGAAACGTTCGTAACTCGCGCTCGTTGCTCTCTTGTTTACTCCCTTGGAGAAAACCCGCGCGAAGCTCTCCGAGTACAATCGGGCTTATGAAGATCGCCTCGGCTCGGAGGAGGACGTCGAGGACGGCAGGGTGGTTTTTCTTGAAGGCGATGTACGCGGAGCTATCCAGAAGCAGCCGCGTCATTTCCAGAGATCTGGATCAATCGTGCGCTGCTCGGCAATGAGCGTGTCGAACGCGGCGGCCTCTTCCTTCGTCCAGGTTCCGGCCAGATGATCCAGGTCATGGTAGCGGACCGGTTCCTTCTTTTTTGCCTTGCCTCCCGCCGATTCTTCCAGCAACTCGATCACCGCCTTATTGACGCTGGTTTTCTTCTGCTTGGCCCGTTGCTGAACCGTTTTGGCGACGTCGGGCGGAAGGTTTCGCAAGGTAATCGCTTTCATGGCTGCACACCTCCGTGCATCATCGGTGCATCACAGTGATGCACATTCTACTGCATGGAGCAGAGCTCGTCAAACAGGCACGGACGCGCCCCTCGACGGTTCGGCAAGCTCACCGCAAGCAGGCTCAGGGTAAACGGGGGGAGGCACGGAGCATGGTCAATGGGTAATGGTCAACGGGGTGGGCGACCGGAATTAGGAGGAGCGGAGGGGGGCTAGGGACCGTCCGTCGCCATCGGCGGGCCGTCTCGTGCAATTCTGAATGTCACGTATCTTCTCTCTTGACGCATGTTCTCAAATATGCGAACATGATGCCCGAGTGTGACGGTGCCGACAATCCCGGTGGTGTTCTACAGAGAGAACGACGGAACGGCGGCGGTGCTGGCGCATGGTCTGGTGAAGGAGCGGGTGGTGCCGTCGCGGGAGATCGAATTGACATTGACGCGCAAGCGACGGTTTGAGCAGGACCCGGAGCGTCACACGTACGAAGGGGTCTAATCATGTCAAAGACAAAACGAACGCCGACAACGGACGCGGTGAAAATTCTGCACCGGCGATATTACGAAGGCAGGCCGGAGCGCCTCGCGGCGCTGGAAGAAGCGCGGGCGAACGACAACGTGGCGAGAAAAATTACTAGTCTCCGCCTCCAGGCCGGTCTCACCCAGCGGCAACTGGCCAAACTGGTCGGCACCACGGCCTCCGTGATCTGCAGGCTGGAAAGCGCCGACTATGAAGGGCATTCACTGGCTATGCTTCAGCGCATCGCCGACGCACTCAAGCAGCGCGTCGAAATCCGCTTCGTGCCAGCTTCCAAGCGCCTCCAACACGCCTGAGAACCCACCCGATCGGACGCACGGGGGTGGGGGAGGCACGGAGCATGGTCAATGGGTAATGGTCAATGGTCAACGGTCGAGGACCGGAATCAGGCGGAGCGGAGGGCCAGGAGGCGGAGGGACGGACCGTCCGTCGCCATCGGCGGGCCCGTCGGCAGGCTCAGGATAAACCGTCAGGCCTCAGCGGAAAAGTCGCCTGGCACCTTTTCTTGTTCCCTCCACACGTTGGCCTTGAGACATTCGTCTCGAACCCCGTTGCCCTAAGCAAGCAGCGCCGAAGAGGGCAATCCAAAGCCGCCATCCTGGTTGTGAACTGGTTTGCGAGACCTCGCCTCTAAGAAGGAGACCTCACACGTGACGGTGCGCAGCAAGATCAATCTCGGGAGCTTGCCCCATTTGAGGACGAGCTTCCCCGAAAACGACTTGGCAGAAAAGTACTCCGGCGACGAGCCACCGCTGCGTTCGGAGCTCTTCAGCGTCGATCAGATGGAGCAACACGGCAGGATCTTGGCCGGCCTGCACACGCTGAGTTTGGAACAGGCTCCGGACCAGCTTCTGGCCAGGCTGACTGAGAATGAAGACGTCCTGATCGGAGTTCGCGACCTGTTGGCAGAGGCGGTGAAGGCAAACCGCCGGATTACGCCGGCGGGGGAATGGCTGCTCGATAACTTCTATCTCATTGAAGAGCAGATTCGCATGGCCAAGAGACACTTGCCAAAGAGGTACAGCCGGGAGCTGCCTCGCCTGCTGAATGGCCCGTCGGCTGGGCTTCCGCGCGTGTATGACATCGCGCTCGAAACGATCTCGCACGGCGATGGACGAGTCGATCCTGGAAGCCTCAGCAGTTTCGTCCTCGCCTATCAGACGATCACCGGCCTCACATTGGGAGAATTGTGGGCCATCCCTATCATGCTGCGTCTGGCGCTGATCGAGAATCTCCGGCGTGCTGCAACGCGGATCGCCGCCCACAGGATCGACCGCAATCACGCCGACTACTGGGCGGATCAGATGATGGAGATTGCCGAAAAGGATCCGAAGAGTCTGATTCTGGTGATCGCGGACATGGCGCGGTCGAGCCCGCCGATGGCGAGTGCGTTTGTGGCGGAGTTCGCGCGCCGGTTGCAGGGACAGAGCCCCACCTTGGCATTGCCGCTCACCTGGATCGAGCAGCGGCTCTCCGAGTCCGGCCTGACGATTGAGCAGTCGGTGCAGTCGGAAAACCAACAGCAGGCCGTCGATCAGGTCTCCATCAGCAACAGCATCGGCAGTCTCCGATTTCTGGGCGCAATGGACTGGCGCACGTTCGTGGAGACCATGAGCGTGGTCGAGCGGACACTGCGCGAGGATCCCGCGGAAGTCTACGGCAAGATGGATTTTGCCACCCGTGATCGCTACCGTCATGTGGTGGAGAGGATGGCGAGGAGGAGCCGGCTCTCGGAATGCGAAGTGGCGCGCCACGCGATCCGCCTGGCGCAGCAGGGCGCGAGCGGGAACGGCGGCGACGATCGAGAGGCCCATGTTGGTTTCTACCTGATCGACAAGGGAGTGCCACAGCTCGAACGAACGGCGGAGGCGCGCCGCTCCACAGCCGAGGCTCTTCAGAGAATGAGCGGTCGGTTTCCGTCGCTCCTCTATGTCGGCACGATCGTCTTGATGTCGGTGTTTTTCACCGGCGGCTTACTGGCACAGGCGTCTGCCGGGGATGTGGATGGTTGGTTACTCGCGCTGGTCGGTCTCCTGTCACTGCTCGGTACAAGTCAGCTGGCGGTCGCGCTGGTGAACTGGCTTGCGACGGTGCTGGTGATGCCGCATGCGCTGCCGCGAATGGACTTTTCCGAAGGCATCCCCCCGGAATCGCGCACGCTGGCCGTGGTTCCGATTATGCTGATCAGCGTTCAACATATCGAGGATCTGATCGAGGCGCTCGAAGTCCGGTTCCTGGCCAATCGAGACGACAACCTGGACTTCGGCCTGTTGAGTGATTTTCGAGACGCGCACGAGGAAACGCTTCCGGAAGACGAGCCCCTGTTGCGGCTGGTCCAGAAGAGGATCGAAGAACTGAATGGAAAATACAGAGATGCAAAACGCGATGTGTTCTTTCTGTTTCATCGCCCGCGCCGGTGGAATCCTGGGGAGCGGATCTGGATGGGATACGAACGGAAACGAGGAAAACTTGCGGAATTAAACCAGCTTCTGCGAGGCGGCTCACGGGATCGCTTCTCACTCATCGTCGGTGAGACGGCCGCGTTGTCGACCGTGAAGTACGTGCTCACCCTTGACACGGACACACAACTGCCGCGCGATGCGGCGCGGCAGTTCGTGGGAGCGATGGCGCATCCACTGAATCGTGCGCGGTACGACGAAGCCAAACAGCGGGTCTCCGAGGGGTATGGCATCCTGCAGCCGCGCGTGGCCGCGAGCCTGCCAGGGACGAACCGGTCGCGCTATGCGCGACTCAACGGGAGTGAGTCGGGCATCGACCCGTATACGCGCGCCGTCTCCGATGTGTACCAGGACCTGTTCGGTGAAGGCTCGTTCATCGGCAAGGGGATCTATGAGGTGGATGCGTTCGAACGCGCACTCGCGGGGCGCTTTCCCGAGAACCGGATTCTCAGCCACGATCTTCTGGAAGGGTGCTACGCGCGGGCCGGGCTGTTGAGCGATGTGCAGTTATACGAGGACTATCCCTCTTGCTACAGCGTGGACGTGAGCCGGCGGCACCGCTGGATCCGTGGGGATTGGCAGGTTGCGGGGTGGCTGCTGCCGCGCGTTCCCGGTCCCGGCGCGCGTCGTCAGAAGAATCCGCTCTCCGGGCTGTCCCGGTGGAAGCTCTTCGACAACCTTCGGCGCAGTCTCGCGCCTTCGGCGTTGACCGTCCTGTTGCTGCTGGGCTGGACGGTCTTGTCGCCGTTCTGGTTGTGGACCTCGGCGGTGATCGGAATCATCCTCATTCCTCCCGCCCTTGCCGCTCTCCTGGATCTGTTTCAGAAGCCGGAGGATGTGTTGCCGGGACAGCATCTCGCCGCCGCGACACGCTCGGCCGGGCGGCGCATCGTTCAGGCGGTGTTGACGGTCGTGTGCCTTCCCTACGAAGCGTTCTTCAGTGTGGATGCGATTGTGCGCACGATCTGGCGGATGTCGGTCACGCGTACACGACTGCTCGAATGGAGTCCGTCGAGCGACCCGGATCGCGGTCGCCGCACAGACCTCGTCGCCTACTGCCGGACGATGTGGATCGGGCCCGTTCTTGCCGCTGCCGCGGTGATGTATCTGACGCGGTCTGATC
>DASWIN010000343.1:0-14770 GCA_036397655.1 Nitrospiraceae bacterium | reverse complement strand
TCATTCTATTGACCGGCGACAACCGGCGCACGGCCCAGGCCATCGCCGAGCAATTGCACGTTACCCACGTCCTGGCCGACGTCCTGCCCGATCAGAAAGCGCGGCAGATCGCACAACTTCAAGAAGAGGGCAAGGTCGTGGCGATGGTGGGCGACGGGATCAACGATGCCCCGGCCCTGGCCCAGGCGGACGTCGGCATCGCGATCGGCACCGGCACTGACGTGGCGATGGAGGCCGCCGATTTAACGTTGATCACGGGGGATCCGCGGGGGATCGTGACCGCGATCGCCCTCTCCCGTGCCACGACGCGAAACATCAAACAGAACCTGGCGGCCGCCTTCATCTATAACGTGCTCTTGATTCCTGCGGCGGCGTTGGGGCTGCTCAATCCGATATGGGCCGCGGGAGCCATGGCCCTCTCATCCGTCAGCGTCGTCGGAAATGCCCTCCGGTTGCGGCGCTTTTCCCCCACCGGCCTGCTGGCCCCGTGACGGCAACCGGCCTTGTCGACAACGCCTTCCGGTTCCGGTCCTTCCCGCCCATGGGCTACTTGCCCCGTGAGGCGCCCCCGTTCGACGGGACACCGTTTCACCGGCACGGGAGCCCCGCTGTCGCATTGACACCGGGGAAACGCGCAGGTATTCTTCCCGCAGCCCGTGACACGCAGGTAACGTTCGTCCTCATCTGACCGCGGAATCCTCATGCAGGCAATCAAAGCGTTTCTGGCCGAGCGATTCGAGTTTCTGTTCGTCAACACCATTCTGATCCTCACCACGGCCATTCTCGTTTTCCTTCCTCACAAGCTGGCCTTGCTCAACGTGTATTTTCTCACCGTCATCCTGGCGGGGTATTTTCTCGGCAAACGGCTGGCCGTACTCGGATCGTTTCTCTGCATCCTGGTCGTCGGTGTCTACGTCGTCCTGTTTCCGGACCAATTCCTCGAGACCAACAGCGAGATGGACCTCTATCTCACGATCGCCACCTGGGGCGGCTTCCTGATCCTGGCGGGAGCCACCGTCGGAAACCTGCAAGAACGGCTGGCGCAGGAAGTCCAGGCTACGCGGCTGCTCAACGTCGATCTCCAGCATCAGCAGGCCGAGCTGCACCAGGCCAACCTCACGCTGCGCGAATCAGGTGAGAACCTGGTGGCGCTGAACCGGAGCTTGCAGTCCCAGCAGGACGAGCTGGGCCGGGCCAACACCACGCTCAAGGAACGCTCCGACGAGCTGGAGCAGTCCAAGCGCTCGGTCGAAACGTTGAAATCCAAGGTGGAGGCGACGCTGTACTCCACCATGGACGCCTCCGTGGTCAATCTGTTGATCGAGGGCCGCCTGCGCAACGAGAAGCGCAATCTGAGCGTCATGTTTTCCGACCTCGTCGGGTTCACCACCTATTCGGAGGGGATGCCGCCCGAATCGGTCATTCGCGACCTCAACCGGTATATCGGCGAGATGGAACCGGTCCTCCTCAACTATCGCGGCCACATCGACAAGTACATGGGCGACGGCATCATGTGCGAGTTCGGCGCGCCCCTGGAGTACGAGACCCATTCGCTGCTGGCCGTGCTGGCCGCGCTCAAGATGCAGGAGAAGATGGCCCAGCAGAAGTACCCGTGGAAAATGCGGATCGGCATCGGATCCGGCTCGACGATCACCGGACTCATCGGACTCAAGCGCCAGACGTTCACGGCCGTCGGCGACGTGGTCAATGTGGCGGCCCGGCTGGAAAAGGTCTGTACACCGGAGCGCATCCTCATCGACATGCAAACCTATTCTGAGATCAGCCACGTCGTGGAAGCCAAGAAAAAAATGGACGTCTCCACCACCATCTTCGCCGATCCCAAGACCGAACAGTACCTCGTGCAGCTCCATGCCAAGATTTCCGACAATCCCAAGGACGCGGCTGCCCTGTTCGAAATCGGCCGCATCCATTTGGATCTGAAGGAACCGGGCGAGGCCGTGTTCTACTTCGAGCGGGCCCTGGAGCTCGACAAGGAGAACAAGGAAATCAAGATGGCCTATGCCGAGGCGGGGATGAAGGCGCACGAAACCGAGCGGCTGAGTGTGAAGGGCAAGCGCCATCGGGTGGAAGCCTTCGAAGTCATCGGCCTCAAAGACCCGTTGCTGGATCGGGACAAGATCCCCCAGAAGTTCTACGACGAGTTCCGTGCCGTCATCGACCAGATCAAGATCCCGGACGACATCATCCTCCCCATCGAAGCCCTGGACGGCAGCATCGGCCATTCCAAGACCGTGGCCCTGCTGTCCTACGCGCTGGCGCAGGGACTCGGCCTTCAGGAAAAGGACAAGAAGGACCTGCTCATGGCGGGGTTTTTTGCGGACATCGGAAAAGAGATCGTCCCGCACTATATCCTGAACCGTGGGGGCAGTCTCAGCAGCACCGAGTTCGAGCTGATCAAGACGCACACGGCGGAGAGCACGCGGGTCATGAAGTCCATGGGCTATGAAAACGAGGGCGCGCTCCAGATCGTCAAGCACAGCCACGAATGCTTCAACGGCACCGGCTATCCGGAGGGACTCAAAGGCGACAAGATTCCGATGGGCTCGCGGATCGTGGCCGTATCCGACGCCTACGATGCGCTCACGTCCAAACGCCCCTACCGGGATCCCTGGGAGCGCCACGCCTCCATGGACCAGATCGATCGCGGAGCCGAAAAAGGCCTCTTCGATCCGAAGGTCGTGCAAGCGCTGCACAAGTTCATGGACTGACACAGCGCGAAGCCCGGTCACGGGTCATGTGTCATTGGTCATTGGCCAGGAACGAGTCTCCTGACGAAACCGCGCACGCCTCTTCCTCACCATTGACCGTTGACCAATGACTATCGACCTGCGCGGCTCTCCCGAGACGCCAGGTCGATTAGTCCCGCCTCCGCATCCTGCTGGGCCTGCCTGTAGCGTTCCGGCGTCCCGATATCCGACCAGTAGCCAGACAACTCGTATCCCATGACCGTGTCTCCTGCCTCAATGGCCCGGACGTAGGCCTCGATGATGGACGACTCCCGCCCGGCCGGCACATCCGCCAGCAACCGCGGGTGCATGAGATGCACGCCGGCGAACATCCGTTTCTCGCTCGCCTCCACTCCCTGCGCACCGCGCCCGCTGATGCGGAGCACCCGGCGCGTCGCATCCACTTCCACGGCGCCCCACCGCTCCGGCTCTGGGTCGGCCCGCAGCGCCATGGTCGCCACGGCGCGGCCCTGCCGGTGGGCGGCTGCCATGGCGCCGAGTTCCATGTCGAACAGCGTATCCCCGTTGAGGACGAAAAACGGCTCGCCGTGAAAGAACGGCTCGGCCTGCTTGAGGCCGCCGCCCGTCCCCAGCAACAGCTGTTCCTTCGAATAGACGATCCGCATGCCGAATTGCGAGCCGTCGCCGAGCGCCTGCTCGATCAGAGACCCGAGGTGGTGCAGGTTGATGATGACGTCGGTCACGCCATGGCGGCGGAGCAGCAGTAGGTTCCACGCGATCAAAGGACGACCGGCGATCGGCAGCAGGGGTTTGGGCAGCGTGTCTGTGAGCGGCCGGAGGCGTGTGCCGAGGCCGGCCGCCAGAATCATGGCTTTCATAGGTAATCGTTTGGCCTGTTTGGCCGGTTAAGCCGGTTATTCGGGGCCGCGGTCCGGCTTCTCTTGAACGGGCACAACGGGCTTAACGGGCTCAACGGTTTCTACTGCAGCTCCGGCACGTAGGGAACGAGGTGCGTCCGGAGCGGCGCCAGTTCCGGATACTTCGCCAGGTTCCGGCGCACGTAGCCAAGCACGCGCGGGAGGTCGGCCAGAAATTTTGGATTCTTTTTCACGCGATCGATATAGACGAAGCGTCCGGCCGCCTTGAGATTTCGCTGGATGCTGGTGAGATCGAACAGCCGGCGGAACGCCGCCCGATCACTGAGACCGGCGCCCAGCCCCGCGCCGGCCGTCCCCATCCGGTCCAGGTACTCCACGATCAGCCCGTCCAGCAACACGTCATCCAGCGCAATGTAGGCGTCGCGCAGCAGCGACGCGAGGTCATAGCTGGCAGGCCCCATCAGCGCGTCCTGGAAATCGATCACGCCCAGACGCCCCCCGTCCACGATGAGATTCCGCGAGTGATAATCGCGGTGGGTGAAGACCCGCGGCTGGCCCGCCATCAATTCGGCGATCGCCTGAAAGACGGCACGGACCGGCTGATAATCATCCGCGCACATCGGCTTCCCGTGCCGCGCCACGACGCCGTATTCCAGAAAATGATCGAATTCCCACATGAGCAGGGGCACATCGAAGGAACGGTGGAAGGCGATGCAGCGGTCGTCGGCCGGCGACGTGGCCGCCGTGTGAATCCTGACCAGCATCTCGATCGCCTGATGATAGTGCCCGGCGGTCTCCGGGCTCCGCCCGTCCTGGCAGGCCTGCACGAGCAACAGGTCGCCGAAATCCTCGAGGTACAGCAGACCGGCCGCCTGGTCGTAGTGATAGAGCGCGGGGACCGTCACGCCGGCTCCGCCCAGGTGGCGGTGCACGTTGAGGAAGGGCAGTTCCGTCATCGCGACAGCGCCGCTGACCGCCTCCTCCGATTGCTTGAACGCCTCCGGTTCGGCCAATTGCATCAGGATGACCGACCGCCGGGTTGAAAGCTCCAGCCGGAAGTAGCGGCGGTTGGACGCATCCCCCGGCAGCGGCGTCATCGCCTCAAGCGAGGCGCGGAACGGGAGTTTGGTTTCGGCGGTTGTGGCGACGAGGGACCGATCCGGCTGGGCGAGTGTGGACACGGGAGGAGCAGGATCAACGGCGGCCATAGGCGCGGATTATACCCAGCCTCCGGCGGCTTGTCACGGCGAGGGGGCAAGCGCGCCTGCACGCCTCGCGGCGATGCGGGCGTCGACGCTCGCCTCGGGGCGAAGCCACGGGCCTGGCGGCGCGTCGTATTGCAACCCTTCCGACCCTGTGACATACTCACGCTCCAGCCATGAAAACGTCCCGCGTCTGCTTTCTCTGGCACATGCACCAGCCGTACTACACGGATCCCGTGGCGGGATTCGCCGATAGGACATGTTTGCGGCTGCATGCACTGAAACCATTTTCTTCTAGGCCGTCATGAAAACGGTTCATATCTGTTTTCTTTGGCACATGCACCAGCCGTACTACACGGATCCCGTGGCGGGATTCGCCAGCATGCCGTGGGTCAGGCTGCACGCCATCAAGGCCTACTACGACATGGCCTGGATGATGGAGCGCTTTCCTTCCATCAAGGCCACGTTCAATTTCACCCCGTCGCTGCTGACTCAGCTCCAGGAATTGTCGTCGGGCTTGGTGGGGGATCTCTTCCTGCACTACGCGCAACGCCCGGCTGCCGACCTCACGCCGTCGGAACGGGCGTTCATTGTCCGCCATTTCTTTGCCGCCAATTGGGGCACGATGGTCCGGCCGTTCCCCCGCTACCACGAACTGCTGGTGAAGCGAGGGCTCGACGTGACGCGGCAGCCGCTTGACCGCCTCGCGGCGCAATTCACCACGCAGGAACTGCTCGATCTGCAAGTCTGGCACAACCTGACCTGGTTCGGGTACGGCATGGTGGCCCGCCATCCCCGGCTGAATGCACTGCGCGAGAAGGGCCGCGGCTTCACGGAAGAGGAGAAACAGGAGGTGCTCGCTTTTCAACGACAAGCCGTCGGCGACATCATTCCGATGTACCGCCGGCTCGCGGAATCCGGCCAGGTCGAATTGACGACAAGTCCCTTCTACCACCCCATCCTCCCGCTCCTGATCGACACGGAGTTCGCCCGTCGGTCGAGACCGGAGGCGCACCTGCCGTCCCGCTTCCAGGCGCCGGCGGATGCCGAGTCACAGATACGGAACGCCGTCGCGCTGCACCGCGAGGTGTTCGGCGCGGCTCCGGACGGCCTGTGGCCCTCCGAAGGATCGGTGTGCCCCGAGCTGATCCCGATGCTGCATCAGGCGGGTCTGAAGTGGACGGCCACGGACGAAGGCGTGCTGGCCCGCTCGCTCGGCCACTGGAACCGACAGGATGCCCTGTACCAGCCCTACCTGACCGGACCGCCTGGGCAGGATCTCCGCATCGTTTTCCGCGACCGTGAGCTGTCCGACGCGTTCGGTTTCGTCTACTCGAAGCTCACACCGGAATCGGCCGTGGAAGACGTGATGCAACGGCTGCGCGGCATTGCCGCGCACCAGCTTGGCGAGGAGGCGATGGTTCCGGTCATCCTGGACGGTGAAAACCCCTGGGAGCACTACTACGACGGCGGCGAGCGGTTTCTCTCCTGCCTCTACACAGAGCTGGCCAAGGCGTCTCCGGCAACGAACGACCGTGCGCACCTGTCCGCCGACACGATCAGCCGCGCCCTGGAGGCCCATCCGCATCCACGCCGGCTGGACCATCTCCACAGCGGATCCTGGATCAACCAGGATTTCAAAATCTGGATCGGACACGCGGAGGACAACCGGGCGTGGGATCTCCTGAAGCTCACGCGGGACCACCTGGCCGAGGTCGCGGGCACCCTGTCGCCCGAACAGGCGCACGGCGCATGGGAGGAACTCTACGCGGCCGAGGGCAGCGACTGGTGCTGGTGGTTCGGGGACGATTTCGAAACGGACTACAAGCCCGAGTTCGACAGCCTCTTCCGCATGCATCTCCGCAACGTCCATACGCGCGCCGGCCTGCCGGTTCCGGACGCGCTCAACGAACCGCTGATCGGCACGCACGAGACGCGGCCGTTCCTTCCGCCGGTTTCGCTGCTCACCCCGACGCTCGACGGCCGCGTCTCGGACTTCTTCGAATGGCACGGCGCCGGCACGATCGATCCCGCTCCCCCGCTGGGCGCCATGTGGAAATCGCAAAAGTTTTTTACCGGGATCTATTTCGGGTTCAGCGTGGATGCGTTGTTTCTTCGGTTGGACCCCGGCGCGGCCTTCGCCGACGAAGCCTCCGGCCTTGCCGTGGAGTCACACATCGCCACGGCGCACAGGAGCTATAAGCTGGCCTTCCCCTTCACGCCGACGCCGCAAACCTTCACGCTGTACGGGTCGGAGAACGGGAATGCCTGGACCGAGATCGGACGCTACGGGACGATCAGCTGCCGCAAGATTCTCGAACTGGCCGTGCCGTTCAAGGACCTGCGTCTGCAGGCGGGGCAGGAGTTCAGGCTCAGCGTGGCGGTCTTGCAGAACGGCGCAGAGGTGGAGCGGTATCCCCGCCAGCAGCCGGTGAGCCTGACCGTCCCGGACGACAATTACGAGGCCACGACATGGCGGGTATGAAGAAGGCAATAGGCCATAGGCTATGGGCTATGGGACGGAACACCGACGAGTTCGCCTATCGCCTATCGCCCATTGCCCATCGCCTGCACCGGAGGTGCCATGCCTGATCTTCGCCGCGATCCCATCGTCGGACGGTGGGTCATCATCTCGACCGAACGGGCCGGCCGACCCAGGGACTTTTATCCGGCCGAGCCGGCACGCCAGCCGTCCACTTCGTTGTGCCCCTTCTGCCCGGGCCAGGAATCGCTCACGCCCAAGGAGGTGTTGGCGTACCGGCCCCAGGGAGGAGCTCCCAATACGCCGGGATGGACGGTGCGTGTCGTGCCGAACAAATACCCGGCGCTTCAAGTCGAAGGCGATATGGGCCGGGAGGGAGTCGGCCTCTACGACCGGATGAACGGCGTGGGCGCGCACGAGGTCATCATCGAAACCCCGGACCACAAGGACATGTTGGCCGATCTGCCGGTCAAACGCATCGAAGACATCCTGTGGGCCTACCGCGACCGCATGGTGGATCTGAAGCGGGACATGCGCTTTCGCTACATCCTGGTCTTCAAGAACCACGGCGCGGCCGCCGGCGCGACGCTGGAGCACACGCACTCCCAGCTGATCGCCCTGCCGGTCATCCCGACCAGCGTGCTTACCGAGATTGACGGTTGCCGGGCGCATTTCCAGCAGAAGGAACGGTGCATCTATTGCGACATCGTCCGGCAGGAGATGAGCGACCAGGAGCGGGTGGTGGCGGAGAACCCCGAGTTCATCTGCGTCACGCCCTTTGCCCCGCGGTTTCCCTTCGAGATGTGGATCCTGCCGAAGCGGCATGCCGCCTATTTCGAGGAAAGCCAGAAAACCCAGTTCGAACTGCTGGCGCCCATTCTCTCCGAATCGCTGCGGCGCATGAATCGCACGTTGCGGAGCCCGGCCTACAACTTCATCCTGCACACGTCCCCGCTCCACGAAAAGACCGGCGACTACTACCACTGGCACATCGAGCTGATTCCGAAGCTCACGCAGGTGGCGGGCTTCGAATGGGGCACCGGCTTCTACATCAACCCGGTCACGCCGGAAGAAGCCGCGAAATTTCTCCGCGAAGCGGAGCTCTAGCCGCTTGCCCTCGATCCGGGATCGGCATATCATCAAGATATGAGAGTCCTGCTCAGCCATCCAGAACGATCGGTGGAAATCAAGGGCCCGAAGAAGGCCAAGGATGTCCTGCGCGAGTTGAACCTCGTCCAGGAGGCCCACCTGGTGATCCGCGGCGATGAGTTGATCACGGAGGACGAACTGCTCAAGGACGGCGACCTGGTGGAGATCCGCCCGGTGATCTCCGGCGGCTGAAGATCGTTTGTTTGGTTTATCTGGTTTATTTTGTTTGTCTCGTTTAACCAGAAAAACCAAACGAACCAGATAAACCAGACAAACCAAATTTTATGAACTGCACCAAGTGCAAAACTAAAGCGGTCATCGACCTTCCGAGGCACAACGCGGCCTTCTGCCAGCCCTGCTTCACGACCTACGTGCACGACCAGACGGCCTACGCAATCAAGCACGCGCGCATGTTCGGCCCGGACGACCGCATCCTCGTCGCGGTGTCGGGCGGCAAGGACAGCCTGGCCCTCTGGAACATCCTGCTGAAGCTGGGCTACAAGGCCGATGCGCTCTACGTGGACCTCGGCATTCCCGGCTATTCGGCAAAGTCCCGCGAGAAGGTCGAACGATTTACTGATACGATCGCGCGGCCGAAGGGGGCGACGCTGCACACCCACACGGTGCAGGAAGAAGAAGGCGCGGGCATCAAGGAGCTCTCCAACCTCGTCCATCGCCCCACCTGCGCGACCTGCGGCACCATTAAACGGTATCAATTCAACCGGACCGCCGTGGAGCAGGACTACGATGTGATGGCCACGGGCCACAACCTGGACGACGAAGCGGCCCGGCTGCTGGGAAACGTGCTGCACTGGCAGGAGGAGTACCTGGACAAACAAAACCCCACGCTCCCCGCTTCGGTCGAAGGCTTCGCCAAGAAAGTGAAGCCGCTGTACCGGCTGAGCGAGCGGGAGATGGCGGCATACGCGGTGCTCAACAAGATCGATTACATCGTGGAAGAATGTCCGATGGCCAAGGGCTCCAAGATGCTCCTGTACAAGGAAGCCCTGAATCGCCTCGAAACGGATTCACCGGGCACCAAGCACCGGTTCTATTTCGGGTTCCTCGACAAGCAGGAGCGTGGCGCCAAGGCCACACAGTCCATGGCCGACAAGGACCGGGCCTCGCTGCATCCCTGCGCCGCCTGCGGCCAGCCCACCACCGGCGAGATCTGCTCCTACTGTAAAATGATGGCCCGCGCGAAAGTCAGCAAATAGCGAACAGCGGGTAGCTAACCGTTCCGAACCATTGGCTATCCGCAATTTGCTACCAGCTATTTTCTATTCGCTACCTGCTACTCCTTGAAAAGCCTTCTCTGACAACGTAAGCTGAAACCACCATCCTGAGAGAGAGCTGACGCGATGCCGACTTCGCAACGAGACTATTACGATATCCTTGGCGTGAACCGGTCCGCCACGGCGGACGAGATCAAGAAGGCCTACCGTAAACTGGCCCGCCAGTACCATCCCGATCTCCACACGGGCTCCCGAAAGAGCGAGATGGAGAAAAAGTTCAAAGAGTTGAACGAGGCGAACGAGGTATTGGGCGATCCGGACACCCGGAAAAAGTACGACCGGCACGGGCACCGCTGGCAGGAGGCCGAGGCCTACGAAAAGGCACGCCAACAGGCCGGCACCGGTCATGGCTTCGGCGGGGGGCGGCACGCAGGCCCGGAATTCACCGCCGAACAGGGCTTTGGCTTCGGCGACGTTTTCGAGAACCTATTCGGCGGCCGCGCCCAACGAGGCGCCGGGTTTCGAGGCGGCGCCGCCCCGGGCCAGGATTTGGAAACCGAGGCCAGGCTGACGTTGCGGGAAGTCCTCACGGGCGTGACGCGGCGCGTGGAAGTCACGGAGCCGGGCGGCCCCAACGGACGGACCGCATCGCGCATGATCGACATTAAAATCCCTGCGGGTGTGCAGGATGGCACGCGCGTGCGCGCCCCCGGTAAGGGCGGCCCCGGACGCGGGGGCGGCAGGCACGGCGACCTCTACATGCGCGTCCACATCGCGCCGGACCCGGTGTTCCGGCGCGAAGGCGCCGACCTCCACGTCATGCTGCCCGTCTGGCCCTGGGAAGCCGCGCTGGGAGCCGAGGTCATGGCGCCGACACTGGCCGATCCGGTGCGCGTCAAGGTTCCGCCGGGCAGCCGCGCCGGCGGCAAGCTCCGCCTGAAGGGCAAGGGACTGCCGACGGCGTCGGGGGGACGCGGCGACCTGTTCTATTCGCTGCAGATCGTGATGCCGCCATCCCTGTCGGATGAGGACCGCAACATGTACGAGCAACTCAGCCGCTCACCCCACGCCGACCCGCGGGCCGAACTCTTGAGGGCCGCGCAACGGGGATGAGCGCATCCATGACGTTGACGGAATACGCCCTGTTCTCGTTCGGGTCCTTGTTTCTGATCGTGGACCCGATCGCCACCGTGCCGGCCTTCCTGGCGATGACGACGCGGGCGACGGTCGCGCAGCGCGTGCGGATGGCCCAGGTCGCCTGCCTGGTAACCATCGGCATCCTGGCGTTCTTCGCGATGGCCGGCCAGGGTCTCTTCCGCGTGCTGGGCGTGTCGCTTCCCGCGCTCCAGGCGGCGGGTGGGCTTGTCCTCCTGCTGGTCGCGCTGGACATGCTGCGCGCACAGCGCTCGGCCGTGCAGGAGACGGCTGAAGAAACCGCGGCCGGGGCGCGGATGGGAGATATCGCCATCACGCCGCTGGCCATCCCGATGATGGCCGGGCCCGGAGCCATCTCGGCGGTGATCCTCCTCGAGTCGCAAGCCGCCGACTGGACGCAACGAGGCGTGCTGATCGGCTGCATCGTGGCCATCGGCATCGTCAGTTATGTGATTCTGGCGCTGGCAGGACGCGGCGCATCGCGCTGGATTGGCCCCATCGCGGAGAAGATCATCACGCGGCTGATGGGGCTTTTGCTGGCGGCGCTGGCCATCCAGTTTATCTTTAATGCGTTAAGATCTGAGCTGGGGTTGCTGGGGCATTAGACCAACAGTGGAGGAGGATGCAATGCGAAACGGATCGTTCATCGTGACCATGGCCATGGTGGCCGTTATGACCGTCCCGTTCGCGTGGGCGGAGAAGCCGCACGGAGAGGCCAAAGAACAGGGCAAGGGCTACGGCGAGCACGGCGGGGGCATGAAGGGCCGTCATGGGGGCGGTGGCCATTTCCTGCGCCACCTGCTCATGCACCAGAAGGAAATCGGGCTCTCGGAAGAGCAGGTCGGCAAGATCCAGGCCCTCCAGCTCGAGCTGGATAAGACGCGCATCCGCACCGAGGCCGAAATCCAGGTCGCGGAGCGGGAGTTGCACGCGCTGATCAAGGATGAGAAGGCGGAGCTGGCGGCGATCGAGGCCAAGCTGAAACAGGGCGCCGATCTGGAGGTGAGCCTCCGCCTGGCCGCCGTCAAGACCAGGCGTGACGCGATGGCGCTGCTGACCCCCGAGCAACGGGAAAAGGAAAAGGCCGAGCATGATAAGATGATGAAGATGCGGAGCGAACACCGGAAAGGAGAGAAGAACGGCATGGAGCACGGGATGGGCCAGGGCATGAAACCGGGCGCGGAGCACTCCGGCCCGATGCATTGATCTTTCATTCAACCAAAGGAGAACAGCCATGAAGAGATTTGAAATCAGCGCATTCGTTTTTGCCGTCCTCGTCGGAACCATCCTCATCGCGACCGGGCCGGCCTGGAGCGATAAGAAGGGCAAGCACGAGGACGAGGGCAACGTGGCCGAGATGGCGAAGGAGGCCAAGGTCACCGTGGACCAGGCGATCAAGACCGCCACGGAGAAGGTCCAGGGGACGGTCGTCGAGGCCGAATTGGAAAAGAAACACGACAAGACGATCTGGGAAGTGGAGATTGTCGGCGCGGACGGAAAGGTCTCCGAAGTCCACATCGACGCTGCAACCGGAGCGGTGATCGATGTCGAGGACAAGATGGCGAAAAAGAAGGAAGGCAAGAAGGGCAAGGGGAAGGACAAGAAGGACTGACGGGTGAGAGCCGCGCCGGCCGCACGGCCGGCGCGGCCGTCCTCTTCTCTCGTACCTCATGGCCATCCGAACATTCACAGCCAGAACCGAAGCCATCCGCAATCTGACCCACGACGTAAGGGAAATCCGGTTCTCCCTGCGCGTGCCTGGCGAGATCGCCTTCAAGGCGGGGCAGTTCGTATCCTTCGAGGTGACGAATTCAAAAACCGGACGGCCGGTTTCCCGTCCCTATTCGATCCTGTCCCCGCCCAGCCAGCGAGCTAAAATCGACCTGTTGCTCAATCTGGTGCCCGGCGGGCCTGGCTCCACCTATTTGTTCAGCCTGAAGGAAGGCGACGAGACGAAATTCAAGGGGCCGGCCGGAAACTTTTATGTTCGGGACGAACCGGCGAAAGACATTCTCTTCGTCGCGACCGGCACCGGCATCGTGCCGATCTGGTCCATGCTGCTTGACCGCCTTGAGCAGGGGTATGCCCGCCCGATCACCCTGTTCTGGGGACTGCGCAGCCAAAGGGATCTCTACTACCAGGACGAGCTGGCCGCGCTGGCAAAACGGCACGCGAGCTTCTCCTATGTCGCGACCCTGTCCCGTCCCGAGTCGGGCTGGACAGGCGCCTCCGGTCGCGTGACCAAAGTGGTTGAAGAACGAGTGACGTCCGTGGCGAATCTGGCCGTCTATCTGTGCGGAAACAGCGGGATGATCGCCGGCGTGACGGCCTTGATCAACAAGCGGGGACTCTGCCCGATCTACCGCGAAAAGTATTACGACGATGCCGGCGCGCCGGACGACTAGGCGCGGCACAGCCGGTTGACCCTTTTCACCGATCTGTGAGAAATTGCCTGCCGTCGCCCACGAGGCATTGAAGAAGGAGCCCCCATGTCGAATCCGTTGCAGCGCAAAAGCCATGATCTGCTGGAAGGCCCCGGGCGGGCGCCCGCCCGCGCCATGCTGAAGGCCGTCGGCTTCACCGACGCGGATTTGTCGCGCCCGCTGGTCGGCGTCGCCAACACCTGGATCGAGGTCATGCCCTGCAACTACCATCTCCGCCGGCTGGCCGAAAAAGTGAAGGCCGGCATCCGCGCGGCTGGCGGCACCCCGATCGAATACAACACGATCGCGGTCTCCGACGGCATCTCCATGGGCACGGAAGGCATGAAAGCCTCTCTGATCAGCCGCGAAGTGATCGCCGACTCGATCGAACTGGTCGCGCGCGGGCACCTGTTCGACGCAGTCGTGGCGCTCTCCGGCTGCGACAAGACGATTCCCGGCACCGTCATGGCGCTGTCGCGGCTCAACCTGCCGTCGCTCATGCTCTACGGAGGCTCGATCATGCCCGGACAGTTTCAGGGGCACAACGTGACGATCCAGGACGTCTTCGAAGCGGTGGGCAAGCACGGCGCCGGCAAGATGAGCGACGCCGAGTTGAAAGACCTCGAAGACCATGCCTGCCCGGGGCCCGGCGCCTGCGGCGGCCAGTTCACGGCCAACACCATGGCCATCGCCTTCGAGTTTCTGGGGATCTCGCCGATGGGGATGAACGGCGTGCCGGCCATGGACCCGCGCAAGGACGACGTGGCCTTCACATGCGGGCAGATGGTCATGGAGCTCTTGAAAAAGGACTTGCGCCCGCGCCAGATCATCACGCGCAAATCGATCGAAAACGCCATCGCCGCCGTGGCCACGACGGGCGGCTCGACCAACGCCGTGCTGCATCTCTTGGCCGTCGCGCGTGAAGCCGGCGTGCGGCTCACCATCGACGACTTCGACAAGCTCAACCGGAAAGTCCCGTTGCTGGCCGACTTGAAACCGGGCGGCCGCTTCATGGCCACGGACCTCTACGCGGCGGGCGGCACGACGCTCGTGGCCAAACGGCTGCTGGACGCCCGCATTCTGCACGCCGACCAGCCGACCGTCACGGGCCGGACCATCGGAGAGGAAGCGGCGCGGGCAATCGAAACACCGGGCCAGCAAGTGTTGCGGCCATTATCAAACCCGATCAAGCCGACCGGCGGCATGGTCATCCTGAAAGGCAACCTCGCGCCGGAAGGCTGCGTCGTCAAGGTGGCCGGCCATTCCATGATGACCTTCCGCGGACCGGCGAAAGTCTACGACCGCGAAGAGGATGCCTTTGCCGCCGTCAAGGCCGGGCAGATCAAGGCCGGTGACGTGGTGGTGATCCGTTACGAAGGCCCGGCGGGAGGGCCAGGGATGAGGGAAATGCTCGGCGTCACCGCCGCCATCGTGGGGGCAGGCCTCGGCGATTCCGTCGCCCTGCTGACCGACGGCCGTTTCTCAGGCGCCACGCACGGCCTGATGGCCGGGCATGTCGCGCCGGAAGCCGCCAAGGG
>DASWIN010000342.1:0-1713 GCA_036397655.1 Nitrospiraceae bacterium | reverse complement strand
TACCCGGCAAACGAGGCCACGAAGAGCGAGGAGGAATAGGCGCCGGTGTCCGGGTCGATCTTCTGGGCCGTCCCTGTCTTGCCCGCCACGCGATAGCCGGCCACGGCGGCTTTCGAGCCGGTGCCCGCCGTGATCACCCCTTCCAGGATCGTCCTCAGCTTCCGGGCCGTTTCCGCCGTGATGGGACGGCGCCTCACTTGTGGCGTCACTTGCGCCACCAATTGTCCGCGCGCGTCGCGGATTTCCGACACCACATAGGGCCGCATCAGCCACCCGCCGTTCGCCACGGCCGAGACGGCACTCGCGAGCTGGAGCGCCGTCACGCCGATTTCCTGCCCCATGGCGATGGACGCCAGCGTGCGCCGTCCCCATTCGTGCGGCTCCTTGATCAGGCCGGTCGATTCCCCGGGCAGATCGATCTCCGTCCGCTCTCCGAATCCAAACGCCTTCAAATAGCGGAACAGGCGGTCCTCTCCCAGCGCCATGGCAATCTTCGCGGCGGCGATATTGCTGGACCGCTGAATGGCCTGGGCAAACGTGATCCACTTGGCCTTCTCATGGTCGTGGATCACGGTGCCGGCAACCGTCATCCGGCCGTTCTCCGCATTGATCATGCTGCCCGGCGTCATGGCATGCTCTTCCAACGCGGCCGCGGCCAGGAAGATTTTCAGGGTCGAGCCCGGCTCGTAGGCGTCCGTCACGACGCGGTTGCGCCAACGGTCGGCGGACAGCCCGCGCACGGAGTTCGGGTCGAACCGCGGCGCCATCGCCATCGCCAGCACGGCGCCCGTTTTCGGCTCCATCACGATCACCACGCCGCTCTTGGCCTGGGTCGCCGAGACCACGTCGTCCAGTTCCTTCTCCGCGATGTACTGGATCACCTCGTCGATCGTCAGCGTCACGCTGTGCCCCGCGGCCGGCCCCTGCTCTGTCAGCCCCTTGGAAAACACCGTGCGGCCCAGCGCATCGCGCTGCAGCACGATTTGGCGCTTCTCGCCGCGCAGGTACGGATCGTAGCGGCGCTCAACCCCTTCCAAGCCCTGGCCGTCCATGCCGGCAAATCCCAGCACATGCGACAGCAGCGCCCCCTTGGGATAGTAGCGACGCCCCTCCATGACCGTGCCGATCCCGTCCAGTGACAGCCGTTCCAGCCTCCGTCCCTGCTCGGGGTCGACCTTCCTCGCGATCCATACGAAACTCCGCTCCTGGCGGAGCTTCTTCTCAATCTCGTCGGCGCGCACGCGCAGCACGCGCGCGAGGTCCCGGGCCACGCCGGACGGGTTGTCCAGCGACGCCGGCACACCGAACACCGACGGTACCTCCATGTTCATGGCCAGCACCTTGCCGCGACGGTCATAGATGGAGCCCCGGCCGCCTTCGACCGCCACCGACTTCTGGTGCTGCCGGTCCGCCTTGACCGACAGTTCCGCCGCCTGCAGCACTTGCAAATGAACGAGCCTCCCCAGGACGATCGTGAACCCGGCCAGCAGGAGTACCCCCAGCACAATTCTGCGCCCCCAACAGAAATCCTTGCCGATCACGGATTTCTCCAGAACCGGTCATTCCTGGCGACATGGACGTCCGCCGACCCCGTACCGGCTGCCGGTGCGCGTTCGCCGGAAGTCCATGTCGCCAAGAGCGACCGGCTCTGGAGAAATCCGTGATCGGCAAGGATTTCTGTCGCGGGCGCAGAATCGTGCTGGCGGTCCTCCT
>DASWIN010000341.1:0-13468 GCA_036397655.1 Nitrospiraceae bacterium | reverse complement strand
TTTCGTCAGAGGAATGCCGCTGCCTCTGCGGGCAGCTCCTGGCCCGATGGGTCGCCGGAGGCATTCAGTTGAAGTGCAAACGTTGCCGGCGGGTGATAATTATTCCGTTCTCGCACCTCGACGCAACGGAGCTTGCAACGACACAGGGCATCTGATGTAACGCGCCGTACGCTATCGAGAGGCCAGCGACACCCTGTCCAGAGCCCAAGACCGGTTACCGGTCTTGGGCTCTTTCAGTATGTACGAGGATGAGCCATGAACACGAATGTGCCTGAATACGATGTCATGTCCCCGATTGACGCCCTGTTCGTTCTGACCGACATGATCGAACGCGTGGACCCCCGTCTCCAAGGGCACGGCCTCCGGACGGCCCGCTATGCCATCACGCTGGGCCACGCCGTCGGCTTGTCGGCACAGGAACTGAACGACCTGTGCCTGGCTTCCCTTCTGCACGATATCGGACTGCTGACGGTTCCGCAGACCTTGCTGGAAAAGGAGGGGCCGCTCACGGCCGAGGAGTATGCCCTGGTCCAGTCTCACCCCCGGGCAGGGGCCGAACTGCTCGAGCCGGTTCCGTTCCTGCGCGTGCCGGCCTTGTGGATCGCCCATCATCACGAACGATGGGACGGTTTCGGTTACCCCTACGGGTTGCGCGGCGAGTTCATCCCGCTAGGGGCTCGAATACTGGCCGTCGCGGATACGTTCGACTCGCTCATTTCTCCCCATTGGAACGGTCGAGCCCATGAAACGGAATCCGCCCTGTGCCTGTTGCGACTGCTCGCCGGCTCGCAGCTTGATCCCGATCTTGTCGGTCTGTTCGCACGGAACCCTCCGGACTCGATCCGAGTGAACGACGGTGGCCTGCGGGCTGCTGCGTGGGATGGAAAGCGATGACTCGGAGCGGCTTGTGCCGCCGCTCCGATGGGCGGGGGGTCCTGTTCCTCCTTTCCCCCCGCCCACCCATCGGGCACGATGAGAAGGTGTGACATGAAAGGACCTTTGAAAGCGCCCCGGTTCCCGGTGTGCCGCCGTTGTCGCGTCACGCCGCTGCTGCACGTGGGATGGATATGGGAGTGCCCCGGCTGCGGCTTAAGAATCACGAGCGCCGCCGTGCGCCATGACTCACGCGCAAGAGAAGCGGACTGACGAGTCGAATGAGAGTTTTTTCGAGGAAACGCGCTCGCGTTTAGCTGGCTTCCTTGTAGCCGCAGTCCTCGTTGCGGCACTGGACGCTGTTGCCGGCCTGTTTGCTGAGCTTTTCGATCAGAAACGGCGCGTGGCAGTTCGGGCAGGCTTTGTTGACCGGGCGGTCCCAGAGGGCAAATTCGCATTTGGGGTAATTGGCGCAGGCGTAGAAGGTGCGTCCCTTCCGGCTCCGTTTCTGAACGAGGTTGCCGCCGTCCTGGGGGCACTTGACGCCGAGCGGGATCGCCTTGGTCGTCTTGCACTCCGGGTAGGCCGAGCAGGCGATGAACTTGCCGAATCGCCCGATCTTGATCACCATCGGCGACCCGCACTTCTCGCACTTCTCGTCGGTCGTGATGTCCTGCTTGGCGACGACCTTGATCGTGCCGTCCGGCAGCCGCTCGAAGTTCTGCGTGTTCTTGCAGGGCGGATCGTCCTTGTAGCCCGGGCAGGCCAGAAACTTTCCGTTCCGTCCCCACTTGATCTCCATCATCCGCCCGCACTTCTCACAGGGAATGTCCGTGGGCGGCTCCACGGTATCCTTCGGCCCGGCAATGTCCTGCGCTTTCTCCATGTCCTTGGCGAACGGGACGTAGAAATCCCGCACCGCCGCGACCCAGGGCTTGACGCCCTCCTCCACCTCGTCCAGTTCCTTCTCCATCAACGACGTGAAGTCCGTGTTGAGGATGTCGGGGAACCCCTTGACCAGAAAATCGTTGACGGTCCGTCCGGTTTCCGTCGGGATGAAGCGGCCCTCGATCTTGTCGACATACTTGCGATCCTGAATGGTCGAAATGATCGAGGCATACGTCGAGGGCCTGCCGATGCCCTTCTCTTCCAGTTCCTTGATCAAAAGCGCCTCGTTGTATCGCGGAGGCGGCTGCGTGAAGTGCTGCTTGGGCAAGAGGCCTTCCACGGCCTGGCCTTCTTGTCCCACCAGCCGCAACGACTCTCCCTCATCCAGCATCGGCAACTGGCGCGAAGCTTCGTCGTCGGCCTCCTGGTCGGTCTTGCGGGCCGCGTCGTCGCCCTCTGTATCTTTCCCCTCCATATAGACCGCCATGTGACCGGTAAACTTCACGACGGTGCCGTTGGCGCGGAAGACATAGGGCTGACGCGTCCCTCGCGGAACGGAATCCACACGCGTGACTTCCAGAACGGCCGGGGCCATCTGCGAAGCCACGAACCGGTTCCAGATCAATTTGTAGAGCTGGTAATGATCCCGTTCCATATACTGTTTGACGGATTCCGGATCGCGGCCCACGGATGTGGGCCGGATCGCCTCGTGGGCCTCCTGCGCAGCTTTCTGGGTCTTGTAGACGTTCGGCGTGGCCGGCAGAAACTCCGCGCCGAACCGGTCGCGAATCAACTGGCGTGCCTCGTCCGCGGCCTCGTTCGAAATGCGCGTGGAGTCCGTTCTCATATAGGTAATGAGTCCGGCCGCCCCTTCTTTCCCGATCTCCATGCCTTCGTAGAGCTGCTGGGCCAGGGTCATGGTCTTCTTGGCTGAGAAGCGCAGCTTGCGCGACGCTTCCTGCTGCAGGCGGCTGGTAATGAAAGGCGCGACCGGATTGCGGCGTTTTTCCTTCCGTTCCACGGACTGCACGACAAATGGCTTGCCCCCGACATCCGCGACAATACCCTCCGCCACCCCCTGGGAAGACACCACCGCTTCCTTGCCGTTGATGCTTTGCAGTTTGGCCTCAAAGGCGGGCGGATTCTTGCCGGCCAACGTGGCCGTGATGGACCAGTACTCCTCCGCGCGAAATGCCTCGCGCTCTTTCTCGCGATCACAGATCAGCTTGACAGCAACGGACTGCACCCGCCCCATGCTCAGCCCGCGGCGCACCTTCTTCCACAGCAACTGGCTCCCCTGGTAGCCGACGATGCGGTCGAGGATGCGACGGGCCTGCTGCGCCTGCACCCGCTTCATGTCGATCTGACCGGGGGACTGCAACGCGCGCTTGATGGCGGATTCGGTGATCTCGTTGAAGAGCACGCGGAAGACTCGTTGCTCCTGCGCCTTGCCCTTCCCCTTGGCTTTGCCCTTCGGCTTGTCTTTCAATTCCTCCGCAATGTGCCAGGCGATCGCCTCCCCCTCGCGATCGGGGTCGGGCGCGAGAAACACCTTGTCGACTTCCCCGGCTTTCTTCTTGATGTCGGCAAGCACTTTTGACTTGCCCTTGATCGTCACGTAGTGCGGCTTGAAGTCGTCGTCGAGATCCACGCCGAGCTTGCTGGTCGGCAGGTCCTTCACGTGACCGACCGATGCCATCACGGTGTATCCCCGTCCGAGATACTTCGAGATGGTCCTCGCCTTGGCCGGCGACTCGACAATGATCAGCGATTTGGCCATTGAGATGTGTGCGTGATGATTGTTACTTCAGCGTAACCGATTCGGACATATATACCGCCGTCGGCTTATTTTCAAGCTTCTCCGCGTTTCAAACACGAATACATGACCTGCCCGGAAGTTGACGAATGACGCCTTTGAGTTCCAATGACAAGAGCAAGCCGGACACCGACGCGGCCGGCAGCCCTGTTTTTGCGATCAGTTCGTCAATGTGGACCGGCTCGGCCGGCAGCGCCGCGTAGAGCGTGGCCTCATCCGGCTCCAACAACAGCCTCCCTGATTGTACCGGATGTGTCAAGGCCGCCCGGCGCTCTTGCATCCGCGTTCGGAAGGCCGGCTCAAACTGAGGAGCCAGTGCGTCGAGGATATCCTCGACCGTATCCACAAGCTGCGCCCCCTGCTTGATCAGGCCGTTCGTCCCGCGGCTCTGCTCGGATTGCACGGAGCCGGGAACCGCGAAAACGTCACGCCCCTGCTCGGCCGCCAGCCGCGCCGTGATCAACGATCCGCTTTGCGAGGCGGCCTCCACGACGACGACCCCAAACGAAAGCCCGCTGATGATCCGATTGCGCTTCGGAAAATGATACGCGTGGGGATAGGCGCCGAGCGGCAGCTCGGAGAGCACGGCCCCCTGTTCTTCGACCTTCTTCCTGAGCGCCTGGTGCTCAGGCGGATAGGTCCGGTCGATGCCGCATCCAAGTACGGCGATCGTTCGCCCGCCCGCCTCCAGCGCGCTCCGGTGCGCCGCCGCGTCGATCCCGCGCGCCAGTCCGCTGACGACCGTCAGCCCGGCCGCAGCGAGCCCTCGACTCAACCGCTCAGCCACGAGACGGCCGGCCGGCGTCGCGTCGCGCGTGCCGACAATGGCCACGGCGTGATGATCGGCATCACTCAGTGTCCCGCTCACGGAGAGCAACGGCGGCGGATCGTGGATCGTTTTCAATCGGGCCGGATACTCCGGATCAAGAAACGTGACCACTCGAATCGCCATCCGCTCAAGCGCCGTGAGTTCACGGTCGATCGCCCGCAGGTCCTCGGCAGCCGGCCCCTGGTGGATGGCCTTTGCCAGCGCGGAACTGATCCCGCCGCGCTGCGTCAATTCATCATGTGACGCCTGCAGCACGGCGTTCGGCGTGCCGAGAGATTGCACGAGCCGGCACACCAAGGCATCGCCGATGCCGGGCACCGCACGGAGCACGAACCACGGCCGCAGCGAGGCCACCGTCTGAACCGTCTGTTCTTCAGAGTGTGACGATATCATATTGCTCAAGATGGAGCGTCGGATCGGCCTTGACGATGAGCTTGACCTGGCGCTCGCGCTCCAACTGTTCGACCCCGGCGTATTCCTCGCCGTCGAGCAATTCGGCGACATTCGGGTGCACGCCGACGATGATCGTCCGCCCATCCCCCGTGCTGCCCAGCCGCCTGAGTTCACGGAAGATCTCGTAGGCCACGGTCGTCGGTGACTTGGTGTACCCGCGCCCTTCACAATAGTGGCAGGGCTCGGACATGGTGCGCAAGAGGTCTTCCCGCACGCGCTCGCGCGAAATCTCGATCAGCCCCAGATCGGAGATGTGGGAGATGCGCGTGCGTGCCTTGTCGCCGGCCATCGCGTCCACCAGCGCCTGGTAGACCTTCTCGCGGTTCCGCTCCCGCTCCATGTCGATGAAGTCGACGATGATGATCCCGCCGATCCCGCGCAGCTTGATCTGATAGGCGACTTCCTTGACCGCCTCGAGATTGTTCTTGAGGATCGTCTCCTCCTGGTCTCGTTTGCCCACGAAGCGTCCTGTGTTCACATCAATCACCGTCATCGCCTCGGCGTGGTCCACGACGATAGACCCGCCCGATTTCAGCCACACCTTGCGGCTGAGCGCGCGGGCGATTTCCATCTCGATGCCCAGATGGTCGAAGAGGCTTTCCTCCCGATTATAAAAATGAACCCGCGACACCTGATCGGGCAGGAACCGGCGCACGAAGTCCCGAACCGCCTCGTATTCCTCCTTCATATCGATGAGCAGCCTGTCGACTTTCTTCGAAAACAGGTCCCGGACGACCCGGAACGTCAGGGACAAGTCGGCATGCAGCGGATTCGACGATGTTCCGTGCTCGCGCTTCTTCTGCACGTCCTCCCAGAGGGTCTCCAGGAACTCGACATCGGAGCGCAAATCCTCCTCCTTGACCCCCTCGCTCACCGTGCGCACGATGTATCCGTGCCCGGGCCGGCGGAGCCGCTTGACGATTTCCTTGAGCCTGGCCCGCTCCTCATCCCTGGGGATCCGCCTCGAGACGCCCACGTGCTCGACGTTGGGCATGAACACCAGGTACCGTCCGGGCAACGACACATAGGTCGTCACGCGGGGCCCCTTGGTCCCGATCGGCCCCTTGGAAATCTGCACCATGAGTTCCTGCCCTTCCTTCAGCAGGGCCTCGATGGGCTGCGCCGACTGGCGGCGGGGCTTCGGCAACTCGCCTCCCTTGTCGTCGTCGTCACTGTCCATCAGCGTATCGCCGGCTTCCGAATCGAGCGAGAGGTCCGACACGTGCATGAAGGCCGCCTTGTCCATCCCGATATCGATAAATGCCGCCTGCATGCCCGGCAACACCTTGACCACCCTCCCGATGTAGATGTTGCCGACAAAGTCCTTCCGTTTGGCGCGATCCACGTACAGATCCGTCATCACGCCGTTATCCAACACCGCCACGCGGGTTTCTTCCCGCGTGACACTGATTGCAATCTCTTGTCCCATAGTCACCTTCTGACGCCGATCGACCGGCGCCTTAATAAAACAGCGTTAACCGCCGTCGTTTAATGTTCAGCAGCAACCCCAGCGCGGCCATCGTGGTCACGGTGGAACTGCCTCCATAACTCATCAACGGAAGCGGGATGCCCACGATGGGAAACAACCCCGCCGTCATGCCGACGTTGATCACCAGGCAAAAGGCCAGCATGGCGATGAGCCCGGCGGCCAGCAAGGCGCCCAGCATGTCCTTCGCCTTCAACGCGATTTCCAGCGAGAGCCAGATCAACCCCGTAAACAGCCCCAGCAGCAGCAGCACGCCGAGAAAGCCCCACTCTTCGGCGAACACCGCAAAGACGAAGTCGGTGTGGCCTTCCGGCAGAAACTTCAACTGGCTCTGGGTCCCTCCATGTAATCCCTTGCCCAGCAGTTCCCCTGATCCGATCGCAATGCGCGACTGCAACCCGTGATAACCCCTGCCTCCCGTATCGTAGCCGGGGTCCACAAAGGTCATGATCCGCTCGCGCTGGTAGTCATGGAGCGAGCCCCAGACGAGCTCCCAGGCGAAGGGGAACAGCATGACGGCGAACAGCAGCAGCGTCCCCATCGCCTTGGACCGCATGCCCACCACCAGCAGCATCGACACGTAGATGGAGAAGTACGCGAGCCCGCTGCCGAGATCGGGCTGCTTGAGAATCAGCAGGAGTCCCGGCAGCATGATCAGGCCCGGCATCACCACCCGTTGCATCCACCCCTGGCGGGGGCTCTTCGTGTAATAGGTGGCCAGCGTCAGCACCAGCACCAGCTTGGCGAATTCAGACGGCTGGAACACGAACGGGCCGATGGGAATCCAGCGCTGGGCCCCGCGGCTGGTCTTGCCGGCCACCAGCACCACGACCAGCAGTATCAGCACGAGCGCATAGAGGATGTACGCCAGCCGTGAAATCTTGTGATAATCCATGACCAGCATGGCCACAAACGCCACGTACCCGAGGGCGATCCACGCCAACTGCTTCAGATACACGGGCGTGCCGCCGACCGACTGCACCGGCGTCACGCTATAGATCGACAGTACGCCGAGCGAGAGGATCGCGGCGATCAGACCGAGAAACCGCCAGTCGAAGTGGTCCGGCGCCATCACACGGCCATCCAGGACGCGATCAATCATGGAACTCTCGCCCCGGCGCCGCGAAATCGCGGCGATCAAGTCCATCAACAAACCGCCAGTCGAAGCGGTCCGGTGACAGCGAACAGGTGTCCAGGACACGATCAATCATGGCCCCCCCCGCATCGCCACAGCGACCGGTGGCGGGACGACCGGCGTTGCCGTCGCCGGTCCGGTGGGCTTATGTTTCACGTAGGCTTCGATCACCTGTTTGGCCATGGGCGCAGCCCACGATCCGCCATGCCCCATATTCTCTATCAATACGGCGACCGCAATACGCGGCGACTCCGCCGGTGCGTAGGACACGAACCATGCATGGTCGCGTAACTTCTTCGGAATCTCCTGGTCTTTTCTCCGGTCATCCCTGAGCGAGGCCGTTTGCGCCGTGCCGGTCTTTCCGGCGATCCTGACTAGCGACGAGCGGGACCGGCCGGCCGTGCCCCTGGTCACAACCCCTTCCAGCGACTCATGGAGCAGCTCGTAGGTCTCCGGTCTGAGCGCCAGCTTCGATCGCGGAACCGACGGAAGCTCCAGCACCTGCCCGGTCGCCCGCTCCTTGATCGCCCGTACAATGCGGGGACGGAACGACTCGCCCTTGCCGGCCACCGTCACCATCACCATCGCCATTTGCATCGGCGTGACGGTCGTAAACCCCTGTCCGATGGCGGCCGAAATCGTCTCGCCCGGCAGCCAGATCTCGTCGCGCACCCTGGTCTTCCACGCCGTGGACGGCACGATGCCCGTGCGCTCGGACGGCAATTCGATGCCGGTCTCATGCCCCAGCCCGAACCGCTCCGCGAATTCCGCCATCGTGTCGATTCCAAGCCGCTGCCCGATCGTATAGAAAAACACATCGCAGGAATCCACGATCGCGTCCACGACGCCCATGACGCCGTGTCCGCCTGCTTTCCAGTCACGGTAGATCCGGCCGCCGAACGGATAGCCGCCCATGCAGCGGACCTTGGTGGTCGTATTGACCGTGCCGGTTTCAAGTCCCGCCGCCGCGACGATGATCTTGAACGTCGAGCCGGGCGGGTACTGTCCCTGCGTGGCACGGTTCGTCAGCGGGTGCCCTTCGTCCTGCACGATCTTGTCCCATTGTTTCGGAGTCAGCTCGCGGGAGAGCACGTTGGGATCAAAGACCGGACGGCTCGCCATGGCCAGGACATCGCCGGTCGTCGTCTCGATCGCGATGATGGCGCCCGACTCCTGGCCGAGCAATTGTTCGGCCAGACCCTGCAGCCGGGCGTCGACCGTGAGATACAAATCGTCTCCGGCCAGCGGCTTCTCGACCTCGACCGTCCGCTTCTCATGTCCCATGGCATTGACTTCGATCGTTTTTTGCCCGGACCGCCCGCGGAGGAAGCGATCGTACGTGCTCTCCACGCCGTACTGGCCGATGATGCTGCCCAGGTGCAGTTCGGCGTATTCGGGCCTCTCCAACTGGTCCGAGGAGACCTCGCCGACATAGCCGAGCAAGTGCGCCGCTGTCGGACCACCGGGGTAATTGCGCTGGGATTCCGCCCGCACCATCACGCCGGGAAGATCCAAGCGATGCGACTCGATCAACGCCGCCTCACGCAGCGTGAGACCATCCTTCACCTTGCGAGGCAGCAGTCGGCTGCCCCGCTCGGACAGCTTCTTGCGAACTGTCGCTTCCTCCAGTCCAACCAGCTGCACCAGCGATTGGATCAACGCGTTTCGGTCCTTTACGTCCTCCAACGTGACGTAGAGGCCGAAACTCGGCACGTTATTGGCCAGCAACACGCCGTTGCGGTCGTAAATCAACCCCCGGACCGGCTCCATCACGACCGCCCGCGTGCGGTTGTTCTCGGACAAATCGCGGTAGTAGTTCCCTTCGTTGATCTGGAGATACCAGAGACGCAGGACGAGCAGGCCCACCACCAGCAGCAGGCTGACTTTGAACAGCAACAGCCGTTGCTGAAGTTCACGCAATTCGTCGTGCTGCGTGCTGCTCCGTGTGCTCATGCCACCCGCTCCACCATTTGCCCCCGATTGCTACACCAGAGAGTCATCTTTTCTAAATCGTTCCGCCAGCAGCCAGTACGCGGCGACACCGATCACGCCGTCGAGCAACGCCTGCGGTACCAGGACTGACTGCACAACCGTCATGGCGTCCGGTCCACCCGCCCCCGCGAGCAGGAAGGCCATGCCGGAACACACGGAAAAGCCCAGCATCATGGGCGCCACGGTGGCCGGCGTCGCACGAGCCACATACCGTCCCACCAGTCCGCCCGACAGACCGATCGCGGGCTTGGTGATGATGCTCACCCACGCATCGCCTGCCGAAAAGAGGTCCTGCTCGATCCCCAGCAGCACTCCCATCATGAGACCGTCCCCTGCCCCGCCGAAGAATCCGATCAGGCTGACGGCAATCAAGCACAAGTCGGGACGGACGCCTGCGACGTTCAGATGATCGAGCACCGTCGATTGAACCGGAACCAGCACCAGCGCCAGCCCAAAGTACAACAAGAGCTTCACGGCTTGCTTTTCTCAGCCGGAGGAGCCGGTGGCGGCTCTTCCGTGCTACGAGGCGCGGTCACCACCAGCACTTCCTCCACCTTTGTGAAATCCACCTCCGGCCGCACATCAGCCGTTTGAAAAAGTCCGCTCTCGTCCTTGTGAATGCTCGTGATCGTGCCGACGGGGACGCCCTTGGGAAATCCGCCGGTCAGGCCGGACGTCACCACGGGATCGCCGACCCGCACCGTCGAGAGCAGCGGGATGTACTTCATGCGCACCTGCCCTTCGAACGTCCCCTCGATAATCCCTTCGTCGCGCGTGCGCTGGATCAGGCTCGTGACCGCATTGTTGGGATCGGTGATCAGCAGAACCACGGAGGAGGACGTCCGTGTCTTCACCACACGCCCGACGGCGCCGGCCAGGGTGACGACCCCCATTTCAGTCCGGACGCCGTCCTGCTCGCCCTTGTCCAGCACCACGCCGCGATACCAATTGGTCGCATCGCGTCCAATGACCCGCGCCCCCACCGTCACTGACGGCGCGTGAGCCTGGAACCGGAGCAGTTCGGTCAGTCGCCGGTTGGCAGCCGCCATCTCGCGCAGATCGGCGGTCTGACCGCGCAGAAATTCAATTTCCCGCCGCAATTGCTCGTTTTCCTCCTGCACCGTCCACAACGCCACGTAACGGTTCCAGATCGCTCCGGCACGGCGGTCCGTGGAGGAGAGCAGCTCGAGCGGTAGGGCGACGAGATCAGCCAGCGGTTTGCCGATGGCCTGGAGGAGTGTGTGGCTTTGTTTGGGAAGAACGAAGACGAGCGAGAGCAGCAACGCGCACAGCACGAGCAGCACTCGCCTGGTTCCGGATGTCGAACGAAACATTGGCCATCCCTGGGCGGGATGAGCCCCCTTACCGATTGCTGCTGTATTGGGACATCACCGTGACCTTGCGGAGCAGGTCCAACTCGTCCAGGATTTTCCCGACCCCCAATACGACGGAGGTCAACGGATCATCCACGGTGATGATCGGCAGATTCGTTTCCTCGCGGAGTCTGGTATCCAGGCCTTTCAGCATGGACCCTCCTCCAGTCAGAACAATCCCGCGATCGATAATATCGCCAGCCAGCTCGGGGGGGGTGTTTTCCAGGGCCACCTTGATCGCATTCACGATCGTCCCGATGGGCTCCTGAAGCGCTTCCCGGATTTCGGCGTCATCCACGACCAGCGTCCTGGGGATGCCCGAAATCAAATCCCGCCCTTTAATCATCAACGTCTTTTTCTCCTCGAAGGGATAGGCCGAGCCGACTTCCAGCTTGATGTGCTCGGCCATATGCTCCCCGATGAGGAGGTTGTATTTCTTCTTGATGTAGTTCGTAATCGCGTCGTCCATGCGGTCGCCGGCCACCTTCACCGACTCGCTGTAGACGATCCCGCCCAGCGAGATGACCGCGATGTCCGTCGTGCCGCCGCCGATGTCCACCACCATGTTGCCGGACGGCTCGGTGATCGGCAGCCCCGCCCCGATCGCCGCCGCGACCGGCTCTTCGATCAGATACACTTCGTGCGCGCCGGCCAGCTCGGCAGAGTCCCGCACGGCCCGCTGCTCGACTTGCGTTATGCGCGACGGGACGCCGATGATGATGCGGGGCCGCACGAACATGCTGCGATTGAGCGCCTTGCTGATGAAATAGCGCAGCATGCGCTCGGCCATCTCGAAGTCCGCAATCACGCCTTCTTTCATGGGACGGATCGCCGTGATGTTGCCCGGCGTGCGGCCCAGCATCTTTTTGGCTTCGGTGCCGAAGGCCAGCGCCTTCTCGGTTTTCTTCTCCACCGCCACCACGGACGGCTCGTTCAACACGATGCCCTTCCCGCGGACGTACACCAGCGTCGTCGCCGTGCCCAGGTCGATGGCAAGGTCGTTGGAAAACCAGCCGAGAACTTCCGAAGCAAATCCCACGTGAGAACCCTTCAGTCAGGAAAATCCAGTTGACCAGAGTCTAATACTTGCGTCCCTGCCACTTCGTCGCCCAGCCGGGCGCCCTGTTCGTTCCCGATCAACAACAGCGCTTCGAAGACCACCACCGCCCCTGCCAACAGCCAGCCCACGTACGGAATCGAGTACAACAGGTACGCGAACGCCAGCGGGAGATTACGAATGATGGATTCCCGGAACCCCGAAAATTCCTTCGTGCGTGTGACCACCGTTTGCAAACCGATCAGCCGCTTGCCCACACTCTGCCCGCCGGGAAATCCATCGGCGATCAACGCATAGGCCAATCCCGAGATCCAGCCCACCGGCGCAATCACCTGGCTTGCGGCGGCGACCAGCATGACGTCAATCGCTTTGGCGATGAACCGGTTGAGGACGTGCGCTTTGGGATAAACCCCGCTTCCTAACGGGTTGGATCCCCACGCTTCCTCCGCCAAGCGACCTCCTCATAACTTGCGGCAAAGTATAGCAAACTCCGCTCCATATCACAAACATCGCTTTCCGGAGAGTCGGAGGCCAGAACCCGCATGAGCCATACGATTCGCGACGAAACCGCCAAGACGCTATGCGAGACGGGCGCGCGGAGCTGCGAAGGAGGGAGGCGTGCTCGTAGCAGCACGTTGATCGACTGAGCGGCGAGCCCGCCCGCCTGCGTGCTGCATGCGGCACGCAGGCTTGTCGCAGCGGCGTATCGGCGGTTGCAGTAGAAGCCGTCATGGCTCATGCGGGTTCCTACCCTTGCCTTTCCGACGAACGGTCAGTAGAATCCCACCCACGTATGATCAAACTGCTGCGAGAAGGCAACCACCGGTTCCCGGGGGTCCTCAAGGGCGTCATGATCGTCATCGCCCTGACATTCATCGTCGGCATGGGCTGGTGGGGTTATGGCGAATCACAGACCGACGTGATTGCCACGGTCGGCCCGTTCAAGGTTTCGCGGGACGAGTATGTGCGCCGCTACAAGAACCTCTACGAGTATGCCAAGAAGCAGAAGATGCCGGACGCAATCAAGGACGAGGTGCTCAAGGAGATGGCCGTCGAGCAGATGGCGGAGGAGAAGCTCTGGCGGCTGGCCGCCGACGAAATGGGCCTGACCCTCTCGCCGGAGGAGCTGTATACGGCCATCACGCGCATCACGGATTTTCAGACGAACGGCAAGTTCGATCCCGAACTCTACAAGCGTCTCCTGGCCTTCAACCATCTCACGCCGCCGCAATTCGAAACCGAGTACAGCTCGCGCCTGCTGGGCGACAAGGCCGTGTCGGTGGTGTTCGACTCCGTGGCCCTGACTCCGGCCGAGATCGAGGAAGCCAAGACCTTGATGGCGCGTCCGACGTCCCCCGATTCGCCCGCCGGCCCTTCGGCCAAGGACCGCATTCTGCAGGACATGCTGTTTCAGAAACAGCAACGTGCGGTGATGGCGTTTCGGGAAGCGATGCGGGCGAAGGTCAATGTGCAGATCAAAAAAGAACTTCTCTAACGCTCCTCAGGAATTCCTTAGAAATCCCGCAGGTGCTCAAAAAGGCCAGCCAACGAGGCCGCAGGGAGTGC
>DASWIN010000340.1:0-16845 GCA_036397655.1 Nitrospiraceae bacterium | reverse complement strand
ATGATCGCGCAAGTGCCCTTCGTCGATATTTTGGTCAACAACATGGGCATCTTCGAGCCGAAGCCGTTCGAGCAGATCCCGGACGGAGACTGGATGCGGTTTTTTGAGGCCAACGTGATGAGCGGGGTGCGGCTATCTCGACACTACCTTCCGCAGATGCAGGGGCGAAACTGGGGCCGGATTATCTTTGTGTCGAGCGAGTCGGCGGTCCAGATCCCTGCCGAGATGGTCCACTACGGAATGACGAAGACCGCGCAGGTCGCCGTGGCGCGGGGGATCGCCGAGACGACCGCCGGTACGGGCGTGACCGTCAACAGTGTGCTTCCCGGGCCCACAAAGTCGGAGGGGGTCGCGACCTTCGTGGCGCAGATGGCGGAGCAACGCGGCATCGACTTCGCAACGATGGAACGTGAGTTTTTCGAGACAGCGAGGCCGTCATCTTTGTTGCGCCGCTTCGCCACGGTCGAGGAGGTCGCCAACATAATCGTGTATCTGTGCAGCCCGCTCGCGTCGGCGACCAACGGCGCGGCGTTGCGTGTGGACGGAGGTGTGGTGCGAAGCGCGTTCTGAGGATCGCATGAGCGACCTCCCTCGCCTCCCAGGTCCTGGGAAAGTGCAGTTTTGTGCTTGACACGTATTCTTGGGGGAGGGTATAGGTGAGCTACCTCAGGCCGGTCTTTACCTTGTCGCGTTGCTGGCCGACGAATCAGGAGGCGGTTCCCCCTCGAATAGAAGCACGCAAATGCCGGCATGTCTCGTCGTCAATTCCCCATCACGACTGCCGGAATAGGGGCTACTGTCAGCCAGCCAACTGGGGCGTTAGCCGCTGAAAGAAAACCTGCGGGACATTCACCCGACGAAAAACAAACAAACAAGAAAGGAAAACAATCCATGAGCACGATCACGATCAAGGACGGCACGCAGATCTACTACAAGGACTGGGGCCCCAAGAACGCGCAGCCCATCGTCTTCCATCATGGCTGGCCGCTGAGCGCCGACGACTGGGACACCCAGATGCTCTACTTCGTCGAGAAGGGCTATCGCGTCATCGCTCATGACCGGCGCGGCCATGGCCGGTCGAGCCAGGTCAGCGATGGTCATGACATGGACCACTACGCCGCCGACGCCGCCGCGGTCGTCGCGCATCTCGATCTGCGCGACGCCATCCACATTGGCCATTCGACCGGCGGCGGCGAGGCGACGCACTATGTCGCCCGTCACGGCAAGGGCCGCGTCGCCAAGCTGGTGCTCATCGGCGCCGTGCCGCCGATCATGGTGAAGACACCGGCCAATCCGGGCGGCTTGCCTATCGAAGTATTTGACGGCTTCCGGCAACAGCTCGCCGCCAACCGCGCGCAGTTCTATCGCGATATCGCGAGCGGCCCCTTCTACAGCTACAACCGGCCGGGCGCGAAGGTGTCCCAGGCCGTGATCGAGAACTGGTGGCGCCAGGGCATGATGGGCGGTGCGAAAGCGCATTACGATGGCATCAAGGCCTTCTCGGAGACCGACTTTACCGAGGACCTGAAAATCATCGACGTGCCGACGCTCGTCATGCACGGCGACGACGACCAGATCGTCCCGATCGCCGATTCCGCGCTGCTCTCCGCGAAGCTCCTCAAGAAGGGCACCCTAAAGGTCTACGAGAAGTTCCCGCATGGCATGTGCACGACGCATGCCGATGTGATCAATGCCGACCTTCTCGCCTTCATCAAGAGCTGAACTGGCAGGCTGTGAGGACAGGGAGCGCCGGCCTGGGTCCTGGCCCAATGAGGGGAGCCCAGCCAGGTCTTCTCGACGAAGAGCCGCTGGGCCAGACCGACCGTAGCATCCTCGGGAGCGGCCAAGGGAGGCTAAGACTTGGGTGAATGGCGGCTTGCCGCACAACCATCACAAACCCCGGCTTGCGGGCTACAAACTAGGAGGTTCGGTATGAAGATCGTCGTTATCGGCGGCACCGGCCTGATCGGCTCGAAGACCGTCGCCATTCTGCACCAGGGCGGCCACGAGGTCGTCGCCGCCTCGCCCAATACCGGCGTCAACACCATCACCGGCGAGGGCCTCAAAGAGGCCATGGCCGGCACGCAGGTGGTGATCGACCTCGCCAATTCCCCCTCATTTGAAGACAGAGCGGTGCTGGAATTCTTCGAGACCTCCGGGCGCAACCTTCTCGCGGCGGAGGCCGCAGCCGGCGTCCGGCACCATGTCGCGCTATCCATCGTCGGAACCGACCGCACGCCCGACAATGGCTATTTCCGCGCCAAGGTCGCCCAAGAGAAACTGATCGAGACCTCCGGTATCCCCTACACCATCATCCGCTCGACCCAGTTCCTGGAATTCCTCGGCGCCATCGCCGCTTCAAGTACGGATGGAAACATGGTCAGGCTTTCGCCCGGCCTGTTCCAGCCCATCGCGGCGGACGACGTTGCTGCCATCGTCGCCGAGGTGGCGCTCGCGGCGCCGCGAAGCGGCATGGTCGAGATCGCCGGCCCGGAACGAGCGCCGTTCAACGAAATCGTCGCCCGCTATCTGAAGGCGGTCGGCGACCCGCGTGAGGTCGTGAGTGACCCCGAGGCCCGATACTTCGGCGGCCGGGTCGAGGAGCGCTCGCTCGTGCCGTTGGGCGAAGCGCGCCTCGGCCGCATCGGTTTCGAGGAATGGCTCCGGCGCTCACAGGCAAGAGCCTGATCCTGCATCCGAGGTACGCCCAGGGATCTCACCCCCTGGCACGAGCTGGCTGGCAGGTCCTCGGCACTTCGCGCAAACATTCAGACTGAGTAATCCAGAGTCATCGCAATACGTACGCCTCTGAGGTCTTAGTTGGAGCGACGCGGGAGGACTCGGCGAAGGGAATATGGCGACGCGGGCGGACGGGCTAGAAACCATGTGGTGCCGGAGAAGAGAGATGGGAAGGATCCTGCGCAACGGTGCCGGCGCTGACACAATCGGTACGGTGATCGCGCAATGCCCGAGCGGACCGTTGCACCCGGGGGTCTCGGGCGACGAACGAAGGAGGAGACTATGACGACCAAACTCGTTGCGTTGGTTCTGCTAGCGGCACTCCTGATGCTCGCAGCCGTCCCGGCCGAAGCCGGAGACGTGAAGGAACTGTTCGCGATCGACCTCGCGGACTACCCGGGCAAGGAGGGTCGCATGGTTGAGGTGTCGTATCCGCCGGGCGCACGAGACATGGTCCATCGGCACGACGCCCATGCGTTCGTCTACGTGCTCGAAGGCCAGATCGTCATGCAGTTGAAGGGCCAACCTGCCGTCACGCTCACGGCAGGGCAGACGTTCTACGAGGGTCCTACCGATGTTCACGTCGTGGGGCGCAACGCCAGCAACACGGAGCCGGCCAGGTTCGTCGTGGTGCTGCTGAAGGCCAAGGGGGCTCCCGTCCTCACGCCGGTGAAGTGACGGCCGGAATGCCCTACGGCAGAAATACCAAATGAGAAGTGCAGGGCCAATCCCGGCGGTTTGCCCATCCAGGTGTTCGACGGCATTCGCGCCGGCTCTCTCGCGGACCGGTCGCAGCTATACAAGGACATCGCCAGCGGCCCGTTCTTCGGCTTCAACAGGCCGGGCGCGAAGGTCTCGCAGGGCATGATCGATTCGTTCTGGGCACAGGGGATGCACGCCGGTCACAAGAACGCCTACGACTGTATCAAGGCGTTCTCCGAGACGGATTTCACCGAGGACTTGAAAAAGTTCAACGTGCCGACGCTGATCATCCACGGCGACGACGACCAGATCGTGCCGATCGGGGCCTCGGCGATGCTCTCCTCGAAACTCGTCAAGAACGCCACGCTGAAGATCTATCCGGGCGGGACGCACAGCCTGGGCGACACCAGCAAGGACAAGCTCAACGCCGACCTCCTCGCCTTCATCAAGTCCTGACGCTAATCGCGGAATGGTGTCCGGCCATTCCTCAGGGGATCGGTGGAACGAACGATCGGCAAATTGCTGACGGACGATGTTCAGTTGTCTTAGCCAGCGAAAGGGGGGGGCTATGCGCGAAGGGAAGGAAGGCCCAACGGTGCAGGGCGAGAGGAGGACTTTCCTGAAGACGCTCCTCACGGGCGCGGGAGTCGCCGGTGCCTTCGGGATGGTCCCGAAGCAGGTGGTGGCTCAGACCAAGCCGGGCGAGGAAGGGGGGACACGCATGAGCACTTCATTCAAGTACCGCCGGTTATCGAAGGATGACGCCACTGTCCTACTTGTGGATCACCAGTCTGGCCTGATCTCATTGGTTCAGGATTTCTCGCCGGGCGAGTTCCAGAACAATGTCCTAGCGCTTGCGGATATTGCGAAGTATTACAAGCTTCCGACGATCCTGACCACGAGCTTTGAAGATGGTCCCAATGGGCCGATCGTGCCTGAACTCAAGGCGATGTTCCCCAAGGCGCCGTTTATTCCGCGCCCCGGCCAAATCAACGCCTGGGATAACGAAGATTTTGTCAAGGCAGTCAAGGCTACCGGTCGCAAACAGCTGATCATGGCCGGAGTTGTCACTGATGTTTGTGTAGCCTTCGCCGCCCTCTCCGCGATGGAAGCGGGCTACGAAGTTTTCGTGGTGACCGACGCCTCCGGCACTTTCAATGCCGCTGTCCGCGAGGCAGCCTGGACGCGTATGGCCAACGCGGGAGCCCAATTGATGAACTGGTTCAGTGTGGCCTGTGAGCTCCATCGTGACTGGCGGAATGACATCGAAGGCCTGGGCAACCTCCTCTCGAACCACATTCCGGCGTACAGGAACCTTATTTCGAGCTACCTCGCAAAGAAAAAATAACCCAGGTGAGACCACCCCCTCACCATGCTCGCGTATCTTAGCGAGCTCCGGCGGGGCTGGACGCGCGAAGCAACGGTCCGAGCAGCGCTCCTTCGTAGGGAACAAAGAGGTGACCGCTATGGGTCTAGGGATAATGTTCGCATCCACTCGTATCGGCAGGCAGGCAGTTGGTCTTGTCGGCGCACTTGCTATTCTGCTCCTCAGCATAGTCGCCATGCGTGCATCTGACCACGCTGACACCCCGTTCATGTTCCAGCAGATGCGCAGTGACGCCAATATCAGCGACTTCTGGGTCTTCGTGCGGGGAAGCAATCTCGTTCTCGCTCTGGGCACCAATCCGTCCCTTCCCGCCGGCGTGATGGAGTTCATCTTCCCGACGGATGTTACGTACCGCATCTCAATCGATCGGGACAGCGCAGTCGCGTTCAAAGACTGCGACAAGCTCGCAGCCTTCGGCGGATGTATTTCCAAGCCTCAGGAGATTCATGAGGACATCGTCTTCGAGATCACGTTCGACGACAAGAACAAGCCGCAGCTTCGAGCGAAGGGGTTTTCGGCAGACGCCTGGCGCGACCTCGAGGGCCGGATTCAGCTGTTCAGCGGACCTCGCGCCGAGGCCTTCATCTTCGTACCGTTTGTGAAGTTTAACATCGCTGCGATCGTGCTCGAAGTGCCGCTCGACGCCATTCGCAAGGATCAGGATACGCTGTTGCTCTGGGCGACGTTGACCGTCGAGACATTCTCCGGAACATTCCAGGACCATGTGGGCCGCGCGCTGAGGTCGCAGTTTAACCAGAGCCTCAATCCGCTTCATCCCAAGTTCCATGTGCAGCAGCTTGGGGTCCCACCCGACGTCCTCATTTTCAATACGAGGGCTCCGGTGAAGTTCCCGAACGGACGAGAGCTGGGGGACGATGTGACCGACATCCTTGCCGAGGTGGGCGAGGGCCAGGCGCGCGCGATTGAGACGAGCAAGGGGGACCGGAGCGCCACGATCCACGACGTGAAGAAGTTCCTGGACAAATTCCCGTATCTCGCACCCCCCCAATGACCGATAGGGAGCGCTCTGCGGTCCCGGCATGAAAGGACATCGACCCCTCCACACTCCGCTGTGTCCACGAGCTGACTGGAGATGAATGTGTCTCCCGGGGATGCACGCAGAGCTCGATTTCTGGTGGTTTGCGTCGCGCTGATTTTGCTCGGCAGCTGCGCGAGCCGCGGGCGACCGCCCTCTGACGTCGATGCACGGATCGACTTCTCCTTGAAGAAGCTGTCCGAGCACCCACGGCTCTTCGCGGTCTATACCCAGCTCGCCGCGGCCTACCTCGACAAAGCGCGAGAGACACACGATCCAACCTTCCTCACGAGAGGCCGGGATGCCGGAGAACGCTCCGTGGCGATACAGCCCAACGTCCTGGCATTCAACGTGATGGCGGGTCTCTGTAACTTCGCTCACCGGTTCGAATGCGCCTTGGAATGGGGGAGGCGCGCTGCGGCGGCAAATCCGACGGACACGGCCGTCACCGCCCTCCTGGTGGAGGCTTACATGGGACTGGGGCGCTACGAGGATGCGGCAAAGCTGCTTCCCCCGCCAGGGGTGAAGGCTGGCGATTTCTATACCGCGGCCGCGCTCGGGCAATGGCTCGCCTCGCAACTCCGCTATGATGAGGCGGTGGACGCCTTCCTCGACGCCGCCAAGTTCGCTCGCGCCACGGGCGCGAGCGACCTCACCGTCTGGGCCGAGGTCAGGGCCGCGGGGGCTTTGCTCGACTGGGGCCGCCCTGGCCCGGCGCGGTCCCATCTGGAAGCGGCGGCAGGTCTCGGTCCGGGCAATCCGGTCGCGTGGAAGATGCTGCACTTGCATTGGGCCGAGTTCTACGAGGCTGAGGGTCAACTCGACAAGGCTCTTGCGGTATACGAAGGCCTGCTTGAGGAGCAAGAAGACCCGGCGATCCGCCACAAGGCATTTCTCGTCGCCCGGTGGCTCGGTCAGGAAGTCCGGGCGCATAAGCACTTTGGGGCGGCTGAACAGGGATTTCAGCGCGTCATCGATGCGGGCGAAATTTACACCTTGGGCGGCCTGGCCCGCCTGTATGCCGACGGCGACGTCAAGATCGAACACGCCCTTGCGCTTGCCCAGCGCAACTTGGAATACAAGCGGGACATCGAGGCTGAGGCCACCCTTGCCTATGTACAGAGCAAGCTATGGGTCCCCTCAAGGCCGCGAATATCACGTCCAGGAGGGAAAGGGAAACGGGTGACATTTCCCATTTTCCAGGGGGAATAGAAAGCCTAGGTATGTCACCTCCTATGACAAACTGGGTTCGCCCGGCGGGAGTAGTGTGGGAAGCACGGGGCTGCGTAGTCAATAAACGGCTCGAGTTCCACGTCCTTGACAGCTCTAAGCGTGTAGGGCATACTTAGGCCCTCTCCACGGGATTAGGGATGGAACCGGGGTAGGGATAGCTCATAGCCCATCTCCCGCACAATCGACGGGGCACCAAAGCACTCAGACGCCCTCCCGGGCGAAGCACGGCCTGGGCGGGCTTTTTTGTTTCGTGCGTAGGATACCGACGGGAAGAGGGTGTAAAGTGCAAAATCAATACATGACCCCGACCCGTCACTTGGACTGGAAGGGTGCCAAACAGCCCTGGTAGGATACAGCGCTTCGGGTCCACGCCGCAGAAGAAGGGCCTTGGTGATCGTGGCTTCCCACTTTCGCTCAAGAATGGCACAAGCGGCGTCATGGAGCTGCCATGAAGGTCATCCTCTTCGGGGCTACAGGGATGGTGGGGCAGGGTGTCCTGCGCGAGTGCCTGCGCGACGACGTCGTCGAGGGCGTGCTCGCGGTCGGCCGCAGCTCCACCGGCCGGACGCACCCGAAGCTGCGCGAGCTGGTCCGCAAGGACCTGTTTGACTTCGGCGCGGCCGGCGCGGACCTGCAAGGGTACGACGCCTGCTTCTTCTGCCTCGGCGTTTCGTCGGCCGCCATGAGCGAGGCCGACTACACCCGCCTGACCTTCGATCTGACCGTGGGCTGGGCGCAGGCGCTGGCGCGGATCTATCCCGCGATGACGTTCGTCTACGTCTCGGGCGCGGGCACCGGCGGCAAGGCGATGTGGGCACAGGTGAAGGGGCGCACCGAGGACGCGCTGCTCGCCCTGTTCCCGTCTGCGTACATGGTCCGCCTGGGCGCGCTGCGCGCAATGCACGGCGAGGTCTCGAAAACGCGCTGGACGCGGATCGCCTACGCCGTCTTTCGGCCGCTCCTGCCGCTGGTGCGGGCGATCGCGCCGGGGGCGGTGATCAGCACCGAGGAGCTGGGCCGCGCGATGATCCGCGCCGCGCGGCAGGGTGCGCCCAAGCGGGTGCTGGAGAACCGCGACCTGCGCGCGCTCGGGGCGCAATGATCGAAACCGGGCGCCCGGCTCCTGCTATGTGCGAAGAGGTTTTCGCGTAACGGCTCTCCTTCAATGAAAAGAGGGTAAATGTCCACCTCGCACCCGCAGTTCACGGCGCGAATCGAAGGCTCTCCAGAGACCATTTTTGACCTGATTGCCGACATGCCGAATTATGGTCGCTGGCTGCCCGGTTCAGAAGCGCGAAGCGAAAGGTGCCGGACACCTTTGGGGACAGTGACTCTCCGGCTCCTCAAACAGGCGATCAACGAGGGCTACGGCCTGCCGCTGGAGGCGGGCCTGGCGGTGGAGGCCAAGACCTGGGCCGTCGCGTTCGCCACCGAGGACCGAACCGAGGGCGTGGCGGCCTTCCTTGAGAATCGCACGGCTGCCTTCAAAGGCAGGTGATTGTTGGAGACCGGCGCGGGAATCCGGTGGGGCACGCCGCAGGCTTGGTGGGTGCTGGGCGCCACCGTCGGGGCGTCCGGCCTGGCCATGCTCGATGCCACCACCGTCAACGTGGCCCTTCCTGCGATCGGTACCGACCTCGACGCCACGGTTGCAGGCCTCCAATGGACCGTCAACGCCTACACCTTGTCCGAGGCGTCGCTCATCCTGCTCGCGGGATCCCTGGCCGATCGCTATGGCCGCCGGCGGATGCTCCAGGTCGGGATCGTCTGGTTCGCGCTGGCGTCACTCCTGTGCGCGGCCGCACCGACCGTGACGGTCCTGGCGGTCGCTCGCGCCTTCCAGGGAATCGGCGGGGCCCTGTTGACGCCCGGCAGCCTGGCCATCCTCCAGTCGTCTTTTGTCGGCGGCGAGCGCGCCCGCGCAGTGGGCGCGTGGTCCGGGTTCGGCGGCATTGCGGCGGCCATCGGCCCGCTCTTGGGCGGGTGGCTGGTTGGCGCGGGCTCGTGGCGCACAATTTTCTGGATCAATCTCCCGGTCGCGGTCGCCGTTCTGTGGATCAGCGCACGCCACGTGCCGGAGAGCAAGGCTGACCCGCGCGATGCCAGCGCGGGGTTCGACCTGCTGGGCGCGGTCCTCGGGGCGGTCGGCCTGGGCGCGCTCACCTGGTCACTGATCGCTGCGGGCGATCGAGGCGCCTCACCGGTGGTGCTCGCGGCCGGCGCCACGGGCACGCTGTCCCTGATCGCGTTCCTGCTGGCCGAGCGCCGCACGCGCGCCCCCCTCGTTCCGCTCCAGCTGTTCGCCTCTCGGCAGTTTTCCGGTGTGAACCTGGTGACGTTCGTGGTCTATGGCGGCATGGCGGGCGTGTTCTTCCTCCTGCTGCTCCAGCTCCAGCAGGTCGCTGGCTACTCACCGCTCCGGGCGGGGGCTGCGTTGATGCCCGTCACCCTCTTAATGCTCCTCCTGTCATCGCGGGCAGGCGCCCTGGCCGAGCGCATCGGCCCGCGGCGGCCTATGACGGTCGGGCCGCTGATGATGGCGGCCGGGATTCTGTTGCTGGCGCGCATTGGGCCAGGCGCGTCCTACGTCACCGACGTGCTGCCGGGTGCGGTGATCTTCGGCTTTGGTCTCTCCCTCAACGTGGCACCGCTGACCGCGACGGTGCTCGCGTCCGCGGACCAGCGCTACTCAGGGATCGCCTCCGGTGTGAACAATGCGGTGGCACAGTCCGCTGCCCTGCTCGCGGTGGCCGTACTCCCCGTGGTGGCGGGGCTCACCGGCGACGCGTTCCGCAACGCCGAGCTGTTCGCTCGCGGGTTCCGGCTCGCCATGTGGATCTCCGCCGCCCTGGTCGCGGTCGGGGGCGCTCTCGCCTGGCTGTTGATTCGCGACCAGCTGCGGGACGGGCGGCCGGCCTGCGACCGGCAGCGGACTGGTGTGGAGCGGCGTGTGTTCTGTGCGGTTGATGGGCCTCCGTTCGAGGGGAGGCTTGAGGCCTAGACCCCCTCCCCAGCACCCCTATCAAGCTTAGACTGTCTATACGATAGAGAGACTATGTATCTCCATGGCTCCCGGACCGCGCCTGGTATTACACCATCACCCCCGCTGGCTGGCGCCGATTGGGAGAAGAGCAAGATGATACGGGGGGGTCTGGCTTTGATATGTTGACCATCCTGGGCCACGGCCAGCTCCTGATGCGGGTCGCCGCCGCCTACTTTGCTTTGGACTCACTCGCGTCCGGCGTGACTGGTCGCTTGACATGAGCCCAGCTTTGGGGTCAGTATTAGAATCCCCGACGGCCGGAAGAGGTACTCATTGGAATAAGACGCGTAACGGGGCCTGAAGCACCCTCGCTCACATTACTCTCAGGAGCCCCTCGCTAGGCTGGCAGCCGAGACGCTTAGCAGCGCAATACTCGGAGGCGTCCCGCGACCGGAAACCCCACCGTCCTTTTCGTCGCGGCGACGCGAACGCTCAGCTACAGCAACTATAGGGGTCGAGAAGCGTCAGAGCGTAAAAGATGGTGCGACGAACTAGAAGGTACAATTCCGGATTTCCGTGGAACAGTGTGACCCTCGGTCTTGCAGGGCTGGCGTTGCTGCTGGTCGGCTGTGAGGGACCGCAAGCCGCTCCAGCTCCGGCACCGCCTAAGGTGACTGTGAGTCGACCGGTCGTACGTGAAGTAATCGAGTGGGACGAATACACCGGTCGGCTTGCGGCGGTGGAATCAGTGGAGATCAGGGCACGCGTCAGCGGCTATTTGCAATCTATACATTTCAATGATGGTGCAATCGTAAAGAAGGGGAACTTGCTCTTCGTGATCGACCCCCGGCCGTACCAGGCCGAGCTGGATAGGGCCGTGGCGGAATCAAAGTTGGCCGACGCCCGGCTCGAGCTGGCGAAAAGCGATTACGCGAGGGCACAGCGCCTGCTGCAAGTCCGCGCCATCTCCGAAGAGGAGGCTGACACCCGAGCATCCAGACAGCGCGAGACCCAGGAACAGCTCCATGCGGCGCGGGCCGCCGTTGACGCGGCGAAGCTCAATGTCGAATTCACCCGGATCACCGCGCCGATCACCGGGCGCATCAGCCGCAAACTTGTCACGGAGGGCAATCTCATCAACGGTGGAACGGCGCAATCCACATTGCTGACCACGATTGTCTCCCTTGATCCCATCCATTGCTATATCGAAGCCGATGAGCGCGCGTATCTGAAATACGTCCGCCTCGCGCGGGAGGGGAAGCGAGCCAGCTCGCGCGAAGCGAGAAATCCCGCCTACCTTGCTTTGGCAGATGAGACGGGATTCCCTCACAAGGGCTACATCGATTTTGTTGACAATCGGCTCGATCCGAACACAGGAACGATGACAGGACGAGCCATCTTTCCCAATCCTGACTTGACTCTCACTCCCGGGTTGTTTGCACGTGTTCGTATACCTGGCAGCGGTAAATACGAGGCGCTGATGACCGCGGACGAGGCAATCGGTACTGATCTGTCGCAAAAATTCGTCTTCGTCGTCAATGACCAGAGCATCGTGGAGTACCGGGCCGTCCAATTAGGTCCGATCATCAGCGGCTTACGAGTCATCCGTGAAGGACTGAAGCCCGAGGATTGGGTGATCATTAAAGGAATCCAGCGCGCAAGAGCGAACATAAAAGTCGATCCGGAGCGGCAAGAGGTACCCCTTCGTGAGGAAAATCTCTTGGCACCAGAGTCGGACCCCACTGCTGAACGGAAGGTAGAACGGTGAGGCCGTGACACTTTCTCATTTTTTCATTGATCGACCAGTCTTTGCTACCGTACTGTCGATCGTGATCGTGATCGTCGGCGCCATCGCCTACTTCACCCTGCCGGTGGCGCAATACCCAGAAGTGGTGCCGCCGACCGTCGTGGTACGCGCCAGTTATCCCGGTGCGAACCCCGAAGTGATCGCCGCGACAGTGGCGACGCCGATCGAGCAGGAGATCAACGGCGTCGAGGACATGCTCTACATGACTTCTCAATCGACCAACGACGGGCAAATGACGCTCACCATTACCTTCAAATTAGGCACGGACCTCGACAAAGCGCAGGTGCTCGTCCAAAACCGTGTCGCCATTGCCGAACCCAGGTTGCCTGAGGAAGTCCGCCGGAGCGGCGTGACTACGGCAAAAAGTTCCCCCGATCTGCTCCTGGTGATCCATATGATTTCACCGGACAACCGATACGATCAGATCTATATCAGCAACTACGCGCTCCTCCAGGTGCGCGATGTGCTCGCCCGCCTCGACGGCGTCGGGGACATTACCATCTTCGGCGTGCGCGAATACAGCATGCGTGTGTGGCTCGATCCCGAGAAGATTGCGTCACGCAACATGACCGCAAGTGACGCCGTACAGGCTCTGCGCGAACAAAACGTGCAGGTTGCTTCGGGGGCGATCGGCCAGCCACCCGTGCCGCAAGGAGGCGCCTATCAGCTTTCCGTCAGCACCTTGGGGCGCCTGATCGAGACGGAGCAGTTCGGCGACATCGTGATCAAGACAGGCGAGGAAGGAAGGATCACGCGCGTCCGCGACGTCGCTCGGGTGGAGTTGGGCGCTCGCGATTACTCGTCCAACAGCTACCTCGACGGCAAGCCCGCGGCGGCCATTGGGATCTTCCAACGTCCCGGTTCCAATGCCCTTGCCACGGCTCAGTCCGTTCGCAAGACGATGGCCGAACTCAGTGGGCGATTTCCGGCGGGCCTGGAATACCGCATCGTGTACGATCCGACGGTCTTTGTGCAGGAGTCGATTAACGCCGTCTTTGACACCCTCCTCGAAGCGTTCATCCTGGTCTTCATCGTGGTCCTCATCTTCCTGCAGGACTGGCGCGCCACGCTCCTGCCGATGATCGATGTCCCGGTGTCGCTGATTGGGACCTTGGGCGTGATGGCGGCCCTGGGCTTTTCGCTCAATAATCTGTCGCTCTTCGGCCTCGTGCTGGCGATCGGCATCGTGGTGGACGATGCCATCGTCGTGGTCGAGAACATCAAGCGCTGGATGGCCAAGGGCCTGGAGCCCCGCGAGGCCACCCTCAAGGCCATGGCCGAGATCACCGGTCCCGTCATCGCCATCACCCTGGTTCTCAGCGCGGTCTTCATCCCCACGGCCTTCCTCACGGGCATCAGCGGCCAGTTCTATCGCCAGTTCGCCCTCACCATCGCCGCCTCGACCATCATCTCGGCGATCAATGCCTTGACGATGGCCCCGGCTCGGGCCGTGCAGCTCATCAAACCCCCTGACGCCGGACATGCGGCCAAGGAACGGGAGGCGCTGCCCCGCCTGGGCATCGCCCTGATCGGCGGGTTCTCGGCCTACCGGTTCCTCACGCCCGCACTGGCGCCGCTGTTCGGCCTGTCGGGTCTGGAGCCGGGCGCCCACGAGGGTGTGGCGCAGGCATCCAGTGCACTGGCGATCTGGACGCTGCGCGGGGCGGCTTTCCTGGTGGGCAGCATCGTGGGATGGCTCCTCAGCCCGCTCATCAACCGACTTCTGGGTGGTTTCTTCAAGGGGTTCAACTGGTTCTTCGACCGGGTGATCGACGTGTACGGACGGGCGGTGGCGATGGCGCTGCGGGTCAGCGTTGTCGTGCTCGTAGTCTACGGCGGCCTGATCGGCCTCACCTACCTAGGGTTCACCACCGTGCCGGTGGGATTCATCCCGGCGCAGGATAAAGGGTATCTGATCGTCGATGTGCAGCTGCCATACGGCGCGTCCTTAGAGCGCACCGACGCCGTGGTCCGCCGAGCATCAGACATTATTCAGGGAACGCCCGGCGTCGCCAACGCGGTGGGGTTTGCCGGCTTCTCGGCCGCGACACGGTCGAACAACTCCAACGCGGGCGCGATATTTGCGCCGTTGAAGCCGTTTGACGAACGCAAGGGGCATGGCCTGAGCGCCCCGCAGATCATTCAGCACCTGCGTCAGCGACTCTCCGGCATCCAAGAGGCGAGAATGGCGGTGTTCCCCCCGCCCCCCGTGCAAGGCCTGGGGACGGCCGGCGGCTTTAAACTGCAAGTCCAGGACCGCTCCGGGGCCGGTCTGACGGCGCTGCAGGCGGCGACTGAAGCGCTCGTCGCCGCGGGAAATCAGCAGCCTGGTCTGGTGGGACTCTTCACCCCCTTTAGCGCCAACACCCCGCAACTGTATGCCGACGTGGACCGCACCAAGGCGAAGAAACTGAACGTGCCGCTGAACAATGTGTTCGACACCCTGCAGGTATACATGGGTTCGTCGTATGTCAACGACTTCAACCTATTGGGCCGCACCTACCGGGTGACGGCGCAGGCAGAAGGGGCGTTCCGCGCCGACCCAGAGGATATCGCCAAGCTCAAGACGCGCAGCGCGTCTGGGGCCATGGTGCCGCTCGGCTCGCTCGTAGACATACGCCGGACGACCGGCCCCGACCGGGTGGTGCGCTACAACATGTACCCTGCGGCCGAGATCAACGGCGACACGGCGCCGGGATTCAGTTCGGGCCAGGCCATAACCACCATGGAACGACTGGCCGGTGAGGTGCTCCCAAGCGGAATGGGTTTTGAATGGACCGACCTCACTTACCAGCAGGTCATCGCCGGCAACACCGCGCTTTTCATCTTTCCTCTCTGCGTGCTGTTCGTCTTTCTCTTGCTGGCCGCCCAGTACGAAAGCTGGGTGCTGCCACTCGCTATTATCCTGATCGTGCCGATGTGCCTCCTCTGCGCTATCGCGGGGATCTGGCTGCGCGGCATGGACAACAACATCCTGACCCAAGTCGGGTTCGTGGTGCTGGTCGGTCTCGCCTGCAAGAACGCCATCCTCATCGTCGAGTTTGCGAAGGATGAGCAGGCAGCAGGTAAAGACCGGATTTCGGCGGCGATCGAAGCCTGCCGTCTCCGGCTCCGGCCGATCCTCATGACCTCCTTCGCCTTCATCCTCGGCGTGGTCCCCCTGTTCGTGGCGAAGGGGGCCGGCGCCGAGATGCTGCAGGCGCTGGGAACTTCGGTGTTCAGCGGCATGTTGGGGGTGACGTTCTTCGGGTTGTTTCTGACACCGGTCTTCTATGTCGTCCTCCGCGGGCTCATCGAGTGGAGGAGCAGGATGGCGGCGACCGTCGCGGCCGGCTCACGGGCGACGACAGCCCTGGTATTTGTCCCTGTCCTCCTCGGGCTGTTGACCGGTTGCGTGGTGGGCCCGGACTACCGGGAACCCCCTATGCAGACGCCTGAGTCCTTTGCCAATCGGACGCAGACGGGCCTGTCGACGGATGGGGTCGAGGCTTTATGGTGGCGCGGATTCAATGATGACACCTTGAATCGCTTGGTCCATCTCGCGATTAGCGGTAACCATGACCTACGGATCGCGACGGCCAGGCTCCGCGAAGCCCGGGCGCTACGGTCCGAGACAGCGTTCGACCGCTTTCCTACCGTGACGTCGCAAGCTGGGTACGCAAGAGAGCAAACGAGTGAGGCCGTAGCGGGTCCGGGGGCTGACCGCGATATCGAGCTGTACGACGCGGGATTCGATGCGAGCTGGGAGCTTGATTTCTTCGGGCGCGTGCGTCGTTCTATCGAAGCGCGCTCGGCGGAGGTCGGGGCTGCCGAAGCCACGCGCCGCGATGTGATCGTGAGCCTGCTGGCTGAGGTTGCACGGAACTATATTGAACTCCGAGGAACACAACAACAGCTCGAGGTGGCGATCAGGAATGCCGCGAACCAGCAGCGAACCTTGGATCTGACAACAGCCCTGCTCGAAGGGGGCCGCGGGACAGAACTCGATACCTCCAGGGCCCGGGCACAGTTGAATTCGACGTTGGCCAGCATTCCTCCTCTCGAGACCGCGATAAAGCGGGCGATGTACCGATTGGGTGTCCTAACCGGCCAGCAGCCGACGGCCCTGGAGCCAGAGCTGTCAGACCCCGCTCCGCTCGCCAGCGCACCACAACTTGTCGCGATCGGGAGCCCTGAAGACTTACTGCGCCGACGTCCCGACATCCGGGTCGCCGAGCGAAACTTGGCGGCCTCGACGGCTAGAATAGGAGTCGCGACCGCGGATCTGTTCCCACGGGTCACGTTCATCGGCAGCGTGGCTTTGCAAGCCGACACCGTATCGGGTCTCGGCGGCAGTGGGAGCGGGACTTACTTTTTCGGCCCTCGCATCTTTTGGGCGGCGTTCGATCTGGGACGGGTCGCCGCTCGGATCAGAGCTGCCGATGCGCGCGCTGAGGGGGCCCTTGCTCAATACGAAAAGACGGTCCTCACCGCACTCGAGGAAACGGAGAATGCCCTCGTCGATTTCGGTCGCCAGCAGAAGCGCCTGGACTTTCTTCGGGCCTCGGCTGGAGCGAGCGAGAAGGCCGCCGAGCTCGCGCGGCTCCGTTTCCAGTACGGGGTGGCAGATTTTCTCACGGTCTTAGACGCCGAACGCACCCTGTTGGAAGCCCAGGTCCGACTTGCCGAGAGCGAGACACGCACCGCCGCGGCCCTCATCGCGGTCTACAAGGCCCTGGGAGGCGGATGGGAAACCGACTGACCGTGCCCCGCCGCATGAACAGGTGGCGGGATTGGTCGGCTACAGGGAAGGAGGCTCCGGGGGGCGTCGGATCTTTTTTCGTCGGTCGAGGACCTCGGCGAGAATGGGCAAGAGCAGCGAGCCGCCCGGGAGCAGGAAGATGATCAGGACCGGGACGAGCATGGCGATGTGCTTGAGATGGGCCCGAATCTCGCGGACTTCATCCCTCGTCCATTTT
>DASWIN010000339.1:0-9783 GCA_036397655.1 Nitrospiraceae bacterium | reverse complement strand
AGCTATATTCGGAAAGCTATGCCGGACGCGGTCGTGTCCGTGATGGACCGGACCGGCACCATGGACCATTTCAGTATCAAAGTGGTGTCAGACCATTTCAAGGACAAGAACTTGATGGATCGGCACCGGATGGTCTATGGGGCGCTCGATGAGCCGATGAAGGACGGGCGCATCCACGCGCTGGAGATCAAGGCCGAAACCACGGACGGAAGCTGAACGTGGTCAGCATAAGGGTTACAGAACACTGGAGGATTTTCTCCGCCGCGAGTCTTGGAAATAAAACACTGGAAGGTCTTCTCCGGCGGCGACCGTTACGATAAATCACTAAAGAGCCGCCGGTTCAACCGAAGGTTGGTATGGCGGTTCACACGAAGTGTGGTATGGAGGCCGAACATGAGCAATCCCATCGAAGAAGAAGTGCAACGCGAGATCAAGGCGAACAAGATTCTGATCTACGGCAAGGGTACGAAGCAGGCGCCGATGTGCGGGTTCACACGGGAGACGATGCAGTTCTTCGATAAGTACGGGTTCCCCTACGAACTGATCGATGTCCTGCAGAATCCGGCCAAGCGGGACTTCCTGGCCAAGATGACCAACTGGCCGACCTTGCCCAAGGTCTTCATCGACGGACAGTTCTACGGCGACACTGACATCCTGGACCCGATGGCCGCCAAGGGCGAAATCGAACCGCTCCTGAAGAAGGCCTTCGGGAAGTAAGCTCGCGCCCTAGTTTTCAGGTTTTGATCGAAGGAAACGGGGCATTCAAGGTTTGCAGGGACAATCGCTATTGGCGTAGCCCACTGAAGGTGGCGAAGCGTTAACGGTGACAGACCCTCACGCGGTCTGTCACCGTTTCTATTTTTTATTTCATTGAGGATTTTCCCTTCCTTCGAGCGGCGGCCCGGTCTCCCTTCAACTGCGCGCGTCCAACGAGGGCCTTCTGAGGCCGCGCGTTGCGCGAGCACGAAGGGAGACCGGGCTGTCGCTCGCTCCTTTCGTCAGCCGCACCCTTCTGCGAGCACGGGAGGAGGCCAACCCGCCAGCTCGCTCCTAAATCCCCCAGCCGCCGCTGACGTGGATGTTGGTTCCCGTCACGTAGCGAGCTTCGTCCGACAGCAAGAACTTCACCGCTGCCACTGTATCCTTTACCTCGCCCACATAGCCGGCCGGAATCTTCTTAGCCATGCCGGCCAGCTCGCCTGGCGGGGCGCTGCCCGAATCGATAAATCCGGGCGACACGGCATTGACCGTGATCCCGTGTGGCGCCAGTAGTTTCGCCAGCGTTCGCGTCAGGATCAGCACGCCGGCTTTCGCGATGTAGTGAGCCGTCACCTCCGGCTGCGCGATCATCTGATCCGCATTCGCCATGCTGAAGTTCACGATCCGTCCCTGCTTGCGTGCTTTCATGCCCGGCGCGGCGGCGTGCGTCAGATAAAAGATAGGGTGGAGGTTGTGATCGAACATTTCATTCCATCCCTCCGGGGTCTCGTCCAATAGATTGAGGCGGTGGTAGGGGCCGGCGCAATTGATGAGGGCGTCGATCCGCCCCCATGCCTGTTCTACCTGGACGACTAGGTTCCTGGCGGCGGTTGGGTCGGAGACATCGCACCGGACGGCCAGGGGCTCGCCGCCTCCGGCCGTGATGTTGCGAGCGGTTTCGTCCGCTTCTTTCTCGCTTTTTCGATAGCAGATGGCCACGCGCCACTTCCTGGCAGCGAGGTCGAGGGCAACGGCGCGTCCGATTCCTTTGGCGCCGCCGGTGATGATGGCGACGGGGGCGTTCACCGCAGATCGTCTTGTTCGTCCGGCTTGCGGTAGGCGACTTCGAGCGAGTCCGGCGCGCAGGTCACCCGGTTGCGCCCTTGCGACTTGGACTGGTAGAGCGCTTCGTCGGCGATGCGGATCAGATCGACCACGGTCGTGGCATGGACCGGGTAGGCGGCCACGCCTACGCTGATCGTCACCCGTTCCGGGGCTGCCGGGGCCAGCTTGCGGAGCGAGAGCCCCGCCACGTTGACACGCAGACGTTCGGCCACCGCGACGGCTCCGGCCGCTTCGGTTCGGGGGAGCACGATTACGAATTCCTCCCCGCCGTAGCGCGCGAGCACGTCGCTTTCTTTCAGCGTGCGGTGCAGCGCTTGCGCGACGCTCTTGAGCACCATGTCACCCACCTGGTGGCCGTAGGTGTCGTTGACCTGCTTGAAGTGGTCCAGATCGATCACCAGCAGGCTCAGCACCTGGCCTCGGCGGCGATCGTCCGGCACGACCAGCTTGGCGAGCGCTTCCTCGAGGAAACGGCGGTTGTAGGTTCCGGTCAGTTCGTCGATCAGCGCGCGCCGCTTGGCCCGCTCGAGATGCTGGAGGTGGCCGATCATCGGCGCGGCCACGTTGACGAGCGCCTCGATCCAGTGGCAGGTATCCTCCGTCCAGCAGTTGGTCTGGGCGCTGACCAGGTGCACGACGCCGATGGTCCGTCCGCCGATGACCAGGGGCACGCACCAGTAGCCCCCGGCCTGCTGGTTCGAAATGCTCGAGGCGCAGACCAGGTCGTGGGAGGTGTCCTGCACCTTGTAGTCGCGGCCGGACCGGATGACGGGGCACCGATGGGGCTCGTTCCAGACCGGATAGCCGTCGATAGCGATGTCTTCGCGCTTCGGCGAGGTCCAGATGGTTTCGAGACGGTCTTCCGAGGCATTGAGCCGGAGAATCAGGATCTGGCTCAAGGGCAGACTCTGCTGCAACGTGTGGCACAGGATGCGATAGACCTCTTCCTCCGAGATGGCCTGCTGCATCGATTGCGTAATCTTCTGCATGTCGATGAGGCGCTGATTCAGGATCTGCATCTCGCCGGCCTGTTGTTCCAGATCGGTCGAGTGCTCCTGCTGATGCAGGCGGAGGCTGAGATACATGTCCCAGAATCCGTGCCAGAGCTGCCGGATCTCTTCGCCCATGGCCTGTTCAGTACGACGCCGGACCGCCGGCTCCTCGGTCACGTCGCCGCCCGCGGTGGACACCCGCTGCATCTGCGAGGTCAACTCACGAACCGGTTGCGTCACGACGACCCGTGAGCCCCAGACGATGAGCAGCATGACCAGGAGGCTGAAGCCGACTCCACCGGCGACCATCCCCGCTTGATCCTGCCGGGCCTGCTGCAGGGCGGATTCGATGGGGATGCTGATTTCAATCCCGCCCATGACGTCGTTGAGCCTGAAATCCTGCTTCGGACTCAGGGGGTGGGTATTGTGGCAACTGACGCAATTGGTTGCGACCGCCCGGTCCGGAGCGAGAAACCGCATGACCGTGGTTCCCTTGACCTGCTCCTGGCGCTTGAACAGCCGCGTATTCGTGGTCAGCAAGGCATCGAAGCCGTCCTTCTGGAAGGCATCCTGGATGCCGTTTTGCTTGTTGATCGGCCAGGGACTGATCAGCTTGACCCGGTATCCGGCGGGGGAATTCGCGATCATCTCCGTGACTTCCCGGAGGAAGGTGGCCGGGAGCGGGAAGGCGTTCGGGGTACGGTGGTAATCGGCGCTGACGATCGCCTGCAGGGCCGCCAGCTTCGGCAGGACCGTGGTCGTATAGTATTCGCGGTCGGCCTGGATCTGCGTCAGGAGGGCTTCGGCGGTCGCGGTCGTTTGTTGATCCAGCAGCTGCATGCGCTGCCGCCCGGCAAAGGCCCAGGCGAACAGCACAAGAAACAGAATCAGCAGCGGCGCGATCATGATGATGAGCTTCGCACTGACGGACCAGTGACGCGCGCTCACGAGCCAGCGCATGCCGGTTGTCGACGCTTCGCGTCGTTCGGTTTCAAGGGTGGGTCGTGTCATAGGGGCGCGGCTGGTCTCCTGGACTCCGGAGTGCGCGGCTGGTCCATGCGTACCCGACTCGCCAATAAGCGTAGCACACCGGCCGTGCGAGGCGAAAGCATGCCGCGTTCGAGGTTCGAGCCTGCGTGCCGGAGCGCTTCGGCACGCGAAGGCGAGGTTCGAGGTTCGAGGGTTGGTTCTTTTTGTCCCCCAACGTCGAACTTCGAACGTCGAGCTTCCGAGACGCCTCGCGTCTCGCGCCCTGCGCCCGTCTCTTCGATGAGCGCAAGCAGATCGTCCAGCGTGTCGAGGTCGCGCCGGACGGGCAGTAGGGCGGTCTTGAGCCCCGCGGCGGAAGCTTTCGTTCGAGTCAGCGCCAACACCCGGTCGGTGGACCAGGGGATGCCGGCAAACAGTTCGGGTGCCGGCCTGCGCAGCCCGATCAGGTAATAGCCGCCATCGAGGGTCGGGCCCAGCACGAGGTCATGGGCGGCCAGCAGTTTCACGGCGTCACCGAACGTCGAAGCGGGCAGGGTTGGCAGGTCTGTCCCGATCACCAGCACATGCCGGTAGCCCCCCGCAAACGCGTCGGCCATGGCCCTGGCCATGCGGGCGCCAAGATCGTCGCCCGTCTGCGTGATGAGCCGGACGCCATGCCGCTCTTCCAGGATTTTAAAAAAGACGTGATCGGACGAGGGCGAGCAGGCGAGAAACCGATCCATCGCCGCGGCGCCGCGGCTGCGCTCAAGCATGTCCAGCACGACGCTGCCGTGAAGACTGGCCGCCTCGTCGGGCGTGAGCGGCGGACAGAGGCGGGTCTTGACCTGACCTGGTACGGGCGCTTTGGCGAAGATGATCAATGCGGAGCTTGGCAGCTGGCGCGAGTCGGCCGGCCCGGCACGTGCGGAATGTTTCGGCTTACGAGGGGGCATCGGCCCCACCCCCATCCTGCAGGTGTAGGTAGCCGGGCGCGTCCGTGCACGCCCGGAAATCTTACCGAATAACGGTATAAAAGCGATGAAGTCTCACGGGGGCCACACCCATCCAATACAGGAACCGGAGGGCCCACATCAAGGCAATTGTTCGGGATGCTCCGCAGCGCTCCCAGCGGCGATAGGACGTGATGACCCGGGCCCGGAGCGGGGCCACGCGGCCAACGTGTTTGAGTCGGCGGGTGAAGTCCACATCCTCCATGATGGGGATGTCTGCAAAACCGCCGAGCTTTGCGAACGCGTCGCGTCGGACGAAGAGTGCCTGGTCCCCGGTGGCAATCCCGCTCCAGCGGGAACGGAGGCTAATGAGCCGTGCGATCAACCAGGCTAGACCCGTATCCCGTTCGAAGCGGAGATCGAACCGGCCACCGACACAGGCAGGATCGGCCAGCGCATCTTCGACAACCTGCCTCGCGTCGTCCGGAAGATGGGTGTCGGCATGCAGGAACAGCAGGACGTCCGCCTGGCTCTGTGATGCGCCGGCGTTCATCTGCTTCGCCCGCCCGGCCGCGGAGGTGAGAAGGGTGACAGGACTCGTTCGATGTTCGACGTTCGATGTTGAAGGCGGAGAAATTTGCGGAGGCTGTCCCTCAGGTTGTTCTTGAAACCTCGAACCTCGCCTTCGCGGGCCGAAGCGCTCCGGCGCGCAGGCTCGAACCTCGAACACGAGCGACGTGACAATGTCGCGAGTCTTATCCGTGCTGCCGCCGTCCACGACGATGAGCTCGTCGAAGCCAAGACGCGTCACCGACGCGAGCGTGCCCGGTAACGCCTGTTCCTCGTTCAGGGTGGGGATGATGACGGCGATCTTCACGCCGGGAGAGGCTATTCGCGTTTATCCGGAGCGGCGGTAGTCAACATGAAATAGGAGACCATGATGACCGTCCCCCAGAAGACCACCTGCTTGTGCCAGAAGTGCACTTCGCCATAATGGGCGATGGCCAGGGCGAGCGTAATCGCCACGGTCATGACGACGTAGCGGAGGGCGAGATTCGCGATCGCAGAATAGGCCCAGATGGCGAGCCCGGAGAAATAGAGCACGAGCGGCTTGTAGTCGATTTCAAACCCCCCGCTGATCGACAGAAACACGGTGAGGAAACCCAGGAAGACCAGGGCGGCCCCGACGATCATGCCGGGCACGTAGGTATGCGGCTCTTCGCCATCCCTTCCAGCGGGGTCGGAGGGCGGCGCGGGCTGGTTCGTCGGACGTTCGGGCAGATCGGTCGGTGGCATAATCACTCCCAGAGCAAACAGCTGATAGCACGTAGCGAATAGCTCATGTCAGATGACGGACAGTCACTGCATTGTGACATTGCATTCAGCTATTAGCTACCAGCTGTTCGCTACTGGCTACGCTTTAAAATGTTTGCTCAGCGTCAGTCCCTGCCGCTGATAGGAGGAGCCCAGGCTGACCCCGTACACCTCCGTCGGGACGTCGAGCATCTTCTCATAAACGACTTTGAAAAACGTTTGCCCGTCGTAAATCAGGAACGGAACGTCATGGGGGCGGACTTCCAGCACGGCCTGCGTGCCGGCAATTTCCCCGCGCCCGTGGCCGAAGCCCGGATCGAAGAAGCCGGCATAGTGGGTGCGCAGCTCGCCGCAGGCCGCTTCGTAGGCGACCATCTCAGCCGCGTAGTGGGGCGGCACGCAGATCCGCTCCTTGGATGCCAGAATGTAGAATTCCTCCGGTTCGAGCAGCAGGCTGTCGTTGCGGTGCCGTTTGATCGGCTCCCAGAAATCGGCGGCGGCGTAGTGGCCGACTTTGGACAGGTCGATTACATGGCTGTTTTTCTTCGCGCGGTAGCCGATGATGCCGTCCCGCTGATCGTCGTCGCCGTGCAGGTCAATCCGGAGAAAAAGCCCTCGGTCGACCCGTAACTCGCGCGATGTCAGCGGCTGGGCGCGGGCATCGTTGTGAAAGAGCACGGGGACCTTCCGGTGTAGCGTGCGCAGGGCGGAGTCCGACACGGCCGCCGGCCCCTGGATGAGCCGCAATTGATTCAGCGAATAGCCGGTCTTGATCTTGATGGCAAACGAGCGGGGCACGATCTCCAGATAGAGCGGACCCTGGTAGCCGGAGCGGATTTCGTCGAAGCCCGTATTGAGGTCGGTGATTACACGGGTAAAGATGTCCAGGCGTCCGGTCGTGCTCTTCGGATTGGCCCGTGCACGGAGTGTCGGCGGCAGCCGCAGGGATTCCAGCAGCGGCACGAGATAGACGTGACCCTTTTCGAGAATCGCGCCGCCAGTCAGGTCCATCTCGTACATCACGAGATCGGATTGGTAGAAATCCATCACGTCGAGCCGTGCCTTGATCTCGGATTGCTCGGGCAGAAAGCTGCTCAGGAGGCGGTAGGCCTTGCGGCCCACGCGCAGATCCAGGCTGGCCGGCTGGATCTGCTTGGATTGAATCGGCACATCGGCTTTGATGGCGCCGTCGGCGAGGAGCCGCTTGATGGACTGGTACGGCAGGATGCCGTGCCGCGACGCGCGTGGCGCGGTGGTGCGACGTGCGGTCACGAGCCTCCCTCGCAACAGTCGGAAGAACGGGGATGCACGCCGCGAGGCGTCGACGCAGGCGCGCCGGCCATGGGCAGTTCGCGGCTGTGGCCGTTCCCCGGCTGCGGATAGCGGAACGTCTTGTGCTCGTAATTATTGAGCACGACGCCGTCCTCGTCCATGTGAACCAGGTAATCGCCCGGCAGCATCGGAACCTTTCCGCCGCCGCCCGGCGCATCGATGACGAAATGCGGAACGGCCATGCCGCTCGTGTGGCCCTGCAGCGCGCGGATGATCTCGAGGCCGGTCTCGACGGTGGTCCGGAAATGATTCGTGCCCTTTGTCAGGTCGGCCTGGTAGAGGTAGTAGGGTTTGACGCGGGCCAGCAACAGTTTATGCATAAGGCGCCGCATGATCTCCGGATCGTCGTTGACGCCTTTCAGGAGCACGGTTTGTGCGCCGAGCGGCACGCCCGCATCGGCCAGCCGGCCGCAGGCCTCAATCACCTCCGGCGTCAGCTCGTCCGGATGATTGAAATGCAGGTTCATGTATATGGGGTGATATTTCTTGACGATCTCGCAGAGCTTCGGGGTGATGCGCTGCGGAAGGGTGCCCGGGACGCGGGAGCCGATCCGCACGATTTCCAGGTGCGGGATCGAGCGCAAAGATTTGAACACTTTTTCCAGCAGGTGATCGGGTAGCAGCAGCGGATCGCCGCCGGAGAGAATCACGTCGCGCACTTGCGTGTGCTCGCGCAGGTAGGCGATCGCCTTGTCAAGGTCGCCCTTCTTGATGAATCCCGGCTTGCCGACCAGCCGCTTGCGCGTGCAGAAGCGGCAGTAGATCGGGCATTGGTTCGTCACCATCAACAGCGCGCGATCCGGGTACCGGTGGACCAGATGAGGGACCGGACTCATCAGGTCTTCTTCAAGCGGATCATCCGGCGCGTCAAAATCCTCCATCTCGGCCCGGTCGGGCACGACCTGCTTCCAGATCGCGTCGCCCGGTTCCTTGATCGTCGCCAGGACGGTCGGCGTGATGCGCATCGGGTAAGGGCCGACGATGTCCTCGATCTCCTTTTCGTCCACGCCCAGCCGCGCGGCGAGATCTTTGGGTTTGACGACGCTCTGCGCAAGAATTTGTTGCCAGGCTTCCATTCGATCTCCTCTACGTCAGACGGCACGATGGGTGTTCGTCGTCGTCTCCGAGCGTGGCGGATTGCGGCTGCGCACGGGACGCGAACTTTGCTGCGGCCTTTGCCCCCGCCCCCCCGGGCCCGTACCGATCATCGAGATAGGCCAGGATGTCCCGTGTCTCGGTCAGCACCAGATCACCGTCCTTGATAACGGGGACATAGTATTGCCCCGACACCTCGAACACCTGTTTGCGGAACATGCGGGTGTCGGGCACGACGACATCTTCGAACGATACGTTGAGCTCCTCGAGCTTCTCACGCACCATCCCGCATTCGGGGCACCACCGCACATGATAAAAGGTCATAATGTCATCAAGTCATAAAGTCTTAAGGTCTTCATATCGAATGCCTTGGGACTTCATGACGTTTGGACTTTTGGACTTTCGAACGCCCCTTGCGCGACCGCGCAGGGGGCCATGATCGCGTCTTTCATGCCGTGAATCACCTTCTTGTCCAGCGGGCAGACGGTGGCCAGGATGCCCGCCAGCTCGGCCTTCCCCCCGGCCACAAAATAATAGGGCGACAGCCGCGCCCGCCCCGCCATCGGTACAAGGGCCTGCGCGCTCTCATTATAATAGGGGAGTTCGAACTGTCGCCCCTTGTGGAACTCCTGCAGAATGTGCGGCGTGGTCGAAAAGGAGGCCAGCGCCTGGTCGATCACCGCGGCCCACTCCGATTGCGGCAAGTCGTGCCCCACCGAGACTCCCCGGCTCCCCCACGCAAGCGGCGAAAAGCCGGACGGCTTGATCACGTACCGGCGTCCTTTCTGGGTCGCGTGGCCCAGATCGCGCCAGTCCGCGATGGCCCGCCCTCCCAACTGCAGGCCGGGAATCACGGCGGCGGGCGGCAGGGGGCGCGGATCGAGCACCCATGTCTTGGGCAACAGGCGGGAGAGGACCGCGTGGGTCTCCCCCCCGAGTTCCGCCTGCCAGAATGCCGTCAGGGCTGGATGGTGGAAGAGGGCGAAGGCCAGTTTCTCCTCCTGTTGCGGCTTGAAGGGCGGCGTGACGGCCACGCGTCCCTGTTTCCCTGCATACATGATCAGCTCGGACTTGGGCACGTTGGGTAGGTCAAACAGCTCGAAGAATCGGTAGAGCAGGGCGATGGGACGGTGATCCCGTGCCAGACGCAGGCCGTCTTCGGTGAAGTCTACCTCGTCGGGCTCAACGCAGAAGGCGGCCAGGTCCTGCTCGCGCAATCGGGCCGCCATCCATTCCATTTCGGGACGATAGTCCTGCGCCTCCTCCGACACGACGATCGCCACCCCGCCGGAGCGCCCTTCCATCCG
>DASWIN010000338.1:0-7322 GCA_036397655.1 Nitrospiraceae bacterium | reverse complement strand
TCATCTCTCCCGTCCGCGTTGCGCGAGCACGAAGGGAGACCGGGCTGCCAGCTCGTCCCCTCTTTGGTTTCGGAACTCTCAACGGATAGGACTAATCCAGTTGACGGAACGGCCTGCTCTGCCGTAAGGTGAAGCCCAGTTGGAGCTTGCGTTTCACGCCTGGGAATTCACGGGCTCAACCGGCCCAACGGACTCAACGGGCCCAACCGGCTTAACAGGCGTAACGGGCTCAACGAAACACCATGAAAATCTATCTTGCCAGTCCAAGAGGGTTTTGCGCCGGGGTCGATCGGGCGATCGAGATCGTCGAACTGTCGCTGAAGGCCTACGGGGCGCCGATCTACGTGCGTCACGAGATCGTGCACAGCCGCCACGTGGTGAACAGCCTGCGCGACAAGGGCGCGGTGTTCGTGGAGGAGCTGAACGAAGTGCCGGACGGCTCGATCGTGATCTTCAGCGCGCACGGAGTGGCGAAAGAGGTGTGGGCGGAATCCACTCGCCGGGGATTGAAGGTCATCGACGCGACCTGCCCGCTGGTGATCAAGGTTCACAACGAAGTCAATCGCGACCATACACAGGGCTACGAGCTGATTCTGATCGGCCACGCGGGACACCCCGAAGTGATCGGGACGCTCGGCCAGGTGCCGGACAAGTTCCACCTCGTGTCGTCCGTGGGCGACGTCGAGAAGCTCCACGTCGAGAATACGCACCATCTGTCCTACGTGACGCAGACCACGCTCAGCGTGGATGAGTGCCGGGACATCGTCGAGGCGCTGCACCGCCGGTTTCCCAACATCAAGGGGCCGCACCAGGAGGACATCTGCTACGCGACGCAGAACCGCCAGAATGCGGTGAAGGCCCTGTCAAAACTGGTGGATGTGATCCTGGTCATCGGTTCGCCGAACAGCTCCAATTCCAACCGGCTTCGCGAGCTGGGCGAGCGTTGCGGAATTCAGTCGTACCTGATCGATTCGTCGGCGGACATCAATCCGGCGTGGATCAAGAATGCCAAGGCGGTGGGCATCTCGGCCGGCGCCTCGGCTCCGGAGGTGCTGGTGGCCGAGGTCGTGGACTATCTCAAGAGCCATGGCGCCAACGAAGTCGAGGAGCTCATGGTGATCGAAGAAGACGTCGAGTTCTCGCTCCCCAAAGAATTGGTCAGCATTCAGCCGCTTTCGCGCCCGGCCGCCGCCTCCCGCTAACCGGACGTTGAAAAAGGCCGCCAGCGGCGTTCTCGCATCGCTCGGAACCTCAACATACCGAAAAAAGTATGCCTCGGTCCCTCGCTCGCTGCGGCCTTGCTGAGCAGCCTTTTTGAACGTCCGCAGAGAAAATCACTAGTCAGTTCCTCGTAAGCCGTATGCCCATACATTGTGGCATATTCTTACAGAACCCACTGTATCCTGTATTTTCTCTTTGATTTTGGCTGCCATCTGTGTTACAAGTGCCGAAATTTCCAGCCTCGAGGCATGCCCAGGAAAGGGACCGCCAAGAAAGGGACCGGATGTATCTCAAGTCCTTGGAGCTGACCGGGTTCAAATCCTTCGCTGAAGCCAAGATCAATTTTCCCACCGGCGTGACCGCCGTCGTCGGCCCGAACGGGACCGGCAAGAGCAACATCGTCGACGCCATCCTCTGGGTGCTCGGCGAGCAAAGCCCGAAATCCGCCCTGCGCTGCGAGAAGATGGAAGACGTCATCTTCAACGGCACCGAAACGCGCAAGCCGCTCGGCCTGGCGGAGGTCTCGCTGGTCATGAGCGGATTATCGCAGCCCAATCCCGGGGACCCGCCGCTGCTGCCGCCGGAGTTCGGCGACTATCACGAAATCATGGTCACGCGCCGGCTGTACCGGAACGGCGACAGCGAGTACCTGATCAACAAGGTCGCCTGCCGGTTGAAGGACATCCGCAGCCTCCTGCTGGACACCATCGCGGGCACCAAGGGGCACACGGTGATCGAGCAGGGCCAGATCGAAGCGATCCTCAACTCCTCCCCGGTGCAGCGCCGCGAGCTGATCGAGGAAACGGCCGGCATCGTCCGCTACAAGAAGCAGAAGGCCGAGGCGCTGCGCAAGCTGGAGGCGACGGGCCAGAATCTCAGCCGGGTCCGGGACATCATCGCGGAAGTCAAGCAGCGGATGAACGCGCTGGACCGTCAGGCCAGGCAGGCCAAGAACTACCAGGTCTTGCTGGACGAAGCACGGGCGCTGGAAATTCGACTGTTGGTGCAGGAGCATCGGGCGCTGCAGGGCCGGCAGCGCATGGTTGAGGCGGAATCGGCCTCGCTGGACGCGCAGGAATCCGCCCAGGCCGCCGAGCAGGCCCAGTTGGTTACGCAACTGGAAGCGATCCGCGTCCGCATGCTGGACGGCGACGATGCGCTCATGCGACGCCGCGACGAGATCGGCCGCCTGGAGCAGCAGCAGGCCCAGGCGCTCCGCACGAGCGAGGTGGAGCGGAGCCGCGCCGAGCTGTTCGGACAGCAGCGTGCGCAAGCCAATGAACAGTTGATCCGGCTCGAGAGCGAGCGGGAGCGGGCGGTGGCCGAAATCGCCGCGCGACGGGAGCAGCTCGCCCGGGCCGAATCCGAGATGGCCGCGGGAGCGGCGGCGCTGGCCGAACAGGAACAGTCGGCTGACGCGATGGCCGGCCGGCGCGCGTCCACGCTGGAGCAGGCCGAGCAGTCCAGGCGGAGCCTGCTGGACCTGTCCCTGCCGACGGACGTCGGGGCGGCGCCCAATACTACAATGGAGTCGATCGTGCCGGCCTCGCTGACGGATGCGGCCAAAGCCAGGCTGGAAACGTGTCTCGGGCGCCGGCAGCAGGCGGAGCAGCGGATCGCCGCCCTGATGGCGGAGCGGGACGCGTCCATCCAGCGCGGGCAGCAGATCGACGGGCAGGTGCGCGACGTCGAGCAGCAACTGAACCAGCAGCAGGGGCGTCTGGCGTCGGTCGCATCGCGGGCGCATGCCTTGAGCAGCGTCGTGCGCGAGGAGATGGGCTATGGCCGGGACGGCGACGACAGCGTGGCCTCGCTGCGCAAGTCCTGCGCCGGCGTCAAAGAGGCCGTGGCGGAATGGCTGGACGTGCCGGAGCGGTTCGAGCGGGCCATGGAAGCGGCGCTGGGCGAGCGGCTCCGCGCCTGGATGGTGGACAAGCCCGCCGACGCACGCCAGGCCATCGAGTTTTTGAAACAGAAGGGGCTGGGGCGGGGGACGTTCGTACCGGCGAATCCCCGCTGGTCGAAGAGCAGCCGCACGCATGGGTGGTGGGACGGTCTCAAGGGCCGGCCGGGCGTGCTGGGGCTGGCGACCGATCTCGTGAAGGCGGCCTCGCGCACGCATGACGTCTGCGCGACGCTGTTCGACGGCATCGTGGTGGTCGACTCCCTCGAGCAGGCGGTCGCGCTGTGGGAGGGCGGGCAGTGGACGGCGCCGGAAGGCCCCACGTTCGTGACGCTGGAGGGCGAGGTGCTGGACGCGGCCGGCGTGATGACCGGCGGGACGACCGGCGGGCTCCTGCAGCGACGGCGGGAAATCCAGGAACTCGAGACGCAGCAGGTGGACCTCACGCGGGCAATTGAACACGTGAACTCCGCCCTGGCGCGGCTCACGGCCGAGCGCGAGCAACTGGCCGCCGGACGGCGGCACATGGATGAACAGATACGCGAGGCCGAGCAGCAGCGCATCGCCGCCTTGTTGGAAGAGCGGGGAGTACGGGAAGCCGGGCTGGCCGAACTCGACGAGGCGCTCCGGAAGATGGAGGAGGAGCATCGGATAGTCCAGAACCGGCTCACAGAATCGCGCGTGGCGGTGGAGGCGTTGCGGGGCCGTTGCGGACATGGCCGGGCCGACGTCGAGCGGTTGGTGAACGGGCAGGAGGACGCGACGGTCCGGACACAATCGTTGAAGGGGCAGCTCCACACGCTGGCCGAGTCGATCGCGCAGAGCCAGGCCGAGCGCGGCCGGCAGGAGACTCTGTTTCAGGAATTGAACAAGCGGGTCGTGGAATTACGGCAGGAACTGGTCAAGGCCCAGGAGACCCATGCGCAGGAGATGCAGCTGGTCCGTCAGGTCGAGCGCAGCCTCGAGACCGCGCGGCAGGCGCTGGGGACGAGCCGCGACGCACGGACGGGCATCGAGGTCCGCCGGGCTGAAATCCGGACGCAGCTCGGCACGGTCGAGGGGACGCTGACCGGGACCTATCAGCTCGCGGTCGAAGAAGCGCTGCTGCGGGAGCCCGAGGAGTCCGCCGCCGCCTCGCGCGAGGAGTTGGAGGCGGGAACGGCGATGGTGCGTGAGGAATTGCAGAAGATTCGTGGCCGGCTTGAGCGCATGGGGCCGATCAACCTGGCCTCGATCGAGGAGCATCGCGAGCAGGAAGAGCGGTATCGATTTCTGACGACGCAGGAGGCGGACCTGTCCCAGTCCGTCCAGTCGCTGAGGGAAATCATCACGAGGATCAACCGAACCACCAAGCAGATGTTCGAGGAGACGTTTAAAGACCTCCAGCAGAAGTTCAGCGAGGTCTTCGGGCGGCTGTTTCCTGGCGGGCGCGCCGAACTGATCCTGGTCGAGCCCGAGATCGATCCGGAAACCGGAAAACAGAAGGACGAGGAACCGGGCGTAGATATCGCGGCGCAGCCGCCGGGCAAGCGGCTCAAGGGCATCACGATGCTGTCGGGCGGCGAGAAGACGCTGACGGCCATGGCGCTGATCTTCGCCAGCTTCCTGATCCGGCCCACGCCGTTCTGCATCCTGGACGAGATCGACGCCCCGCTGGACGAAGAAAACATCGAGCGGTTCGCGGCAGTCCTGCGCGAACTGGCGGCCGATGCCCAGTTCCTGGTGATCACGCACAATAAGCGCACCATGGCGGTGGCTGATTCGCTCTTCGGGGTGACGATGGAGGAACCGGGAGTCTCCAAGACGATCTCGGTCCGGCTGGCCGATCTGCAACCGGCTTAACGCGCGGCTCGCGCGACGCGCGAGAAAGGCGCGAAAAGATCGAGTCGCGCACGTCCCGCTTTTCTCGCGAGTCCCGCCTCCGAGATTTCAAGGAATCCCGCAAAAGTTCAACAGGTTCGGGCGTTCGTTTCCTTGACTGTCAGGAATCCCTTTGCTATAAGACCACCCGTATGACATAACCCTGGCTGGCTCGTGCCTCCTGCCAGAAACAGGCGAGTTGGAATCTGCTCGCCGCCAGGTTTTCCAAGGATCACATGCTGCAGTGGAAGCGGTTACTCACGCGCTTATCTGATCGGTTCTTCGCCTCTGTTCCCGACAAGGTCCGGGAAAAGGTCGAGGCCTATGCGCCTCGGGCCGTGCTTCGGCTGGTCTCCCACAACCCGCATCCCGTTCCGGTTGATGCCCCGGTGCGCCGGCTGACCCATGCGGCGTCGCACGAATCGGTGGACGAGGCGATTCGCCTCAGCCAGCGATGGATTCTGGACCGCCAGCACCCGGTGGAGGGATTCTGGCTCGCCGAATTGGAAGCGGATACGACGTTGACGTCGGAATATCTGATGCTCCGGCGGTTCCTGAACGTGGCGGATCCGGAGCGGGAGCGCAAGGCGGTCCGCTACCTCAAGGGCGCTCAGTTGCCGGACGGCGGCTGGCCGATCTATTCGGGCGGCCCCTCCGAGATCAGCGCCTCCGTCAAGGCCTACTTCGCCCTCAAGCTGTCGGGGGTCTCCCCGGACGAGCCGTGCATGCGGCAGGCGCGCGAGTGCGTGCTGGCCAAGGGCGGCGTCGCGTCGGCCAACGTCTTTACCAAGATCACGCTGGCGTTGTTCGATCAATATGACTGGCGCGGGTTGCCCAGCATGCCGCCGGAAATCATGCTGCTGCCGAAGCGGTTCTACTTCAGCATCTACGAAATATCCTATTGGAGCCGTGCGGTCCTGATCCCGCTGCTGGTGGTCTTCGCGCACCGCCCCGTCTGCCGGGTTCCGGAGGAAGAGGGGATCGCGGAACTCTTCGTGACGCCGCGCGAGCTGATGGACTACGCCGACGTGCCCCCGTTCAAAAAGGATCGGCTCTGGTTCACGTGGAAAAACTTCTTTATCACGCTGGACAAGCTGCTCAAGCTCTATGAACGCATGCCGTACCAGGCATTCCGTGAAACGGCGGTCCAGAAGGCGATCGTGTGGACGCTGGATCACATGCGGGGCAGCGGCGGGCTCGGGGCGATCTACCCGGCCATGGCGAACTCCGCCGTCGCGCTGCACTGTCTGGGCTACAATGCGGATCATCCGCTGCTGGCGAAGGCGCTGAAGGAGATTGAAGATCTCGAGGTGTATGAAACGGTCCGCGAGGGGCAGGCCAAGGTCGAGACACTGCATCTGCAGCCGTGCTTCTCGCCGATCTGGGACACGTCGCTGTCCATCAACGCGCTGATCGAGTCGGGGCTGCCGCAGAACCATCCGGCCTTGCTGAAGGCGGGGCAGTGGATGATCTCCAAGCAGACCACGACGGCCGGAGACTGGAAGGAATCCTCGGCGACTTCGGCCGAGCCGGGTGGGTGGTATTTCCAATTCGAGAACGAGCGGTATCCGGACGTGGACGACTCCGCGGTGGTGATCATGGCGCTGGCGAAGCTGCGCATGGCGGACCGCCAGGCGCAAACGGAGTCCATCCGACGCGGCTATCAGTGGGTGATGGCGATGCAAAGCTCGGACGGCGGCTGGGGCGCCTACGACGTGGATAACAACCACATGGTGTTCAACGTCATCCCCTTTGCCGACCACCGGGCGCTGCTGGATCCGCCGACGGAGGATTTGGCCGGCCGGTGCCTGGAGATGCTGGGCGCGCTGGGCTATGACCGCACGCATCCGGCGGCGAAGCGGGCCATCGGCTTCATCAAGCATAAGCAGGAACAGGACGGCAGCTGGTACGGACGCTGGGGCATCAACTATATCTACGGCACCTGGTCGGTCCTGGTCGGCTTGCGCTCGATCGGGGAGGACATGTCGGCGCCCTACGTGCGTCACGCCGTGCAGTGGTTGGAAACGAGGCAGAATCCCGACGGGGGATGGGGGGAGTCCTGCCTGTCCTACGCCGATCAGGCCCTGGCCGGCCAGGGTGAAAGCACGCCGTCCCAGACGGCCTGGGCGCTCATGTCGCTGCTGGCGGCGGGTGTGTCGGATTCCCTCAGCGTGGTGCGTGGGATCAATTACCTGTTGCGCCATCAGCGCGAAGATGGTTCGTGGAAGGAAATACGGCACACGGGCACCGGCTTCCCGCGAGTGTTCTATCTGCGCTACCACTGGTACTGCCAGTACTTCCCGCTCTGGGCGCTGTCGATGTATCGCAACGTCAGGGC
>DASWIN010000337.1:0-3908 GCA_036397655.1 Nitrospiraceae bacterium | reverse complement strand
CTACCTGGCGAGGGCGGCACGGTTTCCCGGGCTCCGACACCGATCGCGATTCTGGAGGGCCCGCCTCCGCGCGGGCCGTGCCTGTGGAGACCGCAGTGGGCGGCCTGCAGGACAAAGCGGTGATGATGAGCGACGGAGCGGGCAGGTCATCACCCCACGAACAATCGCTCGCCAGCACCGGCATCGTCCGCCATGAATCAAGCATTGCAGGCGGCCGAGATCATGAAAGGGAAATCATCACCGAAACGTCGGCAGGAAAAGTCCGCGGGTGTGGTCCTGCGGGAAACGGCATCCCCGTCGCCGAGCGTTTCATTCCCCATCGTCGGGATCGGCGCCTCTGCCGGGGGCTTGGAGGCATTGGAGCAGTTTTTGCGGCACGTGCCGCCGGGCGGCGGGATGGCGTTTGTCATCGTCCAACATCTGGACCCGACGCACAAGGGAATCATGCCTGAGCTGCTCCAACGCGCCACCGGCATGAAAGTTGTCCAGGTCAAGGATCGCACCCGGGTGCTTCCAGATTGCGTTTATGTGATCCCGCCGAACAAGGACATGTCCATCCTGCGCGGTGTCCTGCACCTGTTCAATCCGTCGGCGCCGCGCGGGCTGCGCTTGCCGATTGACTATTTCCTGCGTTCCCTGGCGCAGGACCAACAGGAACACAGCATCGGGGTGATACTTTCCGGCATGGGTTCTGACGGCACGCTGGGCCTGCGCGCCATAAAGGAACATGCGGGCGTGGTGCTGGTGCAGGAGCCGTCCACGGCCCGGTTCGACGGCATGCCGCGCAGTGCGATCGACGCCGGGCTGGCCGATATCGTCGCCCCGGTGGGCGAACTCCCCGGAAGGATCGTCGCCTATCTCCAACGCACTGCCCTGGTCGCCCGGGCCGAAAAGACCCTGGAAACCAAGACGCAAAGCGCCATGGAAAAGGCGATCATCCTGCTGCGGTCACACACGGGCCAGGACTTTTCCCTTTACAAGCGGAACACCCTTTGCCGCCGCATCGAGCGGCGCATGGGCATTCACCAAATCAGCAAGATGGCGGCTTATGTCCGCTACTTGCAGCAGAATTCGCAGGAGCTCGAGCTGCTCTTCAAGGAGATGCTGATCGGGGTGACGAACTTCTTCCGCGACCCAGCCGCCTGGGAGCAGTTGCGCACGCAGGTCATCCCTGCGCTCCTTGCGAGCCGCGCGCCCGGCCAGACTCTGCGGGCGTGGGTGCCGGGCTGTTCCACCGGAGAGGAGGCCTATTCGCTGGCCATCGCCTTCCGCGAGGCGGTTGAGGAGGGAAGGTCCAAGGGAGGCTTCGCCCTGCAGATTTTTGCCACCGACCTGGACCGGGACGCGATCGACAAGGCCCGTCAGGGTTTCTTCCCGCCCAACACCGCCGCCGACGTGTCCGAAGAACGGCTGAAGCTGTTCTTCGCCAAAGAGGATGACGGTTACCGGGTGAACAAGAAGATTCGCGAGATGGTCATTTTTGCGCCGCAGAATCTGATCATGGATCTTCCCTTCACGAAGCTGGACTTGCTGATCTGCCGCAACCTGCTGATCTACCTGACCCCGGAGGTGCAGAAGAAACTGATGCTGCTTTTTCACTACTGTCTCAATCCCGGCGGCATCTTGTTTCTCGGCAGTGCGGAGACGATTGGCGGTTACACCGACCTGTTCACACCGCTTGACGGCAAAGCGCGGCTTTTCCGGCGAACGGAATCCGACCTGCGACCCGAGCCAGTGGAGTTTCCCGCGTCCTTCAGCAGGAGCCGGCCCGTGGTCGTCGAAGCACTTCCGGCGTCCAAGCCGCTGGTCAGCCTCCAGTCCGTCGCGGATCGGTTGGTGCTGCAGCACTACGCCCCGCCGGCCGTTCTCGTCAACGACAGGGGCGACATCATTTACGTCAGCGGCCGGATCGGCAAATATCTCGAACCGGCTGCCGGCAAGGCCAACTGGAACCTCTTTGTCATGGCCCGCGAAGGTCTCCGTTATGAACTGGCCGGTGCCTTCCAGAAGGCGCTCAGGAAAAAGGAACTGGTGGCGATCCGCGGCCTAAAAGTGGATGCCAACGGCGACGAACAATGCGTGGATGTCACCGTCGAGCGACTCGACGAACCCGGACCGCTGCGGGGATTGGTGATGATCGTTTTCACGGATATCTCCGCGCCCATGGCCACGAGGGCGGCGGGCCGGGCGCCCAAGTCGCGGGCCCAGAACGCGCGGCTGGCGGAATTGGAACAGGAACTCATCGGGGTCCGCGCCGAGGCGCGAGCCACCAGCGAGGCCATGCAGACATCGCAGGAGGAACTCCGGTCCGCCAACGAGGAACTGCAATCCACGAACGAAGAGCTGCAATCCGCCAACGAGGAGCTCACCACCTCGAAGGAGGAAATGCAGTCGCTGAACGAGGAACTCCAGACGGTCAACGCCGAGTTTCAGGTCAAGTTGGACGAGCTGTCGCGCACCAGCAACGACATGAAGAACCTGCTCAACAGCACGGATATCGCCACCCTCTTTCTGGACAACAATCTCAACGTGCGGCGGTTCACCCCCCAGGCGACGAATATCATCAAACTCATCCCGGGAGACGTGGGCCGGCCCATCACCGACATGGCCTCGGAGCTGCGCTACCGGGAACTTGCCGCGGATGCCCGGGAGGTCCTGCGGACGCTGGCACCTGTGGAAAAAACCATTGGCGCGCAGGGAGGCCGCTGGTTTACCTTGCGTATCATGCCCTATCGAACGGCGGACGACCGGATTGACGGCGTGGTCATCACCTTCGCAGACATCACCGTCGCCAAGGCGTTGGAGGCGAAATTGCGGGATGAGAACGCCAGTCTGGAAATGCACGTCGCTGAAAAATCATCCTCGAAACTGGAGCGAAGGGAAGGAAGAGCGAAGCCGTGAGCACCTCTGAAGAGGACCCCGACCTGCCGATTAAACGGAAGGTTCCGCTCGATGCAGCAGGACTGCGCCGCCGCGCCGAGATCCGACTGGGCGAGCAGCGCTCGGAAATAACGGGCCAGGCGCGGAGCGAAGCCGGCGCCCGGCGACTGCTCAACGAATTGCAGGTCCACCAGGTTGAACTGGAGATGCAGAACGCGGAGCTCCAGGAAACCCGGGACCGGCTGGAGGCGCTGCTCGAGAAATACACCGACCTCTACGATTTCGCTCCGGTGGGCTATTTCTCCCTGGACGAACAAGGTCGTATCCTGGAGGTGAATCTGACGGGAGCCGCCATGCTCGGTGTCGACCGGTCCCGGCTGATCGACCGGCGTTTCCAGCAATTTGTTGCTCCGACGAGCCGGCCGTGCGTGGCGCAATACGTTGAACAGATCTTCGCCGGGGCCGGAAAACAGGGCTGCGAGGCGAAACTTCTGAAGAAGGGAGGCACTGCCTTTTGGGCCGACTTTCACGCCGCTTCCGCTATCTCATTGAATGGCACGCAGAGATCGTGCCGGGTGGCAGTTTCCAACATCGCTGATCTCAAGCGGGCGGAAGAGGCGCAGCGCCGCGTTGATTCGCTGGCTGCCGCAAACCAGGAGGCGAACCGGGAAATCGCCCGCCGGCGGGAGGTGGAGGCTTCTTTGAGGGAGAGCGAACAAACCCAGCGCGGATTGGTGACGGAATCGCGGGAGTTGCACGCGCAACTGCGCCGCATGACACATCAATTGCTCCTGGCGCAGGAAGAAGAGCGGAAGGAGATCAGCCGTGAGTTGCACGACGAGATCGCGCAGCTTCTCGCCGGTATCAACGTCCAGCTCGCGGCGCTGGTGGAGGTCGCTTCGATCCGTCCCCTGGATCTGCCAAACCAAATTGCCCGGACCCAGATCCTCGTCAAACAGTCGGTCGAGGTCGTGCATCGCTACGCGCGCAGACTGCGCCCGGCATTGCTGGATGACCTCGGGCTGATC
>DASWIN010000336.1:0-2170 GCA_036397655.1 Nitrospiraceae bacterium | reverse complement strand
GGCGCGCCACCACGCAGGTGCCCGTAGGCACCACCGGAGTTGGGCGTTGACCCAAGGGAGGCGCGGGACAGCCAAGCGGATGTACGGGAGCTGGGTTGTCCGGAAGGGTTTCGGCTAGTCGGCAGGTCAGGTGGCCCACATGAGGGCGGGCGTTTGTTCAGGATGTTGAAAAGGACCTTCAGCTCGCCGGTCATTGTCTGGTGCAGATCGCAGGGGAACGAGTATTTCCCCGGCCGTTCCGGCACGAAACGGATCACCGGGGTCTTGCCCGGATCTAAATAGAATCCTCCCCCGCCCTTGCCGTAGGCGGCCACGCCTTCACTCTCTCCATGGACCATCACGTGCTGCAGCATCGGGGAGGCGAAGCCGTGGCGGACGATGTCCTGGTTGCGCAGGACGATGATCGTCGGCTGGTGCAGGCGGACCGGCGCCGGCTGGGTCAACCGGAACTCGTAGTTTCGGATCACGATCTCGACCCGCTCTTCCTGCGCGACCACCGGATCGGCGGTGTTGCCCGCGGTGGACGTTGACGTCAGGGAATCAACAGTCCTCCGATGAGGATCACCGCAAGCACCGCCAGGGGATGACGTCCCATTCATTTCTCCTTACAGGCCCACGAGGATCCGGTGGGCGTCAATGGCTTTGAGGGTCTGGGTCACATCCTCGCACGAAATGGCGGAGGCGTGCCCGCCCTTGGTCTCACCGGCGTGCAGCACGATGTCGTTCAGGGAGAGCATGCCGGCAAGCACGCCGGCGTCGTTAATGACAGGGAGCCGCCGGACCTGGTGTTTCGCCATCGTCTTCATGGCGTCGTGGATGTCGTCGCCTGGCGCGCACGCGTACACCTGGCCGGCAATGGTCTCGAACACGGTGATCTCCGACGGATGGCGGTTTTTCGTGGCCGCGGCCATGCAGATGTCGCGGTCGGTGATCATGCCGACCACCGTCCCTTCGTAATTGACCACCGGCAGGACGCCGCAATCGCTGTCCCACATCATCATGGCAGCCGCGCCCAAATTAGTTTCCGGTCCGCAGGACTGAACAGGACTGTTCATGATGTCTTTGACTTTCATGGCGGATCTCCTTATCTCGTCCAGTTTACGCGGACAAATTGCTCGCCTTCGTCGTAGTGAAAGGTGAAGTCGCCGTCATAGGCGTGATGCAACGCCTCGCCGATGCGCCGCGGCAAGTGGGAGTCTGTCGTGGGAAGGACGGTGCCTTCCGGCCGCTCTTCAATCGCCATGAGCCGCGCCAGTGGGTGTTCCTTCTTTTCCTTGGCCTCCTCGTTGCGAGCCAGGTTCAGGATCTCCGTCCGGTTGGCGGCAAAGTAGGGTCCGTTCAACGTCAGCATGCCTTTCGGGTATTTGTCGTTGATCCGGTGGCACGCCGGGCAGAGCGTCTCATGCGCCTTGGCCGGTCGAGGGTTCCAGGTCCAGCGCCCTTTATGGAAGACCGCGCCGCATTGCGGGCACATCGCAGGCTCCTTGAGCTTTCCCTTCAATTTATACGTGTCGTGCTGGTATTCCTGAATGGTGCGATGTAGTTGAGGTGTCCGGCTCGTAGGATCATACACACGTTTGGTCATTGCTCGATGTCTCCTGGCTATCGGGACAACTGGGCGCCTGTGGCCGGCCAACGCGCGAACGCAGCAGCAGCCTCGGTCAAATAGCGCACCACCTCGTCGTCACTGACTTGTCGGAAATCCGCATAATGGTTGCCGACGGCGTAGAACGGCTCCGGCATGGCCAGGACGATCAGCCGGTCGACGTGCCTGCCGATCTCGCTGAGCGTCTCTCTCGGTCCGACCGGAAGGGCAGCGATCAAGCGACCTACCTGAAGGCTGCGCAGGGCTTCGGCGGAGGCCAGGAACGTCGCCCCGGTGGCGACGCCATCGTCCACGAGGAGCACGGTACGGTCTTTTAAATCCGGAAGGGGGCGATCGTTCCGATACAAGCCCTGCCGCCGCTTGATTTCCTCGCGCTGCGCCCGGACCATTTCCTGGAAGAGGGGGTTGGCGGGAGAAAACCCTCCCATCATGCGGAGGGCCTGCTGATTCAGGTGAATCGAACCGGTCTCCGCCACGGCTCCGATGGCATACTCCGGATCCTCCGGCATCCCCAATTTGCGGGTAAGAAATACGTCAAGCGGGAGGTTCAAGGCCAGGCTGATC
>DASWIN010000335.1:0-1834 GCA_036397655.1 Nitrospiraceae bacterium | reverse complement strand
CAATTGTGAAACTGGTAAGATTGCGACATTCCTGAAAACATCCGTCCATAATGTTCTCCACAGAGTCCGGCACTGAGAACTCCTGCAATTCGTTGCAGCCAGCAAAGGCTCTCTGCCCCAGGCTGACAATACCCGGACCCAACACCACTTCCATCAACCCGGCACACCCAAAGAAAGCCTCGTTGCCGACCGCCTCAATCCCGGGGCCGAAAGCGATCCGATCAAGTCGCTCGCAGCCATAAAACATTTGATGTGGCACATATGTCATCGAATCCCCCAAATTGGCAGTCTGCAAGTTAATACAACCACTGAAAGCACCATTTCCAACGGGGGAAATTTTTATTCCGTTAGGTCGTTAGAATCTCAGCGGGCTGGCTGATGGACATTGGGTAGGAGAATCCGCTCCCGATTGCAAGCTCCGAACGCTCTCCCGCGCTGGGGCGCTCCGGTGCAGCCGACGAGGAGCGCAGCGACGAGGCGGCGGAGCCGGAGCGCCCCAGCGCGGCCGCCAGCGCCCCCATCTCCTTGTGTCCGCGAATGCGCCGGAAGCCCTCCTGGGCGCGCAGCAGCGCCACGCCCATCCAGCGGCTCAACTGGTCGGTCTTCGGGTTCCAGCGGCATACCCGGCCGATGGCGCCCCGCGTGTTGCGCATCACGTTCTCGATGTTGTTGGTGCTCAGGAACGTCACGTTGAGTGTCGAGGGAACTTCCAGCCCGTGGAACGCCAGGATCCCGTCCCGCCGTTTCTCCAGACACTCCGCCGCCGCCAGATTCTTCTCCCGGACGAATTCGAGCAACTCCCCGAAGGCCTCCTCTCCCGCCTCCCGGCCCTGCACGCCGCGCAACCGGTTCATCCGCTTGACCACCTCGCCGCGGTGTTTCCAGGACAGCTTGCCGCACAGGCCGCGCTCCACATGCACCAGGCATTCCTGCTGCACCGCGTCCGGCCAGAAGTGCCGCACCGCCTTGGCGATCGCCTCGCTGCCGTCGCGCACCACCAGCAGCCTGCGCGCCACACCGGCCTGCAATCCCCGCTCCTTGAGCCGCGCGAACAAGCCCTTGACCACCTCCTCGTTCTCGCCGGCCCCCTCCTCGAAATCCAGCAGATGCTTGCGCCCTTCGGCGTCGATGGCCAGCGCCACCACCACGCAGTTGTTCCTGCCCGGAAACACCCCGTCGATCATCAGCGCCACCGCGTCGATGCCCGACAGATCGCGGCCCCGGAACTCGTCGAGCAACTCCCTGCTGCGGACCTTCCACGCCTCGCACACCGTGCTCCGGCTTGCGTCGAGCATTTTGCCCACGCCACTGCCCGAGGCCCCGTGGCAGATCGCCTCGAGCACCTCGTCGAACATGCCCCGACGCCGCCTCGCCTCCTCGTAGGACTTCAATCGCACCTCGCGCTCGGTGCCGTCCGGCAGCGTCTCGCGCACCCGGCGCTTCGCGACGCGCTCCTTGCCCTGGCTGGTGCGGATGGTGACCATCTCACTTCCCGCCCGCCGCAACGGGCTCTCCGACGGCCGGTAGCTCTCGCCGCACAAAGCCGTCACCTCCGCCTCGAACATCGCCAGAAGCCCTTCGCGCACGATCCCGCGAAGCCGCTCCTGGAAAATCCCGTTGAAATCCTCGTTCCCGGCTTGCGAAGCCGCCTGCATCCCTGTCTGTTCGTTCATGGTGTTGGTTGGTTTAAACGTTCGTTCAAACAGGCGATGTCGGAACATCGCCAGATCAACCAGCACCAATCCTTTCTAACGTTTTAACGATAAAAAATCCGCTTCCATTCTACTGATCTTCGATGCTCCAATCATGCAAATTTCCAATAACAAGGCCGGTA
>DASWIN010000334.1:0-3345 GCA_036397655.1 Nitrospiraceae bacterium | reverse complement strand
GCGTTCCAGAATCTCTTCGACCTTGAATCGCTCCGACACGCTCACCGATCCGTCCGCATAGGCGGTGAGCGCGCTGGCCGCCATGGCGGCCTTCAGAAAGGTCCGGTCACGGTACCGTTCGACCCGGTCGTGAATGATCTCGGAGATCCGCATCGTGCCCTCCCCACTGGCAACGCCCCGGCAACGAAGGGCCCATTGTGGCAGGGGCCGCCATGTCTTCGCAATGGATAAGCAGGCGTGAGCCAGGCCGGGCCCGGTCGCGTGCGCCGATGCCGCCGAGAGGTCGTGCGCCGGCGCCCGGTTTCCGCGCGCCGCGGCGGCCCCCGAATTGGATAAGGTGCATAGCTCGCTGCCGGATCTGACGGGCACAATTGGACTTCGTGATCGCCCAAGGGCTCGGATAGGCCGTGAATTGGCGTTCAATTCGGTGGCACGCAGAGTCCGCTCATGGATCACGGTGCGGTCGTTCGCGGGGCGCACGGCCTAGTACCTCTTGTGACCCAAGTTTGACATTGGGATACTCCCAAAACTCGGCGAGCGCCTCTATTGTGTGGAAATTTCGGATCTGGCATATGAGGCGCGAATGCAAGGTTTGTGTCCAAGTTCCGCCATCGAAGGTGTGGTTTGGCCGGCGGTCCCCGACCAAAGAGGCTCGGCGATCCTGGCCATACTCTTCCAGCTGGAGCAAAGCCAGTGGTGGAGACCAGACGAGCTGCTGGGTTGGCAGTTCAATCAACTTGGCTTGCTTGTTGCCCACGCCCGTCGGACGGTTCCGTTCTATCGAGAGCGTTTTGGTCTGACCGGGATCGAGCCGGACGGACCACTAAGTCTCGATGATTGGCGGCAGATACCGCTGTTGACGCGGTCTGAGATTCAGGCTGCCGGCGAGGCTCTGCTCAGCCAGCAGGTGCCGTCGAGCCACGGAAACCTTAGCGATATATTCACCTCAGGCTCCACCGGCAAACCGATCCGCGCCAGGCGCACGCAACTCTCGCAGCTCTTCTGGAGCGCATTCACGATCCGAGACCACCTCTGGCACCGGCGTGACATGAGCGGAACGTTGGCCGCCATTCGTGAATCGGGTAAAGGCAAGGCACTATATCCTAAGGGGGCGGTTGCGCCCAACTGGGGCCGTTCGAGCAGTCAGGTCTTCAACACAGGACCATGTGTTAGCCTGAACATCCTCTGCCCGATCGAGCAGCACATCGAGTGGCTGCAGCGGCAGGATCCAGATTTCTTGTTGACCCACCCGAGCATGGCCCACGAGCTGGCCCGCAGGTGCTTGACGGATGGGATAAAGCTGGCGCGCCTGCGCCAAGTTCAGACCATATCGGAAATCCTTATGCCAGCGACACGCGAGATCTGCCATGAGGCCTGGGGCGCGCCCGTCGTGGACATGTACACCGCCCGTGAGGCCGGATACCTGGCGCTGCAGTGCCCGGAGCACGAACATTACCATGTGCAGGCGGAGGGCGCTTTCGTCGAGATCCTCGACAAGGACGGAAGAGCTTGCGAACCCGGTGAAATCGGCCGCGTTGTGGTCACCCCCTTGCACAACTTCGCCATGCCGCTCATTCGTTATGATATCGGCGATTACGCGGAGGTGGGCGAGCCCTGCCCGTGCGGGCGACAACTGCCGACGCTCCGGCGCATTCTCGGGCGCGCTCAGAATATGTTGGCCATGCCGAACGGTGAAAAGCGGTGGCCCTTGCTTTCTTCCGCCGACATCCGGTCCTTGCTCAATATTGCTCCGATCCGGCGCTACCAGTTCGTGCAGAAAAGTGCCGAGCGACTCGAGCTTCGCATTGAAGTGCCACGGAGGCTGTCTTCAGCTGAAGAAAGTGATTTATGCTCTTGGATCTGCCAGAAGTTCGGCTATCCGTTCGAAGTCAGCATTGTCGTCCTAGACGAGATTCCGAGATCGGGTGCTGGCAAATTTCAGGATTTCATATCGGAGATGGACTCTTGATCGCGCCGGCGAATCGGCGATGGCGATCTACCTCACGACTTTCCAGCTGCCGTCCGGCTGACGGCAAGTCGTGCCGTAGGCCTCCTCCTCTCGGCCACCGATCGTCACGGTCGTCTGGTACTCGCGGCAATACTGCCCGGTCGCCTGGTAGGTGCCTTCGCGGATCGGCGTAACCGTACCCGAATGCCCGGACTGCGGGTTGTTCCAGGCGATCTGCTGGCCGACCGGAACCGCGTGGGCCTGTTGTGCCGCTCTCTCGGCACAAGCCAAATCGCCCGCGTCGAGCATTGCCCCGATCTCGTGGCCCAGGATCGCGCCAATGAAAACTCCGGCTCCAACGGCGACCAGCTGCTCGTCACCGTCGCCAATCTTGCTGCCCAGGTAGCCGCCAGTTGCAGCCCCGGCTAAAGTTCCAACGACTTTACCCCTGTCGCAAGGCCCTACAATAGGTGCTAGAACGGCGCGCGCAGGGAGATGTGTGGGATAGACGGGGTAGTGGGCGTGGCCTTCACCACCTTCGCCACCCTCCCCGCCTTCACCGCCTTCGTAGCCGTGGCGATGACCGACCTCGAACAGGCGTGCCTCGCGGCCGTCCCAGGGAGAATTGATGGGTGCATCAATCCCAAGGTCTGCGCCTTCCAGGCCGTAGGGGGCGGCCTCGACGACGGCCGGCAGCGCCTCCGGCGGTAGGACCGTGCTCGACTTAAGCTCCTCCGACAGGGATTGCATCCCCAGTGGAGCGATGAGAGCGGTAACCAACAACGAGCTAAACATAAGCAATTCTCCAGCAACATCGCCCGTCCAGATTATCGCTTGCTAGTCCTTAACTTTCTACGAACTGTACTTGCGGCATCTGAATGCAGCTAGCCCGCTGAAGTCTTACGTACGACTCCGCCTATACATCCCCATTAAGGACGATTTGGCTGTCGGCAAAGCTGCGTGCCGAGGGGCGCCAATGGCGGCTTGTGGCTGATTCCGCCTGTTGCAGTGAGCCATCGACCTCGTCTGCGATGAGATCCAAGATCGCATTTACAGGGACTGGGCTCGGTCGAACACCTCCGGCCATTTCGAGACCGTCGAAATCCAACCTTGCCTGGCCGCGCGAGTCTGAGTCTGCAAAGATACGGTCATGGCCGAGATCCCCTCTTCCCTCGACGTCGCCGTCGTCGGCGCCGGCGCGGCCGGCCTCGGCGCCGGCCGCCGGCTCAAGGAGCTGGGCGCGTCGTTCGCCCTCTTCGAGGCCGCGCACCGCATCGGCGGCCGCGGCTATACCGAGGAGATCGCCCCCGGCGTCGCGTTCGACCTGGGCTGCCATTGGATGCACTCGGCGAGCCTCAACCCCTTCGTCGCCATGGCCGAGGCGGCCGGCTTCACTT
>DASWIN010000333.1:0-2294 GCA_036397655.1 Nitrospiraceae bacterium | reverse complement strand
CAGTACTTTTCCGCTGCGCCTTCTCGCTTCGCCATCCTTGCTTCGCTCGAAGTCCAGCCCGACCCTCCCTGGTCGGGCGTTCGCGGCTTGCGCCGCTTACCCACCGGACATTCGCGACAATTCTGCCGGGAGCAGAATTGGACGGCGGAGCGAAGCGACGCCGGCCCCGGAGCGCGAAGGGGCGAGCCCCCGGGGCGGGGCGAGCAAAGCTCCGCCTCACCCTTGGCCGGGCCGCTCGCTCCTGTGCGCCCGTTCGCCGCTTCGCGGCTCACCCCTGTACCCGGGTATCAGCTATCCTTAAGGGAGGCAGTGAAAGTGTGGCCCGCCCGGGGCGCGGCGGTTTTACTATGTACAAGCCCCGAATTTTCTGACATAAATACCGGCCGTAATGTATGAGGAGTCAGGAAAGGCACGCTGTGTATGCGCTGAATCAGCAAGTCTTGAGGACCGATGCCTCCGGGATGCCACTCGAATGGATCGACTTCAAAGAGGCCGTTAGGGTCTATCACCTGGGGCAGGTGGCCTACACCTGCGGGGTGCCGCTGTACCAGATCCGCGGTGGCTACAACGCCATCTCCGGCAGGCGCTCCGTCCTCGAAATCAATTCCATCATCGCCACCCACGGCGACAGTCACGCGATCCTGAAGGCGCGCGCGCATTACGTCCCGCCACTCAACAACCAGACGCTGTTCGCCCGCGATGCGCACCTGTGCCTGTATTGCGGCGAGCAGTTTTCCTCCCGCGGCCTGTCGCGCGACCATGTCGTCCCGCTGAGCGTGGGCGGCACCGACACCTGGAACAACGTCGTCACCGCCTGCAAGCGCTGCAACAACCACAAGGCCGGTCGCTCGCCGGAGCAGGCCGGACTGGAACTGCTGGCGGTGCCGTTCACGCCGACCCACGCCGAGTACATCTACCTGCAAGGCAAGCGGATTCTGGCGGACCAGATGCATTTTTTGCTGGCGCACTTCCCGCGCCACAGCCCGCTGCATAAGCGCCTGGCCAGGCCGGCCTGAGAAGCCGCCCCAAAAACTGCTGCGCGTCCGTGATCCGGGATCGGGCGGTGCTCGGCCGCCTTCGGCGGTCCGGCCCGGCGCCACAGGCGCCAAGCGCTGCGAGCGGGCGAAGCGCTGCTTCGCCGGTTTCGCTCTCGCCCTCATGGACTGTCGTGTCCACTCCGGTTCCTGCGCTCCTTTCCCGCGGCGCCATCCGGCTGCGCGGGAAAGCCCGGGGCCACCATCCCTGGCGGCCCGTTCGGCGGCACGAACTTCTCGCTTCGCAATCCTTGCGTCGCTCGAAGTCCAGCCCGACCATCCCTGGTCGGGCGTTCGCGACTTGCGCTGCTCACCCACCGGACGTTCGTGAAATCTCCGCCTCACCCTCACACGGCTGACGGTCGCTCGCGACGGTTTTGAGGCAGCTTGCTCGCCATCTTCGGGGCCGGCGCAGCCGGTATTCCTAGTTGGATTTTTTTGTCGTGGTCGCGAGCGACAGGTACCACTGGTGCATGCGCTCCACCTCGGCCTCAAGCTGCTTCCGGTCGCCATTATTTTCGATTACGTCATTCGCCAGCTGCAGCCGCTGCGCACGGCTTGCCTGTGCCGCCATGATCTTGCGTATTTCCGGCTCGCTGAGTCCGCTGCGGGCGGCGGTACGCTGGATCTGCACATTTTCCAGCGTGTCCACGACCAGGACACGGTCCACGAGATCGGTAAAGCCGGACTCGATCAGCAGCGGAACCACGACGATGACATAGGGCGCCTCGAGTGTGGTCAGCCTGTCCCGGACGATGACGCGGATGCGCGGGTGCAGAATCGCTTCGAGACGGTGGCGTTCGTCGGCATTGTCGAAGACGCGTTCGCGCAGTTGGTCCCGGTTGATCCGGCGGTTTCCATCCAGGATGGCATCACCAAAGATGCGGACGATTTCGTCATAACATTCCTGGCCGGGTTCCGTCAGGGCGCGCGCGATCTCATCGGTATCGATGACGGGTACTCCACGCATCACGAGCAGCGACGCGATGGTGGATTTGCCACTGCCAATGCCGCCGGTCAGGCCTACGCGTAACATGGGTGCCGGGTTCAGGGCGTGAGGCGGGCAAACTGCAGGTAGTAACGCGTCAGCGTGTCACCCCACAGCAGCGCGACCCATCCGGCCACGCACAGGAACGGGCCGAAGGGAATGGGCAGGTGGCGGTCACGGCCGAAGAGCAAAATGAAAGTGATTCCCACCACGGCGCCGACCAGTGACGACAACAGGATGATCAGGGGCAGGCTCTGCCACCCGAGCCAGGC
>DASWIN010000332.1:0-2941 GCA_036397655.1 Nitrospiraceae bacterium | reverse complement strand
CAACATCGCTGCAAATAGTAAAGGCCGGTATCCTCCATGTCAAGTAATCTCCCCGTGGTGGGATTTGGCGCGTGAAATCGGGTATACTCCCGTGAAATCCAGGAATTTCTCATGCTCACACGAATTCTCAACATCCTCTTCGGCAGCAAGAACGACCGGGAAATCAAGGCGCTCCGGCCGGTTGTCGACCACATCAACTCGCTCGAGCCGGCCTTGAAACCCGTCTCCGACCAGGCGCTGGCCGACAAGACGCAGGTCTTTAGAAAGCGGCTGGCCGACGGAGAAGCCCTGGACGCCCTCCTGCCGGAGGCCTTCGCCGTCTGCCGCGAGGCGGGCATGCGCCGCCTCACGATGCGGCATTTCGACGTCCAGCTCATCGGCGGCATCATCCTCCATAAGGGCCGCATCGCGGAAATGAAAACCGGCGAAGGCAAGACGCTCGTGGCCACCCTCCCGATCTACCTGAACGCCCTGGAAGGCAGGGGCGCGCATCTCATCACCGTCAACGACTACCTGGCCAAGCGCGATGCGCAGTGGATGGGACAGGTCTATCACGCGCTCGGCCTCTCGGTCGGCGTGATCCAGCACGACGCCTCGTTCTTCTTCGACCCGGCCTACGACGCCGCGGACAAGCGCCTCCAGCATCTCCGGCCCTGCACGCGGCAGGAGGCCTACCATGCGGACATCACCTACGGGACCAATAACGAATTCGGCTTCGATTACCTGCGGGACAACCTGATCGTGCATGACATCAATCAGTGCGTGCAGCGCGAACCGAACTACGCCATCGTGGACGAGGTGGACAGCATCCTGATCGACGAGGCCCGCACGCCGCTCATCATTTCCGGCCCCACGGAAGAGACCACCGATCTCTACTACCGCATCAACAGCATCATCCCGCAGCTCAAGATCGAGCGGGACTACACGATCGAAGAAAAGACAAAAACGGCCGCGTTGACGGACGACGGCAACGCGCACGTCGAGAAGCTCCTCGGCGTGGACAATCTCTACGACGCGGCCAACATGGACCAGGTCCACCACGTCATCAAGGCGCTGCAGGCGCACGCCATCTACAAGCGGGACGTGGACTACGTGGTAAAGGACGGCGAGGTCCTCATCGTGGACGAGTTCACCGGCCGTCTGATGCCGGGCCGCCGCTGGAGCGACGGCCTGCACCAGGCCGTCGAGGCCAAGGAAGGCGTCAAGATCGCCAATGAAAACCAGACGCTGGCCTCCGTCACCTTCCAGAACTATTTCCGCATGTACAAGAAACTGGCCGGCATGACCGGCACCGCCGACACGGAAGCGTCCGAGTTCGCGAAGATCTACAACCTCGACGTGAACGTGATCCCGACCAACCGTACGATGATCCGCAAGGACTACGCCGACGTCGTCTACCGGACCGAGAAGGAGAAATTCAACGCGATCGCCGAAGAGATCAAGGACTGCTACGAGCGTGGCCAGCCGGTCCTCGTCGGCACCATCTCCATTGAAAAATCCGAGCGCCTGGCCGGGCACCTCAAGCGGAACGGCATCAAGCACAATGTCCTGAACGCCAAATTCCACGAGAAAGAGGCGGAGATCATCGCGCAGGCGGGGGTGAAAGGCGCGGTGACCATCGCCACCAACATGGCCGGACGCGGCACGGACATCGTGCTCGGCGGGAATCCGGACTTTCTCTACAAGCGGTGGCTGTACCAGGAAGACAACGAGGGCCTGCCCGAGGACCAGAAGAAAGCCGTGCTCGACAAGATCACCAGGGAATGCGAGGACGACCGGAAGGAAGTCGTGGCCATCGGGGGCCTGCACATCCTGGGCACGGAGCGGCACGAGAGCCGCCGCATCGACAACCAGTTGCGCGGCCGCTCGGGCCGGCAGGGCGACCCGGGCTCGTCCCGGTTTTACCTCTCGCTCGAAGACGACCTGATGCGCATCTTCGCTTCCGAACGCGTCTCGCAGATGATGCTCAAGCTCGGCATGGAGGAAGGGGTCCCGATCGAGCACGGCATGGTCACGCGCGCGATCGCCAACGCGCAGAAGAAGGTCGAGGCGCACAACTTCGACATCCGCAAGCAGCTCCTCGAATACGACGACGTGATGAACAAGCAGCGCGAGGTCATCTACAAGCACCGCCGCGCCATCCTCGCCGGCGAGGACCTCTCCGAGCAGGTCACGAACATGACGACGAAGGTCGTGGACTCGCTGCTCGCCGTCCACTGTCCGAAGGAACAGTACCAGGAGGAATGGGATTTCCCCGGCCTCTTCGAGTCGCTGCACGCCCAGTTCGGTCTGACGATCGTGCACAACGGCAGCGGCCCCGGCACGGCTGAGGAATTGAAGGATCTCGGACCCGACGCGCTCCGGCAGGAACTGCACGACACCGTCCAGAAAGCCTACCAGCAGAAGGAAGCGGATCTGGGCCCGGAGTTGATGCGGCAACTGGAGAAGATGGTCATGCTCCAGGTCATCGACTATCACTGGAAGGATCACTTATTGTCCATGGACCATCTGCGCGACGGCATCGGCCTGCGCGGCTACGGGCAGAAGGACCCGTTGATCGAATACAAGCGCGAAGGCTACGACATGTTCGCCGCCATGATGAGCCGCATCAAGGGCGACGTGCTCGACCGGCTCTTCCACGTCCAGGCCGTCCGCGGCGAAGAACCGCCGCCGGTCGTCCGCCAGCCTGCGATTCCCGCCCGCATGAGCTTCAACCGAGGCGAAGAAGAGCCGAAACCGCAGGCCCCGGTCCACCGTACCGCCGACAAGGTCGGCCGCAACGACCCCTGCCCCTGCGGGAGCGGGAAGAAGTATAAGAAATGCCACGGGGCGTAGGCGGACGGCCTAGGCGCAGCGGGCTTACTCCTGTGCTCGCCGAGCGCACACACAAGATTCATTCGAATTGTTATCAAAGTGGGCGGTGTTCGCTCGATGCGCGCAG
>DASWIN010000331.1:0-2825 GCA_036397655.1 Nitrospiraceae bacterium | reverse complement strand
AACCCGCCGAGCCTACTCCGCCGAAGCAGCTTCGGCTGCGAAGGCCGGGAGCACATCCGCCTTCGCCAAGGCTACGACGGATGCCCGCCTCACAGCAGCCACAAGTTACTCCCGTGACTCTCTGCGAAGGCGGGCAAAAACTCGGCCATTATAGCCAATCCCATCTTAACCCGCATCATTCATTATGGCTTCTACTGCAACCGCCGATACGCCTCACGGCAGAGTGTTAAGCCTGTTATGCCGGTTATGCCCGTTAATGCCGTTAACGGTGAAACGGGCCGAACGGGCTCAACCGGCTCAACAAGTGGGCGGTTTCGTCACGAACCCTCATGAATGATGCGGGTTGGGATGCCTCTGTTATAATGGATTATGATCCGGTCGGTGCCGATACGACTACTGAGCATCCTGGGCGCGACGTTTCTTGCCGGATGCGCGTCCGGCAGCGTCATCCCCGCCTCGCTCCAGGCCCAGCTCGACAAGAGCCTGACCTTCCCTCAGTTGCGCGAATTGCCGGATTCCTACCGCGGACATCTATTGGTCCTCGGCGGCGAGGTGCTGTCGGCCAAGCGACTGAAGGAGGGAACCAGGATCGAGGTGTTGGAAATTCCGCTGGACGGCTCGCTTCAGCCCGGGCTGGACCGCACGGCGTCACGGGGGCGCTTCATCGCCGTCCAAAAGGAGTTTCTGGATCCGGCCACGATCCCGCCCGGGACGCGCCTGACGCTCGTCGGTGAAGTCACCGGCGCCGTGACCGATAAACTCGACGAGACGGACTATACCTACCCGACTGTGGAGATCAAAGCACTGAAGGTCTGGCAGCGCCCCGAGTCGTTCTCCCACATCCCCTACTACTATTATCCGCCCTCCTACTACTGGCGGCCGTACTACCACACGTTCGGACGGATCAGACGGTAGGCAGGCACGCCAGCGGGACTCGCGGGACGTGCGAGAAAGGCGAGACTCGTCGAAAGTCCTTCTTGCGAGTCGCGCACGACCACTTTTCGCGCAAGCCCCGCAGGTGCCTTCGGCGCCTACCGGCCGGCTTGCCCGACGATCCGTTCGATGCGTTCGTCCCGACCGCCCAGCTCGACGTATTTCCGGTAGGCCGCCAGCGCCTTGCCCATGTCCCTGCGATGCGACTCGTAGAAGAGGCCCAGGCTGTAATGGGCTTCGGCGAGAGTCGGCTTGAGCCGCACGGCCATTTCGTATTCGTATTCGGCAGGGTCCAGTTTGCCCATGTTGGCATAGAGCCCGCCCAGATTCAGGTGCGCCTCCGCATATTCGGGCCGGAGGCGGATGACCTCCTCGAAGCGCTTCAACGCCTCCTGTATCTTCCCTTCGCTCCGGTACAGAAACGCCAGGTTGAAATGGGCGTCCACGAGGTCCGGCTTGGCCGACACGGCCATCCGATAGGCGGTGATCGCCTGAGGGACGTGACGTTCCTTTTCTTCTATCCGCCCCAACAGATACCAGGCGTCCGGATGCGTGGGGTCCACTTTGGTCAGATGCTCCAGGGCCTCACGCGCCTTCTTGTCGTCACCCTGCCCGTCATACACCATGGCCATGCTGTACAGCGCGCCGGCGTGATTCGGATTGATGGCGAGCAGGTCGTGGTACGTCTGTACCGCCCGGTCACTGCGCCGGTTGCGCTGGAATTGCCGGGCCATGATCCAGTAGGCTTCTTCGTATTTCGGGTTCAGCTTGATCGCCTGCCGCAGGGCCTGTTCGGCGTCCGCGAATTTGCCCTGCGCTTGATACACATTCCCAAGATGGTAATGGGCCTCCGGGAATTCGGCTTTCTGCTGGATCGCCTGTTTCAGCGCGGCGATCGCGTCGGACGGCCGCCGCTTCCCTTCGAAGTAGACTTCTCCCAGCAGACGGTAGGCTTCGGGAAACCTGGGTTGGAGCCGGACCGCCTTCTTCAGCGCGACGATCGCCGCATCGTACTTTTCCTGTTCGAAGAGCTTGGCGGCCTGGAGATACTGATCGTGGGCTTTGCTGTCAGCGGCGAGGGCCGGACCGGGCAGGCAGAATACGAGCACAAGGGTGATCGACAGCAATCGGGTGAGGCCGCGCGTCATCATATATCGCCCCTCGAAAAGCGTAGGCGGACTATACGCGGGAGGGCGGGTGAAATCAACGCGCCGCGGCCCGGATCGGTTTGGCGGCCCGGATCCGGGCGATTTCCTCCGAGATCTTTTGTTCCGTCAGCAGCCCGCCCTTGATATAGGCCTGTACGATGCCGGCTTCGTCAATGAACACGCTGACCGGAAGGCCGTAGACGCCGTAGAGATTGGCGACGCGATTCTCGCGATCCATCAGCACAGGGAACGTGTGCTGGTACGTCCGGATGTGCTCGCGGACTTTGTCGTCGTCCTCCAACTCGTTTACCGCCAGGACCACGAAGCCCTTCTCGCGCAGCCGGTCATAGGCGGACTGCATCGCCGGCATCTCCGTCGTGCAGGGCTTGCACCAGGTCGCCCAGAAATTCAGGAGCACGATCTGCCCCCGATACTGGATGAGGCGTTGCTCCTGACCATTGAGATCGGTGAGCGTGAAATCCGCCGCCGGCATGCCGGCAAGCGGCGGCCGCTTGCCCATCGCCAGGGCCCGGCTTCCGGCAAATCCGGACAGGAACGCAAGAACGACCATGCCGAGGGTTGCCATCACCATCCACTTCTTCATATGTCTCTTCCCTTCCATGCGAGCTCGAGGGGGAGGGCGTTCTGCCCTCCCCCTCCGACCGTTACGATTTCTGCGTCTGAAACGACTTCGTCAACCCGAAGACGAAGCTCGTGCCCTGCGACAGGTTGTTGTTGAAATCG
>DASWIN010000330.1:0-3790 GCA_036397655.1 Nitrospiraceae bacterium | reverse complement strand
TGCTGCCTGAGACGGTATCGAACATACGTGTTGATCTCTCCGAAGGCCACCCGCGGATATCCAAAGTCGAAGTAGTTCTTCCAGCCTTCCAGGTGCCGGTTGAGTTCCTCAATCAGTTGCGGAATCGGCTTGAAGCACTGGCGATGATTGGTCATCTCGTGCAGCTTTTCCCGCTCCTTCTTCAAGGCCTTCGCCGACGGGCTCACATTGAGATACCGCCACCCTTGCCCTTTCAGGTCGTCGTAATAGCGGAACGTGAATCCCAGAAAATCCAGACTCGCTCCCTCTTCCTTCAGATTCACCACCCGTGTTTTCTCCCGATTGATCTCCAACCCCAGCCAGCCTTCGATTTTCGATTCGATCCAACCCGTCAGACGGGTCCCTTGATAGCGCGACAGCACCACGAAATCGTCGGCATAACGCACCATCTTGGCCCCCGCCCACTCGGCCGGCCCATCGGCTCGATGAAACAGCTTGTCGAACCAATGCAGGTACAAGTTACTGAGCAGCGGCGAAATCACTCCGCCTTGGGGAGTACCCTTGCGCGGTCGATTCCATCGCTCCGGCTTGCCCTCCTCACCCGGTTCTACGACTGGGGTCTCCAGCCACATCCGGATTAATTTGAGCACACTCCGGTCCACCACTCGCATGCGCACGCAAGCTAGAAGCTTGTCGTGCGGAATCGAATCGAAGTAGCCTTTTAGGTCCGCGTCATACACCGCCCGATACCCGGCTTTCACATGCCCGCGTATCTCCTCCAGCGCCTGGTGTGCCGAACGCCCCGGACGGAACCCGTAGGAGCAATCCTCGAAATCTGCTTCGAAGATCGGCTCCAGGATCAACAGGGCCGCCATCTGGACCACCCGGTCGCGCACCGTCGGGATGCCCAACGGCCGCTGTTTCCCATTCGCTTTCGGTATGTAGACGCGCCGTACCGCTCTCGGCGTATAGGTCTTGCTGCGCAGCGATTCCTGAATGTCATCCAGGAACCCCTTCACACCGGCTTCCAACGCTTCGATCTGTTCGATCGACACGCCATCCACCCCAGGCGCGCCCTGGTTGGCTCGCACCCGCGCCCATGCCGCCTCCAGCACATCGCGCCGGTAGATCCGGTCATACAACACGTAGAACCGGAACTTCGGCTCCTGCTTGGCCTTTTGGTTCAGCTTCTGTCTCAGCAAAGAGAGTTTATCCGGCAGTCCGTCTCCGCTCGCCTGTTTCTTCAGGGCTTCGATATGCTGCCGTTGTTCCGTAGTGGGAGTTTCTTCCAAGCGGTTCTCCTTTCCTCTTCCATCAGCAATGTTTCAGTAAGGCCCCTTGGCTCCATCCGCGTTAACGGACTTCCGCGCTACTATGGGCCTCTCCGACTCCCGGCCAGGGCCGCCCCTCGGTTATGTATTCCCTCGGGCCGTTGGGGTCCGGTTGCCCTTCCCCCGCCCTGCCGGGTCTCCCAGGTTCCTCGACTGATCTATTCCTGCGCGCTGTCCCCAACCACCCCGGAAGGTCCGACGGGTGCTTGCTCATTGCTTCCCCGCCGATCACAGGCTTCATCATCTTTGGCAGACTGGCCACCTCCATAAGCGTCACGAGGCCGAATCGGGTTCACTTGCGTTACGGCTCGCAGGTTTGCTTCCCCGGTTTCCACCAGCCGGATTGCTCCGACCCGCTCCGGTTCCGCTACATGCACGAATGAGCAATTTACATGGTGAACTCCTTTCAGTTCACAAGATCAGCCAGGCTTAGCCTGGTATTCCAAAGGACGCAAAGGACGCAAAGAAAATCTTTCAAACCTGTTGGTTTGGTGGTGGACCTATAGCAGCTTGGCTAGGGTGGCTGCCATGTCGGCTGGGGTTGGGGCTACGGCTATGCCAGCGGATTCGAGGGCGGCGATCTTGTCTTCGGCCGTTCCTTTTCCGCCGGAAATGATCGCGCCCGCGTGGCCCATTCGGCGGCCTGGGGGCGCGGTGCGCCCGGCTACGAAGGCGGCGACCGGTTTTTTCACGTAGCGCTTGATGTAGGCCGCGCCCTGCTCTTCCGCCGTCCCGCCGATCTCGCCGATCATGATGATGGCGTGGGTGTCGGGATCCTGGTTGAACAGCTTCAGGGCGTCGACGAAAGTGGTACCGATGATCGGGTCGCCGCCGATGCCGATGCAGGTCGACTGGCCGATGCCCATCGCCGTCAACTGGCCGACGGCTTCGTAGGTCAGCGTGCCCGAGCGCGAGACGACGCCGACGTTCCCCTGCTTGTGGATATAGCCGGGCATGATGCCCAGCTTGCACTTGCCGGGCGAGATGATGCCGGGACAGTTGGGGCCGATTAGGCGGGTGCGTTTGCCCTGGAGAAATTTCCAGGCCTTGACCATGTCGGCCACTGGAATTCCCTCGGTGATGCAGACCGCGAGGGGCAGCTTGGCGTCGGCGGCTTCCATGATGGCGTCGGCCGCGGCGCTGGCGGGGACGAAAATGATCGAGACGTTCGGCTTGGTCTTCTTCACTGCTTCGCGCAGCGTATTGAACACCGGGACGCCGATCTGCTCCGTGCCGCCTTTTCCCGGCGTGACGCCGGCCACGATTTTCGAGCCGTATTCGATGCACTGCTGGGCGTGGAACTGGCCGGCGCGGCCGAAGCCCTGGACCACGATGCGGGAATTCTCGTCAACAAGAATGCTCATGTCACTATCTCCGGGCTCTAGCTGGCCAGCGCGACGACTTTTTCCGCCGCCTCTTTCATGTTGGGGGCCACGGTGAAGTTCAGCCCGGATTCCTGGAGAATCTTGCGGCCTTCTTCGACCTTGGTGCCTTCCAGCCGCAGCACGATGGGCGCCTCGATATGCAGCTCGCGCGCGGCGGCGACGACGCCCTCGGCGAGCACGTCGACGCGCAGAATGCCCCCGAAAATATTGATCAAAATGGCCTTGACGTTGGGGTCGGAGAGAATGATGCGGAAGCCGTTCTTGATCTGGTCCGCGTTGGCGCCGCCGCCCACGTCGAGGAAATTCGCGGGACTGCCGCCGGCGTGCTGGATGATGTCCATGGTCGACATCGCGAGGCCGGCGCCGTTGACCATGCAGCCGACGTTGCCGTCGAGCTTGATGTAGTTCAGGCCGTGGTCGATGGCGTCGGTTTCGAGCGGTTCTTCCTCATCGAGGTCGCGCAGCTTGGCGAATTCAGGGTGCCGGAAAAGGCCGTTGTCGTCGATGTTCAGCTTCGCGTCGAGCGCGACGGCGCGCCCGTCCGTGGTGAGAATGAACGGATTGATCTCAAGCAGGCTGGCGTCGCAGGCTTCGTAGGCCGTGGCGAGCGCGGTCATCGCGTCAACGGCGGCGCTGACCGCTTCGACGGGGATTTTGATCCCAAACGCCAGGCGGCGCGCCTGGAACTCGGCAAGTCCGATGCCCGGCTCGATCGTCTCCTTCAGAATCTTGCGGGGCGATTTGGCGGCTACTTCCTCGATGTCCATGCCACCCGCGGCAGAGGCCATGAACACCGGCTTGGCCTGCTCACGGTCGAGAACCACGCCTAGGTAAAGCTCGCGCTCGATGGGGAGCGTCTCTTCCACCAGAACCTGCTTCACCTTGCGGCCCTCGGGGCCGGTCTGGTGGGTGACGAGGTTCATGCCGATGATTTTTGCGGCCCACTCGGCGGCTTCGCCGGGGTTGGCCGCGAGTTTCACGCCGCCGCCCTTGCCGCGCCCGCCGGCGTGGATTTGCGCCTTGACTACGACCCGTCCGCCCAGCTCCTCGGCGATGGCGCGCGCTTCGTCCGGAGTGAAGGCCACGCGGCCGCGC
>DASWIN010000329.1:0-1743 GCA_036397655.1 Nitrospiraceae bacterium | reverse complement strand
TGGACGCACCGCTCGACCTGTTCCGGATGGACTTTGACGATCTCACGCGCGTCGTGCTCCCACACACGAACTGGCGGGGCGCGTACGACGCCGGCACGGACACCACGGGCACGGAGCTCGTGACCTGGGACTTCCAATTCCCGGCCTCGTACCGCAATGCCTTCCACAGCGATCCCGAGGCCCCATTCCGCGATCTCCCCGACTGGTTCGGCAGCCTCATCCAGGACAAGGCGGATGAGTCCGGCTTGATCTACATGCGCAACCGCTACTATGATCCAGCCACCGGGCGATTCACGCAAGAAGATCCCATCGGGCTCGCGGGCGGGCTGAATCTGTACGGGTTTGCTGGCGGGGACCCGATCAATTTCAGCGATCCGTTCGGGCTGTGCCCTGAGTGCAAGCTGCTACTTGCGGCGGCGGGTGCATCTGCGGCAGCGGACACTCCGCTCCCTGGCCCGGGTGATGTAGTTGCGGCGGGCTTTACGCTCGGTGCCGGAATCCTCGCAACCAAATACTGGGTGGAGAATGGCGGCCCTCAAGCTGTCGCGGATGGTGCGACCGTCCTATTCGCCAAGGGACTCTCTTGGTGGGATAGGTTGAAGATCAAGATAAAGATTATCGTAGGAACCGCAGCGACCGAGGGTGAGCTGCAAAGGGAGATCATTGAAAGGGAGCGAGCGCGTCAGGAGCAGGTCCAGGAGCAGAAGGCGGACCAGATCGAGTCTGGGGAAGGAAAACCACCGGAACGTGAGCAGGAACCAAACTGAGCGAAGGTCTGCGAGGCTTCGCGCTATCGTAGCAGCTGTGCGGAACGTCATTGTCGGCTGGCTCGGGAGAGTGTTCCTAGCGCTCCAACCCCGGCATTCGGTGCGTGGCGTCAACGTCGTGCTGTCGGACCCTACCGTCGACCGGAAAGAGTGTATCGACACGATCAGGGCAGCACTTGACCTTCTTCATGATGTTGATCCACGCGGGTTGGGAGTCGTGAGCAGGCATGTGCGCCATATCCTCGTGTGGCCGGGATCATACACGGCATACGACAAGTGGGGTGGCGTGCATCTCGCTGGGCGTCACGTCATAGGTGTTCCGCCAACGCTCCTCGCCAGCGCGCTGGTTCACGAGGCCACGCACTTGAGAATTGCCCGGCGCGGCGTTCCGTACATCCCGGCTCTGCGCAGCAGGATAGAGGCTGCGTGCGTCAGGGCGCAGGCCTCCTTCCTGCGAAAGGCTCTACCCGAAGGTCCCCAGTGGGCTGACCAAGTTGAGGCCGGTCTCCGCGAACCGTGGTGGACCGAGTCGGATCGCCGTGCGCGGGTTCAACAGTCCCTTCAGGAGGCCGGGTTACCTCCTTGGATCGAGCCGCTCCTATTCCGACCACATCAGTGAATCAGAGGCCGCATTCCTCTCGATTGGTGGACCCCTCGGGCTGTGCGCTCGGTGCGCATAATGGGCCCATGATGCGCACGGCCCCTCGGCCGCCCGGCCACTCGCGCTGAAGCGTCAACATAACCGAAGGTCATGTTAACTGGAGCCGGGCCCCTCCATGGTGCGCGCCGGCCCGCTCGAGAGCGGCTGAGGAGGGCGGCGTTTGACTTGATGGGCGGATACCCTCGCACAGAGGTACCGCAATGGGGCGTTTCGGGGAACGGTGGACCGCGATCTCCCCGAGTGGTTCGGCAGCCTGATCCAGGACAAGCGGGACATGTCCGGCTTGATGTACATGCGCAATCGGTACTATGATCC
>DASWIN010000328.1:0-3545 GCA_036397655.1 Nitrospiraceae bacterium | reverse complement strand
GGTCGCTCCGGGAGGTGTTGGGAGCGAACGGCTATGCCGCAGCGCTGCTACTGTTGTCCCTTCGTTAGCCCGGCTCTGCCACGAGGGAGCTTGCGTTCGATCAAGCATTCCAGATGGCTTTGAATGGCACAGTACAGCCGCCGCCGCGTCTTTTCCCTCGTCGTATCCATGGCCGTAACCGGCAGCCCGACCGGCCAGGCAGTCCACGTGCCTTTGCCCTTGTGCCAGTGAATGGGGTACTGGCACCGGGCCAGGAGCAACGATGAGGCTTTCTGGTGAGTCGCTGTTTGCATCGTCAGGATTGTTCCATGGCCTCGCGCCGCTACTGCTGCCCTTTCGCCTTCCAGTCGTCGAGGAACTTCTTCAGGCCCAGGTCCGTCAGCGGGTGCTTGAAGAGCTGTTGGAAAATCGAAAACGGCATCGTGCAGATGTGCCCGCCGACCAGCGCCGCCTCGACCACGTGCTGCGGATGCCGCACGCTGGCCACCAGCACGAGGGTCTTGTAGTCGTAGTTCTTGTAGATCGTCATGATCTGGCGGATCAAATCCATGCCGCTCGAGCTGATGTCGTCCAGCCGTCCGATAAACGGCGACACGCACCAGGCACCGGCCTTGGCGGCCAAAATGGCCTGCGTGGGGGAGAAGCACAGAGTCACGTTGACGCGGATGCCTTCCGACGAGAGTTTCTTGGTGGCTTTGATCCCCTCGGGGATCAGGGGGCACTTGACCACGATGTTCTTATGAATTTTGGCAAGCTCACGCCCTTCCTTGACCATCGCGTCGGCTTCGACGCTGACCACCTCGGCGCTGATCGGGCCGTCCACGATCTTGCAGATCTCCTGGAGCATTTCCTTGAAGCTGCGGCCTTCCTTGACCACCAGCGAGGGGTTGGTTGTGACGCCGTCCAGCATGCCGAGGCTGGCGGCTTCGTAAATTTCCTTCACATTGGCGGTGTCGAGAAAGAATTTCATGACCGGCTCCTTTCGCGCGGTGAGACACGATCACGCCATCGGCTGATCGATAAGATTATTGTAAGAGCATCCGGGTCCGAACGCAACTTTGACAGGGTTTCAGGCGGCGGTTAGAATCAACACAACAGCGCCTGCATCTTAGACCCGGGAAGGAGATGCCATGAAAGATCGACTACTTGGACTGTGCCTGGCGATGGGCCTGCTTGCCGGCTGCAGCAGCAACCCCTATTTGGATGCCTCCTTGGACCCCGCCGAGTTGGAAGGCAAAGAGAAGGCGTGGTTTGAGAAAAATTGGGGCGATCCGACCGGCAAGTCCCCGCGGTTCTTCGGGGGGGAAACCTGGACCTATTTCAGAATCTCCGGCGGCAAGACAGGCCTGCCCTTGGGCAACTTTACTCCCACCCAGTGCCAGATCACCCTGAAGTTCGACGAGGAGGGGAAGCTGAGTTCGTCCAGTTACTCGGGCTGCTAGAGCTGGACGCTGAAAAAGCCCGCCAGCTTCGTTCTCAGTCACCCGTCTCCCTGCGACGTACCGAAAAGCGTACGTCTCAGTCGCCGGGTTCCCTGCGGCCTTGCTGGGCGGCCTTTTTGATCGTCCTGCGAATAGATTTAAGACTGCCCGATCTTGTTCTGGAAGGTGTCGGCGCAGTCGCGGCTGCAAAAGAGGTAGGTCTGGCCGCCGACGTCGGCCGATACGGCGGAGCCCCGCGGCACGTAGGTCTTGCAGACCGGGTCCTGCACCATGTCGTTCCGGCTGGCCGGTGGCTGGAAAGGCCCCTTGAGCCCGCGGAATTCCTTGATCGCGCTCCGCAGCAGGAAATAGGCGACCACCAGCACGCCGACAACGAGCATTAATCGAATAATTCCCATTCGCAGCCTCTCCTAACGGCGTCTCATCGTACGAGGCGCTTCCAGGTCTGTCAAGAAACGCCTCTCTCCGCCCAGCAAGGAGCCTGTCTGACATTGCCGTTCGTCACGAGGCGAAGGAGGTGCGGTCAGATGCAAGGCCGCAGACCTGAAAAAACCGGAGGTGTATTCACTGGAATACATTGAGGATTTTTTCTGGCCGAGAACGACGCAGATGGCCGCAGATCGTTTACCGCAGTAGAAAGGTCAATGTCGGACAGGCTCCTAGGGGTCCAAACGGCCCATAGGCCGTCTGGCGCAAGAGGCCCTTTGACCGGCGGGTAAGGGACTTCTGCCCGATGGTCAGACCGCCGGACGCATGCTACAGTACCAACATGAAAGCTTGCGATAAGTGCAAAGGCACTCTGATAATGGAACGGGCTGTGGATCTGGATGCCGGCCTGGCGATCACCGTCTATGCATGTCTGAACTGCGGACGGCGGAAGCCAGCGGAACCTGAACCCCGACCGTTGACGGCTCGCGCCCTCGCCATCCGCTAAGTACGGGACCCCCAGTTCCTGATCCGTCACGAGCGGCATTCGGCGGGGCCGGTACTCACGCGAGACCGTTTCAATCCATGTGATCGATTGAAGCACGTGGCGCGCAGGGGCGTGCCTAGACCGCCGCATTTCTCGACCGGGCTGATAATATGAAACCGCCTGTAACCAAACTCTCAAGCGTCCCCTTGACGGCCCTGCTCTGCTGCCCGCACTGCACCCGCCTGATCAGCTATGAGCGGGGCAAGCATGCAGTCGTCTGCCATGCGTGCGGCTCCACCGTCGTTGCCCCGGCATTCAAGCCTACCGGGTCCCCGGTCCACCAGGAATAACAACCGCCCACGGTTCCGCCGACTTGCGTCTTCCGAAGGCCTATGAAGGCCCAAGGAGGCCCATCAAAGCTCAAACAGGCCCGAACAAGCCCAAGCAGGCCCAAGCAGGCCCAAGCAGGCCAAAGTAGGCCAAAGTAGGCCAAAGTAGGATTGACAAGGGGGCACGAGAAGCGCAGGCTAGATCATTAAGAACGACTTGCGAGGCCCTTCATGGACCCGGGGTTAAGCTGTTTACACCAACTGTCCGACAGCCGCAGAATCAATGGCAGACGCCCTGGGCGCCTATGCGCGTTACAGGGCGTCTGTGTTTTCAGGGCCTGTGAGTTCGCGAAGCGCACATCTCAAAGGAGGGAGATGCCATGAGGCGATTTCTTGGAACCTTGACAGGGCTGACACTGGCTTGTGCCCCGGCCATCGCATGGGCGGAGGGTGCGGGCGGCGGCTACAAGGGCATCGCCCAGATATACTTTACGTTCATCACCGCCGTGCTGATTTACGGGGTGCACGATACGTTCCACAACAGAAACATCACGCTCGCGGGCGCCGTCGTCATCATCATCGTGATGTTCGGAGTTCTGCTGCCGAAGGGGTAGGACGGAAGACGCCGGGAGGGAGGACGCGTCAGTGCCCCCCCGGTTTCAATTCCAACACGTCCAGCATGTCGTAGAGCCCCGGAGGCTGCTTGACGACCCAGCGGGCGGCGCGAAGCGCGCCGCGCACGAATGTGTCGCGGCTTTGCGCCCGGTGTGTGACCTCGATCCGCTCCCCCATGCCGCCGAAGATGACCGTATGGTCGCCCACGATATCGCCGGCGCGGATCGTCTGGATGCCGATCTCCCC